>JBEBHD010000013.1:0-40774 GCA_040080915.1 Saprospiraceae bacterium
AGACAACCGGCTATGCCTGCAAATTTTGCCTTGCCTGAAACAAAATTTGCTCGCTTTCGCCTCGGCACTGAAATTTAAACACGCTCTAACCGGTTGGGCCACCGGCCTTATCGGTAAAAAGTGCGCGAGCCGTCCCGACAACACGGGGCGGCTCGCGTTTTTCTGATGCACTATCGCTGTCCCCAGCGCCCTGCGTCCAGCCAGTAGATCAATTTGAGCGTAATAGAATTGTCTTGTGGAGCACGCATGGTTTTTTGAAAATTCTGGAAGAACCCGTCGTCACGGATGTCGTCGCCCACAAACACAGCATCCTTCCAAATGATATTGAAAAAACTGCCAGGGGCAAATTGCCAGGTATACACCAAGTCAATATTAAACAAGTTGAAGTTCTCGTCGGCGTGGCCAGCCCAGTCGGACGGAGCCAGAGTGCCGTCGTCGTTCAGGTCGAGGTATTCCAAGTAAAACAGTTTGGTCCAGTAATGCCGCGCTCGGAAGGTCAGGTTCATGCGAGCGTTGAACAGGTAGTCCACCGATATCGTATTGTCGAAAGTGGTGACAGCCCGTTTTCCGATAACGATGCGGTCGGGATCGTCCCAGTTGACGGCACCGAAGTTAGCGTAATCCTTTTGTGCACGCATGTTACCTGTGAGGCGCAAATGGTTGTTGGCCACCCAAGTCGGGCGCAGCACTACCCCAATGAGCGGGTCATTCGGAATGGGGCTTTCGGCAAACTGAAGTTCAGCCGAGCAATAAAATCGCTTGCGCCTGTCAGTATTGACTTGCGCGGAGGCAAATACAAAAGGCGGGCGACGCAGTTTTTTGCCCGGCACACGCGGCTCGAAGTAGTCGTAATGCCACAGAGGCCGACTGATAATGAAACCACTGAGCATGAGCTGGTTTTTGGTCATCGTTTCGCCGTAGGCAAATACTTCCAAGGCCTCCCACACGCTGGGGGCGTACAGCAGGGTATTTTCCACCGACAATTCGGCGTAGCGGTAGAGTAAATTGCCGCGCGGCTGGAAATCGCGGAAGGTGACCTTGCCAAACTGCCGCCAAAAGTTGTTGCGCCGGTTGAGGCCGAGGTCGCGCTGGTCGTAATGATCGTCGGTGATGCCGGTGTAAAAAAGCCATCCCCACTTTCCCTGTAGTTTTTCCAACGCTGCGTCCACGCTAAAACCGCGCTGCACGCCATCAATACCAAACACCTGGCTCATGCGGCTGGCGTTGGAGATTTCGTAAGCGTTGGCCTTGTCGCGCAGTTTCCATACCAAGGCCGATACCACGGCATCACGGGCACCGCCCTCACGCAGCACGCTGGTGTTCACGAATGCCAAAGCCGAGTTGTTTGGCAGGAGTTGATCTATCACCAGCACGTTGTAGTTGGTAAAGCCAGCGGTTCGGTACTCGCGTTCTTGGCCCGTGGTCTCGTTTCTGATCAGGGCCTCGGTGGGCGCGGCTACGGCATTCAGCAGCCCGATGCCGAGTTTGGACTTGGTGCGCCCCGACAATTTGGTGGCATTGTACAGGGGTTGTTGAGACGGGTTTTTAAGCAAAACTTCGTTTTCTCCGGCTTCAAAAATAGCGGAAAAAAAACCCGGTGGCCGGTCGCCGATACGGCGGGAGTAGAACATTTCCCCCTTGCCGAACAGCTCGGTGCCTTCTGTGAAAAATTGCCGGCGCTCCTCGTAGGCTACCTCAAACGGCGAAAGGTTGCGCACGATATTGTCGCTGAGGGCTTCGCCAAAATTGGGCACCAACGTGGCATCAAGCGTGAAACTTTCGTTCAGACCCCACTTCACATCCATACCACCGTTGAAAGTACGGCTGTTGGCGTACTCCACAGGATCGGTGGACACCGGCGCGTGCCGCATCCCTGCGGCCAAATACGGCGAAAACGCCAGCCTCATGGGCGGGTTCAGGTCGCGCAATCCCGACAGGTCACCCCACTGAGGCATAGCACCAGCACCGTTTGGGTCCACCGGACTCCAAGCGCTGAACTCGTTGGCGTATTGCAACTGCCGGGCAAACTGCATACCCCACACCTGTTCGGGTTGTTTGGCAAAGCGCAGGGCGCTGAACGGGATGCGCATTTCTACCGACCAGCCGTCGGTGTGTACGCGCGTACGCGCATCCCAAACGGCATCCCACGACAGGTCAAAATCGTTGGACGACATGCGCCCGTCGCGTTGCACTCCAGCTGCCGTCACCTCAAACCGAAAAGCGTTCTGACGGTCGCGATAGGTATCAAGGCCCACATGAAACTGGTCGGCATTACTGCTGGCATCTCGGGCGGTCAAGTCGGAGCGCAGGCGTGCCGCATCGCGCATATACAGGTACGCTCCGATGTACACCGCTTCGTCCGTGTACAACACCCGCACCTCGGTGCGCTCGGAGGAAGGCTGGCCGAATGAGGGCGACAGAGTGATGAAATCGGCGGCTACTAACGCTTGTTGCCAGCAAAGATCGTCCAGAAGGCCGTCTATTTGGGGTGCCTTTTCGACGCGAACAGCGCTATGTGTCCGGCGGTTAGCATCCGTTGTAGGGCCGATGGGGGCCTGAGCGTTGCTCATGCATATGCCAAGCACAAGGTTGAGGATGACTAAAGATTTGGAGAAAAAAGCAGACGAGCGACGCGCTGGGCGTACAGGGAAGCAGGCGTTTGTTTTCATAACTGACACAGCAAAATTTGGGGCAAGAAAACGAACGACGGGCGTTTAGTTCCAAAAATCTCTACGACCACGATCTGGCAGTCAGCCAACGACGTTTTTTGGGGCGGCTTGCGAAATTTTTCCAACCGCAGAGACGCGGCACTATCCGCTATTTTTTACCACAGATTCGCACGGATTAACACAGATTTATCCTTTGATAATCCGTGTTAATCCGTGCGAATCTGTGGTAAAAAATAGCGGATAGTTACTGTGGCCAGACGTTGTTCTCCTTCACTGTATCCGAAACGTGCGGGTCGCCGAGCGTCACCTTTTGCACCGTTTTGCCAGCAGCCACAGGTACCAAAAACGTACGCTTACCTGAACGCCATACGCTCGCAGTGTGTCGAAAACTTTCTTTGGTGCCGTCTTTGTACTCAATTTCGCCGACGACCGACATAGGCATAGTGCCTGTATTTTCCACAACGATACCCTTAGGGCCCACCTCTGCCACAGCCAGGTCAGGATAGCCCCAGTCGAAGAACCAGGGCTTCCAGAACCAGTCGAGGTTTTCTCCTGCGGTAGCGTTCCAGGTATTGAAAAAGTCGAACGGTTGGGGGTGTTTGCCTTTCCAGCGGTTCATGTATTCGACCATACAACGGTGGAACCGGTCGTATCCGAGCAGCTGGTACAAATTGAAATAGGCCGCCTGGGCGCGGTTGTAGGAGGCCACACGGTATGCCGGATTGGACAAAAACCGCGAGGGGGTCATGGGCGGCATATCGTTTTCTGTGCCCGCAAAATCCGGATAATTGCGGAGGCGTCCTTCCGGCTTTCCAGCCAAAGAATCGGTCACGACCACATCAAAAAAAGCGGCCCAGCCTTCGTCCATCCAAGCGTAGTACTGCTCGTTGATGCCCATCATGAAGGGAAAATACGTGTGCGCTGTTTCGTGTACGGTCAGGCCGGTGGGGCTATTGGGGTGGGTGCTGCCGTCATTGCACATCATCGGAAACTCCATACCGCCGCTGCCATTGAAAACCGTCATGCTCGGGTACGGGTACGGATAGCCGGGTACCCAGCGCGACATGAGGTTCAGCCCATCGGCGGCTACTCGGCACACCTGATAATAGTCCTGCGACTTGGGGTTGTAGGTTGCGCTCACGAAAGCTTTCCGACCCGTAGCGGCATCCACGATGGTTGTGGTGGCATCCCACAGGTAGTAACTGCTGAACGCGAAGGCAAAGTCGGGTACCTGTTCGGCCTTGTACTCAAAGGTATGTGTGCCGTTGGCTTCGGTTTTGAAAAAATTGCCGCCGTAGGTGTAGTCCTGTGGTGTAAAAATCTTGACCACTGATTCGCTGTGCTGCGCCTCGTCGTAGCGCCGAAGAAAATCGGGCTTCAGCATCGCCTCAACATTTTGCCAAATCCCCGTGGCCCAAACCATAATATTGGAGGGCACGGTAATGCGCACCTCGTAATCGGCAAAGTCATTGTACATTTCCTGAAGGCCGTTGTACGGCGCGTCTGCCCAACCGTGCAGGTCGTCGTAAACAGCCACCTGCGGGTACCAATAGGGCACAAACCAGGTCGTTGAATCGTACGCGCCCTCGCGGGGTGCGCCAGCGGCGGGAGGGGTAATGTAGGCCCAGTCCACGCCGAGATCAAACGATTGGCCGGGCGGCAGCGGGCTGTCCAATTTCACATCGAGAAAAGTGCTGTGCTGGCGAAGCGCCTTGGTTTCCACGGGAGTGCCAGCCACACGCACCTGCGGGACAAACACCCCTTCGGTGATGGCCGCAACATTGAGATCATTGCCGCGAAGGCCGTTTTTCCGGTACAGGTCGTGCGCCAGTTTGAGGCGGATCATGGTCAGCGTATCAGGGCTTTGGTTGGAATACCGAATTTCAGCACGGCCCGACAGCTCGCGGGTGGCCAAGTCCACGGAAGCATTTATCCGGTATGAGGCGTGGTTTTGCCAGTATTTGGGGCCGGGCCGCCCGTCGTGCGAGCGGGTTTGGCGTTCGTATGCCCGTTGGATATTGCGGGGCATGTACAGCGATTGGGCGGAAAGGGCGCTCGCGCAAAAAACGAGCATTGCGAAAAGCGATGTTTTTTTGAAAAAAAGCATGACGAAGGCAGTTTTGGGGGCGAAGGTAAGTGTTGCACTTCGCGCTGCGAGGTTTTGTGCATGGCCTTCGGCCCGTTATTTTGGCTCAGTATGACAAAAGCGGCTTCACACCTTGCGGTGCGAGGTATAACTCCGTTCCGCGCAGCAGTGGTTTTTCCACTACCTTTGCCCCGTTTTTATGGTAAAAATTGGAAATATCGAATTGGGCGAGTATCCCTTGCTGCTGGCACCCATGGAGGACGTGAGCGACCCGCCGTTCCGAAAACTGTGCAAGGAACAGGGGGCGGACATGGTGTACACCGAGTTTGTCAGCGCCGACGGGCTGGTACACGAGGCCATCAAGAGTTTCAAAAAATTGGACATCTTTGACTACGAGCGCCCCATCGGCATCCAGTATTTCGGCGGGCAGTTGGACAACATGATCGAAGCAGCCGAGATCATCGAGACCAAAAACCCCGATGTGATTGACATCAATTTCGGCTGCCCTGTAGCCAAGGTGGCCTGCCGAATGGCTGGCGCTGGCTTGCTGCGCGACATTCCGCAACTGCTCCGCCTCACCGAGGCCGTGGTGAAAAGCACCCGGCGGCCCGTCACCGTTAAAACACGCCTCGGCTGGGACGAGGCCTCCATCAACATCGTGGAAGTCGCCGAACGCCTGCAGGACGTGGGCATCGCCGCGCTCACTATCCACGCCCGCACCCGCGTGCAGATGTACAAGGGCGAGGCCGACTGGTCGTGGATTGCCCGGGTGAAAGAAAATCCGCGCATGCACATCCCGGTTTTTGGAAACGGCGACGTGGACACCCCCGAAAAGGCGCTCGACTACCGCCGCCGTTTCGGGGCCGATGGCATCATGATCGGGCGGGGCAGCATCGGTTATCCGTGGATTTTTCGCGAGATCAAGCATTTTTTCGCCACCGGCGAAATACTGCCTCCGCCCGACGTGGCCGAGCGCGTACGCGCCGCCCGCCAGCACCTGGCCGACAGCATCGAGTGGAAAGGGCCAAAACTCGGGGTGCTCGAAATGCGCCGCCACTACGCGCCGTATTTCCGCGATCTGCCCAATATCAAACCCTACCGCGCCAGCCTCGTGACCGAAATGGAACCGGAAACACTCTTCGGCTTGTTGGCCGAAATTGAGGAGGTGTACGGGGAAATGGAGATTTTCGCTTAACCTCCAAGCGATCCAACCGAATCAATCGAACTGATGCTTTTTTCCATACTTCCCGACGAGCGAAAAATCTTTGATGCTGTGGCGCAGAGCGCCCGCGAGATCGGTGTGCCTGCATACGTGGTGGGCGGCTATGTACGCGACCGGCTCCTTGGCCGTCCGACCAAAGACATTGACATCGTGTGCGTGGGCGACGGCATCCGGCTGGCTGAGACCCTGGCGGCCAAGATGATGCCCTCGCCCAAGGTGGTCGTTTACCGCCGGTTTGGCACTGCCATGCTTCGTTGCGACGGCATCGAACTGGAATTTGTGGGTGCCCGCAAGGAGAGCTACCACTCCGACAGCCGCAAGCCCGACGTAGAGCAGGGCACGCTTGAAGACGACCAAAACCGCCGCGATTTCACGATCAACGCCCTTGCCGTCAGCCTGAACGAGGCTGATTTCGGGCAGATCATTGACCCGTTCGAGGGGCTGGAACATTTGGAACGGAAAATCCTGCGCACGCCCTTGGAGCCGGGAAAAACATTTTCGGACGATCCGCTCCGCATGCTGCGCGCCATTCGTTTTGCCAACCAGTTGGGTTTTTACATCGAAAAAAACACACTGGCCGGTATCAGTGAGCACAAGCACCGCATTCACATCATTTCGAAAGAGCGTATTTCCACCGAATTGGAAAAAATACTGATGTGCACCAAACCCTCGGTTGGCTTCAACCTCTTGTTCGACGCGGGTTTGTTGCAAATTATCCTGCCCGAGGTAGCCGCGTTGCAAGGCGTGGAAGACCGGGAAGGGCAGGCGCACAAGGACAATTTTTATCACACGCTGGAGGTGCTCGACAACCTCTGCCGCCGCAGCGACAATATTTGGCTGCGCTGGTCAGCGCTGCTGCACGACATCGCCAAACCGCCCACGAAAAAATTCCACCCCAAGGTTGGCTGGACATTTCACGGCCACGAGTGGCTTGGGGCCAACATGGTGCCGCGCATTTTCAAAAACCTGCGCCTGCCGCTCGATTCCAAATTGGAGTATGTGCAAAAAATGGTGCGCATGCACCTGCGCCCCATCAGCCTCACAAAAGAACAGGTGACTGACAGCGCTGTCCGCCGCCTGCTGTTCGATGCCGGACCGGACATCGAAGACCTGATGCTGCTGTGCGCCTCGGATATCACGACTAAGAATCCAAAAAAAATGGCCCGTTACTTGGAAGGTTACGAATACCTCAAGGAACGCATGGCTGACGTGAGCGAGGCCGACCGCCTGCGCCTGTGGCAGCCGCCCATCACCGGCGACGTGATCATGCAAACCTTCGGCATTCCGCCCTCAAAAGAAGTCGGCATCATCAAAACCGCCGTGCGGGAAGCCATGCTGGAAGGGGCTATTCCCAACGATTTTGAGGCGGGATTTCAGCGGATGGTGGAAGAAGGGACGAAGTTGGGTTTGGTGCCTCGCCTCACACATTGAACCGGAAGTGCATGATATCGCCGTCGGTAACGACGTATTCTTTGCCTTCCACCGCCATTTTGCCCGCCTCCTTCACTTTGGCCTCCGAGGTGTACCGCAGGAAGTCGGCGTACTTGATAACCTCGGCGCGGATGAAGCCTTTTTCAAAATCGGAGTGGATCACGCCAGCGGCTTCGGGCGCTTTGGCACCGTTGCGCACCGTCCAGGCGCGTACCTCTTTTTCACCTGCAGTGAAATAGGTGATGAGGTTGAGCAGGGAGTAGCAGTGGCGGATAAGCAGATTTTTACCAGGCTCTTGCAGGCCCATCATTTCGAGAAACTCCGCACGCTCCTCTTCGGACTCCATGTCGGCAATCTGCGCCTCAATGCCCGCGCAAATGATGATGACTTCTGCGTTTTCGTTGGCCACGGCTTTGCGCAGGGCCTCCGAATGGGCGTTCCCGCTGATGGCTGAGGCTTCGTCTACGTTACATGCGTACAGCGTGGGTTTGGCAGTGAGCAGTGACAATTCTTTGGCAATCAGCGTTTTTCCGTCTTCGCCTAACTGGTCCAGCAACTGACGGGCAGGTTTTCCGCTTTCCAGGTGTTGTTTCACTGCGGTCAGGATTTCGAGGTTGCGTAGCTCTTCCTTGTTGCCAGCCTTGGCGGTGCGGGCTACTTTTTCGATGCGCTTTTCCACCGTCTCGAGGTCCTTGAGGCCCAATTCGAGGTCAATGATTTCTTTATCGCGCACGGGGTTTACGTCGCCGTCCACGTGTACGACGTTGTCGTCGTCAAAGCAACGGACAACATGTACGATCGCATCCACCTCCCGGATATTTGCCAAAAACTGGTTGCCCAATCCCTCGCCCTTGCTTGCGCCCTTGATGAGGCCGGCGATGTCCACGATCTCGACCGTGGTGGGCACCGTGCGCTGGGGCACAACGAGTTCGGCCAGTTTATCTAACCGTGCATCTGGCACAGTGATGATGCCTACGTTCGGGTCTTTGGTGGCGAAAGGATAGTTGGCCGCGAGGGCCTTGCCGCTGGTTAGGGCATTGAAAAGGGTGGATTTGCCGACATTGGGCAGGCCGACGATACCGCACTGAAGAGCCATGTAGTAGGTGGAGGATTGAGTTTTTGACCGAAGCGCGCAAAGGTAAGTCAACGTTTTAGAAGTTTCAGTGGTTGCTTGCTACCTTATGAGTTTTTGGGGACGGCATCCTGACAAACCTACCTCTCCGTCTTTTTTACGATTTTGTCCAGCAAGCGCAATTGCTCGGCCTGCACCTCCATCAGGCGGCTCATCTGCTGCTCAATCAAAACATCTATTTTCAAGTGCAGGTGCCGCACTTCGAGTTCGGCTTTTAGGTTGATCAGGTAATCGTTCTCGGCGCGTTGACGGTCTTTTTCCTCTTGGCGATTTTGCGACATCATGATGATCGGAGCTTGCATGGCGGCGATGCACGATAAAATCAGGTTCATCAAAATGAACGGGAACGGATCGAAACGTTCGCTCTGGACTGCGATGCTGTTGAACAAAATCCAAAGAAAAAGCACAACGCCGAAGGCGCTGATGAATGCCCAAGAACCACCGAATCGTGCTACTTTATCAGATATGCGCTGTCCCCGTGTGAGCAGCTCGCTGGGTGGATGTAGGAGTTTCTGGGCGATGAGCTGTTCTTCCCGAAAGGAGCTTTCTACGATTTCGTGCAGTTTTTGGAGGGTATCTTCGTTGGTGTGAAGCAGGGCGGCTATGGTTTCGGTCATGGAATTCTCCGCAGACTGGATTTTACCTTCCATCTTATTTTGGTTGAAATGTAAAGAGAAAAAGAAAGTTGTGTTTATTCAAAAAATCTTGCCTTCATGAGAAAGCAAGGCTCAAAACTAACGAAACCACGCACTATATCATCTTAGGTTTTTTTTGCCGGAGGCAAAAACGAGGGCTTTTTTCGGCTTTTTCGCCTTTACGGTCGCGGCGTTCAAGTTTTTTGGGTTTTGGGGTTTAACGGCGGTTGCCGTAGTGGCTGCGGATGGGGAAGCGATTTGAGCCGGAAGGGCGTGTTGGACGGCCAACGATGCGGGGTGCATGAACGTTCCGGTAGGCGAACATCCGGGAAAACTAAGCACAGGCTTGTACAAACAAAATGGAGCGATTTGCCATTCTACCAATAACATGAACCATACCGCCCACTGTTTCCTGTCCTATCCGGACGAGCACATTCTCATCGGCAATTTCATCGGCGACTATGTCAAGGGCCGGACTTGGGAAAACTACACGCCAGCGGTGCAACGCGGCATACTACTCCACCGTACCATTGACGCGTTCACCGACAACCACCCCGCCGTAAAAACCAGCACTAACCGGATCCGACCCTTCGCCGGGCGTTATGCCGCCCCGTTAGTGGATATTTTGTACGATCACTTGCTGTGTATCCATTGGGAACGGTACGCCCCGATGCCATTCAACGATTTTGCGCAATGGACCTACCTCGGCCTGGAGATGGGCCTGGACATCATGCCCGCTTCCTTACAAAAACGGTGGCCGGAAATGCGGGCTGGCCACTTTCTCGACGGATACCGGACGCGGGAAGGATTAGAGTGGGTGCTCGGAATTTTCGCCCGACGCTTACCCGAAGGATTGAACCTTGACGCACTGCTACCCTATTTTTTTGAAAACATCAAGGCTTTTTCGAGTGATTTTGCGGCATTTTTTCCAGAATTGCAGCGAGAGGTCGGGCAAAAATTGGCAACAAACGGGTAGTTTTTGCGAATACCGTACTCAAAGCGACTTCGCCGAAATCATTTTTAAACCCGGTAATGCTAAAAAAATAAGCCTATCCGAACCACCACGTTCAGCGGCGTTCCAGGGGTAAAATGAATTTCCGATACAGGGATCTGTTCATCAAACAGACGACTCTCCGTATCAAACTGGGCTTCGTTCCAGGTTCGGTTAAACAGGTTTTGTACCGTGATGCCGACTTCAAATTGTGGGCATGTATAGTTTAGCACCAGGTCGGCCAGGAAGTATCCAGGGGCTGTTACCGAGCAATTTTCGTTGGCGGGCCGGTCGCCTATTGAGCGGTATCGAAGGCTCCCGTTCAAGCCGTTGTTCAATTGGAACGTCAACCCGCCGATACTGGCCCAGGCGGCGGCAAGCGGGATCAGGTTTTGGCCGTCCGGGCTGCCGTCGCTGCGGCCATGGGCATAATTCAGATCGGCATCTGCAAATAACCAGGGTACCGGTTGCCAACGCAAGGCCAGATCGAAGCCCTGCCGGGTGGTTTTGCCGCCCGCTTCCACCACCGCTTCGTCACCCACGTACACAAACTCCTGTTCGAGGTGCAGCCGCCACAGACTGACGGTGGCCAGGAGGCTCGGCAGCAACTTGACCGTGGTGCCAAGTTCATAGCCCAGCGCCTGCGGCAAAATATTGCGTCCGTTTTGAGCCACGACAGCGCGGGTGTCATTCGAGTGAAACCCGTAGCCAGACAGGGCAAAAATCTGTACGCGATCGCCGGGTGTGAAATAGGCATTTAACTTGGGGCTGGCGAGGCGTGCCGTTTCGATTCGGCGATCGTGGTTCGCCTGAAGTTTATCCACATACAAAAAGTGAAACTGATCGAAACGCAGGCCGGGGTTAACGCTAAAAAAACGCCCGATCTGAATTTTTTCATCAACGTACACTGCCACGTTCGATTCGTCTACATCGCCAAAAGCCCGTCGCTTGAGTATTGTTTTCCGGCCCACTGTGTGTGAAAGTTCATTGTCGCGGGAGGCATCGTAGCGAAATTGCACGCCCGCTTCCGTTTTCCAAGTACTGCCGCCGATGCGGTCAGTACGGGCGTAGGATCCGCTGTATCCGATCAAGTTGCGCTTTTCTTGTTGTCTTATCTGATCGCCGTTTAGCGGATCATTGAGAAAAAACGTAAAATTGGAGTAGAGTTCAAAGGTGTAATTGGAGTAGAAAAACCGATTTTTTAACAGGCTGCCGTCCCGCAACAGGCTGCTAAGGGCGATGTTCAGGTTGGCCCGACTCGTGTTGCCGCCTTCGGTATTGTCAATGGATCCGAAACGACCGATTTGTCCGGTTCGCACAGCACGGTCGGGCACTTGTCCCGAAGCATCCCAACGGCTGGTGAACGCGCTCAGCGAAGCAGTCAGGTAGTTGTTTGCGTCCACAGCGGTGTTGAATTTCAAAAACGTGCTGAACCGGTTATAGGCCTGAGGACTATCGAAGTAGCCATCGGAAAAAAAGTATTCCGAAACCAGATATGCATTTTGTGAGCAGGCTCCATCGGGTTTGCCCAACAGATTGAAACCACCCGCCAGGCGGTATGTGTTGAATTGCCCTGCCTGCATTGCCAGAAAATTTTTGTCCAAGGCGCTTTTGGTTTGAAAGCCCACATGCCCTGCGGTGGCTAAGTTGCCGTATCCTGCGTAGTACGGGCCTTTCGCAAACTCCACACGGTTCACCGTCTCCGGAATAAGGAAATGCAGATCGGCATAGCCCTGCCCGTGGGCGTGCGAGACCATATTGACTGGTATGCCATCCACCTGTAGTGCAATATCGGTACCGTGGTCAATATCGAATCCGCGCAGGAAAATTTGCTCGGCTTTTCCGCCTCCAGCATGCTGAGCGATAAACAAGCCGGGAACCATACGCAAAATATCCTGCGAGGTGGCTACTGGGCGCAAACTGATGTCCAACGCCTGCACAGTTTGGCGGCTGATGTCCGGGTCCGGGCTGATGTCCACATTTTGAAGGGTAATTGGCTCCACTTCAAGACTGGTACTGACCACTGAGGTTTCGTCCGTGCGTACGTCCACCTGTTCGATTGCGCCTTGGTAGCCTAAGTAACGTATACTCAGTTCGTAACGCCCCGCCGGCAGGCTGCCGAACTGATAATAACCGAGTTCGTCCGTATAGGTTTGGGCACCTGTAGAGCCTTTGAGTGTAACGGCAACACCTGCAAGCGGGGCTCGGGTGGTGGCATCAAGAATACTGCCACGTATACTGCCATTGTGACCGGATAGTGTTTTCAGAAAAAATAGAAACAGGGGAAAAAACAGGACGTGTTTCATTGGAAACAACTTGGTATAAAGGTGTGATTGATTGCGCCATTCAGCGATTCAGCCAACATATACGAAGTGTTGCCATTTTTAGATTTCCCGGAGCAAGCCAGCAACAATGCAATAAAGCACCGTTTTTGAATAGGCTCTAAATCCCACTTCCGGCCAACTCCTCCAATATTTTCCGCACTAACCCCGGCCCTTCGTACACCAAACCGGAGTACACCTGTACCAGATCAGCTCCGGCATCGATTTTTTCGAGGGCAGCAGCAGCCGAATCAATACCACCCACACCAATAATGACCGGCCCGGTGCCTAATTTTTGCCGCAAATAGCGGATAACCTCCGTTGCACGCACCCGCACCGGAGCACCGCTCAGACCTCCCGCTCCGATGGCCTCCAGCGTATCCGCTTGCGTGCGCAAACCTGCGCGAGCGATAGTTGTATTGGTGGCGATGATGCCATCCAACCGGGTGTCCCGAACAATATCGGCAATATCATCAAGCTGTTCATCCGTGAGATCAGGCGCTATTTTTAGCAGCAACGGTTTGGGAGCGGGTTGAGCGTAGTTTTTTTCCTGCAAATCCTGCAGCAACCGTGTCAGTGGCGTTTTTTCCTGCAAAGCACGCAGGCCGGGCGTATTTGGGGAACTGACGTTGACCACGAAATAATCCACCACCGGGAACAGCGCCTCGAAACAACGCAAGTAGTCGTCGGCGGCGCGTTCGTTGGGCGTGTCCTTGTTCTTGCCGATGTTACCGCCGATGACGATGCCGTCGGGAACGCCCTGTTCGCGCAGCCGCTGCAACCGCTCCACCAATGCATCAAGGCCCGTGTTGTTGAAGCCCATGCGGTTGATCAACGCCCTGTCGGCGGGCAGGCGGAACAGGCGCGGGAGCGGGTTGCCCGCCTGTGGGCGCGGTGTGACAGTGCCTACCTCGACGAACCCAAAGCCGAGACAGGCCATGCCGGGGATGTGTTCGCCGTTTTTGTCGAAGCCGGCGGCAAGGCCCACGGGGTTCGGGAAGTGCAGACCGAGTACCCGGCGTTCCAGTGTTTTTTGGTAAATACAATACCGCTGGCGCAGCAACTTGCGCAACAGTGGAAATGCGGCAGTCCAGCCGAGCAGGGCGGTGGTGAGCCGGTGCGCCGCTTCGGGCGGGATCAAAAAAAGTAGTGGTTTAAAAAATCGGTACATGGCGGCGGCAAAGGTAATCGGGCAGCCTCATACTACCGGGCGTTTTCAAATTCAATGCGGAGGCGCTGAGGCGGCGCTTCGGGTCGGAGTGCCTCGCAAGCCTTATTATACCTCGCGTCGCCAAGTTTTCAGCATGAAAACCAATACGTCATGCTGAAAACTTGGCGACGTGAGGTATACCTCACATTTTTACCGCCTTCAGCAGAAGACGTTTTTGGCCGTCCGACACCTGTAAAAAGTACATGCCGGGTGGCAGTTCCGCGCCCAGCGGCACCGAATTTGGCCCGGCAGCAAGCGCGCGGCGGCCTTGCCAGAGCAGTCGGCCTTGGGCATCGGTCACACGCAGTTGAACAGGCTCTGCCGGCGGTTTTTCACAAAAAAGCAACGTTCCGGTTCCCGAAAACGGGTTGGGCGCGAGCCGATAGCCAGCGGCCCGGTTCGGTTCGTCCGCGTCCACAAGACAGGGCTGGCTCTGGAGTTTGGTCGCTACAATCGGACTGAAAAACGCGGCGATCTTTTCAGCCCGCTGCGTTCGGTTGGTGACCCAGTGGTAACTGCCGTTGTCGTTGTAGCGAATGCACTCGAACAGGGCAAAATTGGGTTCAAAGGCATTGCAGTTGAAAAACTCCGTTAGCACAGGCGGCGGTGTGGGCAACGCTGCGGCTTTGGCAGCGATGGATCCGTTGCCGAATACGCGGGGATAATTGTAGTGCCAAGGAGTAAATCCGAGGTTGCAGTAGGTTGAAATCGGGTAATATGGAATGCCATAACCGAATGGTACCACGCCGTCGCAGGTTTGGTGGAACAGGTAAAGAGCCGGTTGGGGGCCATCGAGCCAATTTTGGGCAAAGGCTTCCGAAGGCAATCCGCCGTAAAAACTGACCACGCCAAGTACCGAAGCATCGTGGCCATTGAGGTTGAGGGTACCGTCCACAGAGCCAAGGTTGGGGCGCAGGAGCGCACCGGGGGGCAATGCCGGGGTTTGTACCAGGCAATTCAGGATGTACTTGTTTATCACATTATTTGCCGGGACGGGCGCATCGGGCAAGGCGGCGCTGGCAGCGGGCTTTTCGACTGGCCGATCAAGCAGGCCCACGGCCAGTGCCACAAAGGCTCCCGCGCTTTCCCCGCCCACCAATACGGCTTGGTTGCAAGTGCTGTCGGTGTACATCCGCGCTTTTAGCCAACGAATAGCCCCTTTCACATCCTGCATACCTCGGTAAATGGCCCGGATGATCTCCAGCGAGTCGGCGGCATACAGGGGATTGATGTCAGCAGCCTGCGCGGGATTGGGCACATAAAAAGCTTTATGCCAACCTTTGCGGTAGTTTATGGTAGCTGTTACATAGCCGCGTGCGGCCATTTCCTCGCACAACCAAGCCATGTCTTCTTTGCAGCCGCCGAGCCAAGCCCCTCCATGCACAAGCACGAGCAGCGGCCGCGCAGTGTCCGCACTGAGCGGTTTGTATAGATCGAGGGTGAGCGTGTCGGTCAGGCCAAGGTAGTTGGCGGCGGTGCCGTACACTATGTTCTTCTCGATCTGCCAGGCATATTGTTTTTCGGTGAATGGCTCTTGGGCGCAAAGGGTCGCAACAGCAAAGGTGTGAAGTAAGCAAAAGGCAAATCGGTACATAGGCAGTTTGTTTGTCCCGGTACTTATTAGTGATCAGACTTTCTATGTTGAAAAAAACAGGAAAGTCTTAGAGGCAATCTGCCTCTAAGAGCGTGTTTTCTACTCCACCATCATTTTCCGCACAACCCGTCCGCCTGCATTGGCATCGGTCAGTGCCACCCAGTACAAGCCGGGCGGCAAGCCGGAAATGTCCATGCGCACCTGCTGTTGGCCTTCCGACAGCTCGCCCGACCAAGGCATAGCAACGCGGCGACCGGTAGCATCGAACACCTCCGCCAGCACACGTGTATTTGCGCGCAGCGCAAAATCAATAGAAAACCAGCCGGTTGTGGGGTTCGGATACACGGCCACGTCGCTAAGGACTCCCTCTGTTTCGGTGGTCGGCGTGGGGTTGAGACCCGCAGGCAGTGGCACAAACTGGTCGAGGTACAGTCGGTACTCGCCCGGGCCGAGGGGAATTTGCATGGTAGTGCCGAGCGCATCTAACGTGTTGCCAGTGTAGTACTCGTGCCAGGTTCCGGTGTGCTGAAAATTTACGGTAGCCGTCGTAGCCGTCACACCCACGTTGGCCACTACTGCGACGTTCATAGCCGGGCTGTTCAGGTAGATAGTGCGCACTTGCCCGCTACCAAGGTTGGCTTGAAAATCGGCGGTCTCGAACACGTCCTGTGTTTTCCGCAGGTGCAGCAGCGCGGCGGTCACATCGTACAGGCGGCGGCGGTAGGGATCGGCGAGGTAGTCCCAACGGATGGGCTTGGGATCAAGGCGGCAGTTACTGTTGACGGTGCCGTTGGTGCAGTGATTGATGGAAAAATCGTAGCCCAGTTCGCCGAATTCCCACAGCATTTTGGGGCCGGGCACCGTGTACAGCAGGTTAGTCAGCAGTTCCAAGCGGCGCATGGCTACGATCGGGGATCGAACATTATGGCTGGCCACGGAGGTGTTCCCGAAGTTCAGACAGTCGTATGCGAGGCGCTCCTCGTCGTGGCTTTCCATGTAGCCGATCACATGCGGTACGTTCCAGCCACGCTGCTTGTGCGACACCCAACGCAGGTCGGTGCCAATTCCGGCACTGAAACCAAGGGCCACTTCCTTGTACCCGCCGTGCATATTACCCCAAAGCATCATGCCGTATTCGGCCAGTTCTTTTTCCTCGTCGTTGTCGGCAAAATGTTCCAAAATCACATACGCTCCGGGTGAAACGCCCCATACAAAGTCAGCATAATCTTTCAAAATGGCGATCCGCGAGGGGTCTCTGTTTCCCCAGGCAGGAATATTGCCTACTGTGTTTTTTTGGGTAAAACCCTTGGACAAGTCGAAGCGAAAACCGTCAATTTTGAACTCTTCAAGCCAGTACTGCAGGCAGTTTTTTACATAAATCTTGGTCAGAGCGCTCTCGTGGTTGAAGTCGTGAAACACACTGAAATCATGGGTGGCCTTTACGTTGAACCACGGATTGTTAGCGGCAGTCTGGTTGTTGGCGGCATCCCAATACAACTGCGCCAGCGGGCTGGAGCCGGAAGCCTGATTGAACACCACGTCGGCTATAACGGCCATGCTGCGCTGGTGACAGGCATCCACGAGGCGTTTGAGCGACTCGGCGTTGCCGTAGTATTTGTCCAAAGCCTTGTGGTAGGCGGGGTTGTAGCCCCAACTGTTGTTGCCGTCGAACTCGTTGATCGGCATCAGTTCGATAGCCGTCACGCCAAGCCGTTCGAGGTAGTCCAATGTGTCGAGCAAAGTAGCGTAATCGTGCCGGTCGAGGAAATCCCGGAGGAGCAGTTCGTACACCACGAGGTCGGTTTTTTTCGGTTTGGAATAATTGGCGGCCTGCCAGTTGAACACCGGTTGGTTGGTTTGCAAGACAGACACCACTCCGTTGGTTTTCCCGGCGGGGTACGGCAGCAAGTTGGGGTAGGTCAGCGGGGAGATAAAGCCGTCGTTCCACGGGTCGAGAACAAGGGTACTGAGCGGGTCGGCGATACGCAACGTCCCGTCCACGAGATACTGAAACCGGTAGGGCTGCCCGGGTGTGAGGCCCGTGAGTTCGATCCACCAGGCGCTGCCGATCACGTTTCGCCGCATTTGGTAAGCCTCGCTGGGTGTCCAGTTGTTGAAATCGCCGAGAAGGTACACCACTTGTTTGCCGGAGGCGTACAATTGTAGGCGCACGGTTTGAGCATCCACATAGTTGATGCCGTAGTTGGTTCCGGCGGGCGGGTTTTGGGCGGGCAAGTTAACGGGCACCAAGTACACGAACCGCGACGTGTCCTTTTCGGCCCCGGCTTCGGCTACAAACTCCACCGTGTGTACACCAGTGCTGGCGGTCAGGGTGGTTTCCATCAGGGTGCCGATGGCACTGGCCACTTGCACACCGTTGTCGAACAACCGCAGGCTGCCCGCCAGCGACGCGGCAGCCCGCACGGGAATGGAGCCGCCGAGCGAGGTCAAAACGGGGCTGGTCGAGGGCGTGAGCAGGAGGGTTTGCAGGCCGAAATTGTCGGGATACACTTCGTAAAAAATATCAAACCCGCCCGTAGCGCGTCCGACGACAGAGCCGTCGGTGTTTCGGAAAACAAAGGCCAACTTCAGCACGGATTCGCCCGCTGGAATGCCAAAAAACGCGCGGATATTGAACGTCTTGGTCCAGAAGTTTGCTCCGGCGTTGGTCATTGCGCCAACCGGGTCGGCCGTGCCCCAAGTCGTTTTCACATACTTCCAGTCGCTGGGCGAACTGCTCTGGCTTGTGATCACGCCCATGTGCGCGTACACGGGCGTGATTCCCGCCAGCGCGCCGTTGCCCTGCGTGGCATCGTAGGTGATGGTCACGTTGTCGTCTGTTTTGGGAAAAACCGGCAGGCAAGACACTTGGGCCATTGCGCCAAGCGGCAGTAAAAGTAAAGCCAGCCCGACAAGAGGCAGCCTTTTTTGAACAGGGTAAAAAATCTGTGTACGCATAGTGAGAGGAGGCAGAGGGTTTCTGGTTGGAATGTTTCTGGTTTTTTTGCCACCCCGTGCGGGGGCTGGTTAGAAGGTTGCATAAAAAAATCCCATTCCACCTGTGGTGCTGGTGAAATAGGATGTGGTGTTTCCAATGGGTCAAATTACGGGACTTTTGGTGGGGCAGCCAAATGGTGCCAGAAGTTTTTGCCGAATAGGGAACCTGCCGATGGCAAGCCGGGAGTGAGCTTATCTTTGTGGCAAAAACAAAACCGAAAATGACGCATGATTTCTTTGGTTTCCTTCTTTTCGGCCCCGGTGTTCGTTATGTCCCGGAACACGTGTGGCGCTCCAAATTTTTTTGGGTTGCGCTGGTGTTGATGATCATTGGCAGCATTTTGTACCACAACTATTTTGTCCGAAAAAAAAACAAGCCGTAGCATGTCCGAGAACGCAGTGAAATCGAGGGCCAAGCACACCTACCGCACCAACTTGTACGCTTTTGTGCGGGACATTCTCGTCGTTTGCCCGTGCTGCACTGGCAAGGCTGTGGTGCTCACGGGCGAGTTCAATACGATGAAACACGAGCGCAATGCTGTTCGGGTAATTTGCTCTGGATGCGGGTACAACAAGGTATTGGACACCATCTCGCACCGGCAAGATCCCAAGCAAAAGCAAGGGGTCATCTTGAAATTCGGCGCACCTATTGACCCGTTTTTTCACCTGCCCGTTTGGCTGCAGGCCGATTTTTCCGGCGAAACACTCTGGGCTTACAACCACGAGCACCTCGATTTTTTGGCGCAACATGTTGGCGCTAAACTCCGCGAGCGCAACGGTTTTGCATTCAACGTTCGGAGTATCGGGGCACGGGTGCCACGCTGGATGACCGCTGCAAACAACCGCGAAGCCATTTTGAAGGCAATCGAAAAACTGCGGGACACGTGATTTTTACCAGACAGGCATGTTCCTTGAAACCGTGCTGGAATAATTAGTTACGCTTCATTTGCAAACGCTGTAATCGCTTCGCGCACATTTCCGTGTTCGAGCAAAAGCCGTTGCGCTGCGGCGTAGTCCAATCCCGTTGATTGCATGACCATTTGCGTGCCGCGATCCACCAACTTGTTGTTGCTCAGTTGCATGTCCACCATTTTATTGTCCTGTACTCGGCCCAGTCGGATCATAACGGCGGTGGAAATCATGTTCAACACCAACTTTTGGGCCGTGCCCGCTTTCATACGCGTACTACCGGTCACGAACTCCGGGCCGGTCACCGCCAGTACTGGAAAATCGGCCTCGGCCAGTATGGGCGCACCAGGGTTGCAGGTAATGCAGGCTGTGGCGATGCCGCGCTCCCGGCAGGCCCGTAGGCCGTGTACCACGTAGGGCGTGGTGCCTGAAGCGGCTATGCCCACTACCATGTCGGGCGCTTCGGCCCGGTGGGCCGACAAGTCTTTCCAAGCCTGCACGGGACTGTCTTCTGCACCTTCGACAGCCTTACGGATGGCCCCATCGCCGCCAGCGATGATGCCCACCACCCAGCCGGGCGGCACGCCGTAGGTGGGCGGGATTTCGGAAGCATCCACGATGCCCAACCGACCGCTGGTGCCCGCACCTATGTAAAACAACCGCCCACCTTCGAGCATGCGCCGGGAGATGGCCTCCACTAATGCCTCGATTTGGGGCAAAGCCGCTTCGACAGCCCGCGGCACCGTTTTGTCCTCGGCGTTGATGTGCGCCAAGAGCTCGCCTACGGACATTTTTTCCAAATGCCGGTACTTCGACGCGCTTTCCGTGATCTTTTCCATTGTCTTGTTTAAACTTCGTTAGCAGGTGTTTGCGAGGCATTTGTTTTTTTAACAAACTTTCAAAACGCCCTAACATCATTTAGCAAAAAATGTGCGGCCTCGTGCCGAACCTTGCGGACTAATTTGAAAAAACGAAAACCATGTCGTTCTACCGTTTCCTTTCCATCGCTTTGTTATCCGCCTTTTTGGCCGCCTCTTGCCGCTCCGCCCAACGCTACATCGAAAGCGGCGACTACGATGCAGCCATTTCTTTTGCCGTTTCCAAACTGCGCGGCAAGAAAAACAAGAAAACCGACATCGTCAAAAGTTTGGAACTGGCTTTTGCCAAAGCACAGGCCCGCGACCTGAACACAGCATACCACCTCGCCTCCGTAGACCGTCCCGAAAACTGGGAGCGCATAAATGGAATCCACCGCCAAATTCGACAGCGCCAAAACCTGGTGGCCCCATTGCTGCCTCTCGTGTCAAAGGACGGCTACCGCGCTAAGATCGAGTTTGTAAATATTGCCCAGCTCGAGTCCGAAAGTCGGGAGAAAGCCGCTTCCTACCTATATACCTGTGCAGAAGACTTGCTGAACCAAGCTGAGCAAAGGGGCGACCGCCAAGCCGCCCGTGAGGCTTACCGCCTGCTCAAGGACCTCGAAAATCGTTATTTCAAATCCTACCGGAACAAAGAAGCGCTGCTGCGCGATGCGGTAAATCTCGGCACCACACATATCTTGTTCGAGGTACACAACGAGAGCAACAAGGTGCTGCCCCGCGATTTCAACGACCGCGTACTCGCTTTCGGAACATCCGACCTGAACGGCGACTGGAAAGCCTACCACTTCAAACCAGACCCCAAACTGCCGGTGGACTACCGCGTGGTGTTCAACGTCCGGCAGGTGGACATCAGCCCCGAACGCATCAACGAACGCACGTACACCGACGAAAAGGAAATCGAAGACGGCTGGGAATATGTGCTGGACGAACGCGGCAACGTGAAAAAAGACACGGCTGGCAACGACATCAAGCGACCGCGCAAGGTGCGCATCCGTGCCGAGGTTTTGGAGGCATTCCAGACTAAAGCCGTCCGTCTGGCGGGTGTTTTGGAAATTTTCAACGCAGACAGCCACTCTCGCGTACACGTCCGCGATGTGGGTACCGAAGTCCTTTTCGAGCACTACGCCTCCACGTTTCGAGGCGACCAACGTGCCCTGAGCAAAGACTCCCGCGCCCGGATCGGCAACCGCCCCCTACCCTTCCCGCTTGATGGCGACATGCTTATGCAGGCTGCCGACCGGCTCAAGTCCACCATACGCGAGGCACTGCGCAACAGCCGGGCTATTTTGTAGGTCAAACGATCTCACCGTTGGACATCACCTCCACGTCGTATGTGCGGGAGGTGGTGGGATCGAATACATCGCCTTTAGCCGACTCACCCTCGGCGATGAACACGACCCAATCCTCGTCAATGGTGGCTACGGCACGCGCCACCTTGCCGTCGGGCTTCACGCGAGTATACCCGATGACACGACGATTGATCAGTTCGCCTTTCAACGTGAACGTGGCCAGCACGTATTCGTAGTTCAGCAGTTCAGCCTTCCACCACACCAAGGCCGCGAAATCATCGGTACCCTCAAAGGAAAAACATGGAACATATTCGGTGTACGCATCATCCTGGGCTGTTGGATCGGCAGGATGGATGAATTGCACAATCATTTCCTCCGGAATAGGCGGATTTTCCAAGGCAAAAACATGGTGTGTCTCTTCACCCAAAATGACCGGCATGGGTACGGGCGGGAATTTTCCGACAAAATCGGCAAACGTGTAGCGCATAAAGAGGGTTTCTGGTTAGGAGGTTGCTGGTTAGAGGGTTTCTGGTTAGAAGATTGGGGGGCAAATGTCTTGTTTTTTCTCCAACCAGAAACCCTCTAACCAGTAACCTTCTAACCAGAAACCCTCTAACCTTCTAACCAGAAACCTTCTAATCTCCAAACCTTAGCTATTTGGTAAACTTTGATTTACCACCTGCGCAGGAGACCGGCGCTACCTTCGCCCAACTAAAACAGGAGCGCACATGGGTTTGGCAAGCACCGTCAACGAACAGATATTCCGCCATATTCACGGAAAAAATCTCGTGTACAACACCTGTTGGGAAGACCCCCGCTGCGATCGGGAGTTGCTCCAATTTGGCCCCGACAGTCGGGTAGTTATGCTGACCAGTGCTGGCTGCAACGCACTGGATTATCTGCTTGACGATCCTGCGGTGATCCACAGTGTGGACATGAACCCGCGCCAAAATGCCCTGCTTGATCTGAAATGTGCCCTGTTCCAAGGCACCGACCATCCCACACTATTTCGTTTTTTCGGCGACGGCGTGGTTGGCGATGCGCGGACCGTTTTTCAAAAAAACCTGTGGGATCAACTTCCGGAAGGGTTTTCCCGAAACTGGTGGGCGCGTAATTTGAACGTCTTTTCTGGCAACGGGCTGCGGCGCTCGTTCTACTGGCACGGCACGAGCGGTACGGTGGCTTGGATGATTCGCCAGTGGTTGCACGTGCAACCGGAAGTGTCGCGGCTGGCCGAGCGGCTGTTTAACTCGCAAAACCTGGCCGAACAAACCATTTGGTATGAGCAATTTGAGCCTCGATTCCTGAACCCGTTTCTGCAATGGGCGCTGCAGCAGCATTTCCTGCAAAGTATGCTGGGCGTGCCCAAAAGTCAACAGGCGCTCGCTGCCGACTTCTTCGAGGACGGCATGGCTGGCTACTTCCGGCATTGCCTTCGGCAGGTGTTCCTCGAACTCCCGATTCAGGACAACTATTTCTGGAAACTCTATTTCTGGGGCCGCTATACCCCAGAATGCTGCCCCAACTACCTTCGTCAGGAATATTTCCACCCAATCCGCTCGCGCACCGAACGTATTCAAACCCACACCGCATCCCTCAGCGATTTTTTGCGCGACAACCCCGGCACGTACACCCATTTTGTGCTGCTCGACCACCAAGACTGGCTGGCCAGCCACCTCCGTCCTGCGTTGGATGAAGAGTGGCGGTTGATTCTCGACAATGCCGCGCCCGGCACGCGTATCCTTCTTCGCTCGGCCTCTTTCGAACTAAATTTTGTGCCCGATTTTGTAAAAGAACGGGTTCAGTTCGATGTCGAAAAAGCCAAGCAAGCCCACCAGCAAGACCGCGTAGGCACTTACGCGAGCACTTGGATCGGGCTGGTTCAATAAGAGCATATCCATGAACACCTCAACGACTTCCATTGCCGAACAGGAAACCGCTATGCGGCAGTACTATCGGCTGCACGCCGCCATTTACGATGCCACGCGCTGGACATTTCTTTTTGGCCGCAACCGCATCTTGCACCTGCTGCCGCACAACGACGAACTGGCCATCGCCGAAGTGGGCTGCGGCACAGGAAAGAATCTTCGGCGATTGGCAGGTATGCGTCCGCGCTGGCACCTGATCGGGATTGACGTTTCGCCGGAAATGCTCGGCCGGGCAAGCAAACGTTTGTCATCTTTTTCCCGGCGGTTGCAATTATTCGAAAAACCCTACGGAACCGGCAGTTTCCACCTGACCGAACCGGTAGACATCATCCTGTTTTCCTATGCGCTCACGATGTTCAACCCCGGCTGGGAATCGGCCATCGAGCAGGCGTGGCATGACCTGAAACCGGGTGGTCGCATTGCCGTGGTAGATTTCCACGACACGCCGTTCGCTTGGTTTCGCCGCTGGATGGGTTACAATCATGTCCAGATGGATCACCACCTGCTTCCCGTGCTGGTAAAACGCTTTGTTCCAACGACGCGGATCGTGCGTACTGGCTGGTTCGGCCTATGGCGCTATTTCATTCTCATCGGAGAAAAAAACAGCGTTCCTGACCAAAATCCCTGAAATCACAACTATCATTTCCACCGGAAGACATTCGCGATTGTTTTGCCGATATCGTCCAACCTTTCGAGGTTGTTGCGCAGGGGTTCCAGTACGGAAGGGTTTTTCAGGGCGATATTGCCCTCTTCGTCCACGCCGGTCTGCATCGGATACACCATGATGTAGTTGTTCTCGAGGAAATAATTGTTGAGGTAGCCAGGTATCCTGGCCATACCGGAGTGGTGCGAGAGATGGTCTTTCCGGCTCAGGACGACGATAAGGTTGTCGTTTGGGCGAAGCTCTTTAGCGAGGATCAGGAAGTCGTTCCAGTCATAGGAGTCGTTGAATTCCGAATCCACCGGATGTTTGTGCTGAACGGCCCGGATGTACGACAGTGTTTGATTGGAGCCGTAGAACACCAATTTGGCCCCCGTGTTCCGGGCGATGTTCCAGACTCTGACGAGCCAGAATGCGAAGCCGATCTCCTTTTCGGCCCGGTCGGGCACCACGACGATGTGGCGTTTGACGGTTGCTAATGGTTGCACGGATTTGTATAGCAGTGTAGTGGTGTTGCACTTGGTCAGGATGCCGTCGGTCAGGATACCAAGGAAGTTTTCGGTGATGCCCTGTTTGGGATGCAGGCCGAAAATCAAGTCGGTAATCTTGTGTTCCTTGACTACGTTGACGATCCCGTTGACGATATTCAGGTCGTATCGGAGCAGTTCATGCAGGTGGTTGTCGGTAGCGGCGGCAGCAACGCTGGCCTGATCGAGCAATTTTTTAGCCTTTTTCTCCGCTGTGCGGTCGTCGTTCGAATGGTCGAGCACGTTGAGCGCGTACAGGCCGCTTTTGTTTCGCTTGGATTTGACGGTGATGCTCAGGTTGATGGCCTCGTTGGCGGTTTCGGGGTTGTTGACGGGCAAGAGGATGCGCTCCTCCGTGTCGTCGCCGCCACCCGGTCCTGTGTCGGAGGCCTCATGCAGGGCAATGTTCCGGGCACCTTTTTGGGCCACAAACGTAGCCACCGTACAGGTGACGAGAATCATCAGGATGGAGCCGTTGAGCACGTTTTCGTTGAGCAGCCGGATCGGCTCGCCGCTTTCCGTTTGGCCGAGCACGATGTTGTAGCCCACCAGCACCACGGCCAGAGCGGCGGCCACGTGGGCGTTGCTCAGGCCGAATATTACCCGGCGCTCGTCCGCTGAAAATCCGTACGTTTTTTGGGTCGCCCACGCAGCGAGAAATTTGCTGATCATAGCCACGGTGGTCATGGCGGCGGCAACTTTCAGGGTTTCAAAATCCTTGACAAACACCCGGTAGTCCACCAGCATGCCTACGCCGATGAGGAAAAACGGGATGAATAGCGCGTTGCCTACAAACTCGATGCGGTTCATCAGCGGGGAGGTGTGCGGAATGAGCCGGTTGAGGGACAGCCCGGCGAGAAACGCCCCGATGATAGGCTCCACGCCAGCGGCCTCGGCCAAAAAAGCAGCGAGGAAAACCATGCCGAGCACAAAAATGTACTGGGAAACATTGTCGCCGTTGTGCTTGAAAAACCAGCGCCCGATAATTGGAAACCCGAACATAACCGCCGTGCCAAACAGCAGTACCGAGCCAGCCATTTTGAGCCAGAAGTCGTTGGGAATATTTCCTGTAGCCGTACCAGCCACGGCAGCGAGCACCAACAGCGCGAGTGTGTCAGTGATGAGCGTGCCGCCAACGGCCACCGTGACGGCGCGGGTTTTGGCGATGCCCAATTTGCTCACAATGGGATAGGCGATCAGGGTATGCGAGGCAAAAATACTGGCCAGCAAAATGGCTGACGGTACCGAGTAGTGCAGCAGCCACAATCCCGTGGCAATACCCAGCGACATAGGGATGGTGAACGTGAACAAGCCGAACACCACACTTTTACCGCTGTTTTTCTTGAAAATATTTAGGTCAATCTCCAGTCCGGCCAGAAACATGATGTACAGCAACCCGACCGTGCCGAACAGGATGATGCTGCTATCGCGCAGCATGAGATTCAGCCCGTGCGGCCCGATGATGGCTCCGGCGATAATCAGCCCGATGAGATGCGGAATGTTCAATTTGTTCAGCAGGATGGGTGCGAACAGGATGATGAACAGGATCAGGGAAAAGATCAGCACCGGGTTTTTCAGCGGTAGCGTGAGGTCGAAGATGTAAAGCAGGAGCATGGGTGCATGCGTTGTGGGCGGGTCAAAGTTAGCGGCAATATTTTTGTCCAACCCCGCGTTTTGCCGCCGCCCCCTGTCAATTCCCGACCGCACCAACATTTATTGCGGTACTTCCCCCCTCCATTGCCCGGTGTTTGCCTACTTTTGCGACCAATTTTCAGAAAACCACCGCACGCAAACGGGCCTCGTTTCTCCCAAATGTTAAACTTGCTTTGACTAACAGCAATTTAGGTCGGCATCGAATCTCTTGGTTAATCCCGTACCCGTGTACCGATCTTTTCATCTTTCATTCCAATCTTCGTCCGCATGCACAAACTTCTAATCCCGCTGATTTTTTGCCTGACGGCAACTATCGCCAACGCCCAAGTCCCGACACTCATAAAACTCGGAACCGCCAAGCCAAACGCCCTGCCCTCACCCGATGGTGCCTGTTCGGCTGGCACGTTCACCTTTGGCCCAATCCTCGGCCAAAGCAACGACAACACGCCTGACACCCTTTTCCTTTGCCAAGGCGACTCCATGTGTGTCCAGCACAATGGCGACGCGATGTTCATGGACCCCGACCCGAGCACCCCGGCGGGTATCGCTTATGCTTTTTACAAATGTCCACCTTACAGTGATGGCGATGAAATGGCTGTGTTGGCTGATTCTTGCCTGTGGCCGGGTGCCTCAAACGGCTTTTTCGCGACACAAGGGCCTGCCGACGGTAGCCATTGTTTTTTTAACAGTGGTTCCATTACCATGTCGTCCATCTTCGGCCAAAATGGCCCCGTGGCTGTCACGTTTGCGCCGATCACCATCACTGATTACGCGAATGGCCTACTTGAACCAGGTTGTGTGGATGTGGGCATCAACGAGGCATTTACCATTGTTTACCTGAAGCCGATTGAAATAATAAGCATCAATACAAGCTTCACGGATGATTGCAAGGGCAAGTTCCGCTTGCAGGGTGGCTACCCGGAATGGGATAAAAACACCACTTATACCGTGAGTATCTTTTTGAGCACCGACCCCAGCGTACGAGCGCTTATCTACACCCCGCCGTCGCAGATCAAGGATGGTCTCGATGTCATTTTTTCCGTGCCCAAGCCTGGCGTGTACACCATCGTAGTAGAGGACGGAAAAAGTTGTGGGGTTACCGTGCAGGTCAACATGAACGGCTGCATCCCAACTGACAACGTAACCATTGCCCTGCCGGAGCTCACCGTGCCACCCGATTCGAGCATTTGCGTCCCGGTGACCGTCATCAATTTCCAAAACATCCTCGGTTCGTCCTTTTCGCTGACATGGGATCCGACCGTGCTGCGTTACGACAGCATTACCAATCCCAACCCCGCCATCGGCGGGAACGCGTTCGGTGCAGCCAATGGCAACCTGAACGAAAACGAGGCCCTCAACGGCTTCCTTGGCGTGGTATACTCAGATTTTGCGGGCACAACCAATGTCGCTGATGATTCCGTTCTTTTTGAAGTCTGTTTTACGGCGATCGCGCCGCTCGATTCCTGCACGACCTTGGACGTGGGTAGTTTCCCTTCGACGGTCACCATGGACGACGCTTTTGGAAATGAACTCGCCGTCACGGTGGACACCGGCAACGTGTGCATCAACTTTTTCCCGCTCGAAATAACGACGTTTATTAACAAGGTAAACTGTGACAACACGGCCCAGTTGGCTGTGGCCATCACGGGCGGCCAAGGCCCATGGGAAGTCATTTGGCGCACCTGCACTGGTATTATCGGCGGCATATCGGTATCTAATGTGGCCGATACGATCTTTACCCTACCCGTGGCGGAGGGCTGCTGGGAAATCTGCGTGACCGACCAAAACGGCCTCGGCACACAAATCTGCCAAACGCTCAATGTCAACATCCCCAGCCTCGGGGCTACGATGACTGTAGTGCAACTGCCCACCTGCAATGGCGCTTCCAACGGCTCCGTCCGTGCCGACGTGACCGTGGACGGGGTGCTCATCCCCAACCCGGGAGCGAATTTCACATACGAGTGGAACACCGTGCCGATGCAAACCATGCAGACCATTTCAGGCCTGCCGCAAGGCAACTACAGCGTGACTGTGAAGGACAACAGTACCGGCTGCACCCAGGTAGCCTCTGGCTCCCTCAGCCAGCCGCCTGCCATTACCGTGAACCCGACGGTCACGCCTGCTTCCTGCCCGGGTATCGCCGACGGTTCTATCACCCTTACCGCTGCTGGTGGCACGCCCGGCCCGGCAGGCAATCAATACTTGTTCTTGTGGGAATACTCACCCGATTGCCAGCCTGCCAACTTCAGCCCAGACGATTCGGGATCTGGAAACCCGTTTGTTGCTACCGGAAAGCCCGCTGGCTGCTACTGCGTGACCGTGACCGATGCGAATGGCTGCACCTTGACGGATTGTGTGCAAATCACGAACGCCCGCGATGTGCGAATTGACACCATACTCGTGTCCGATCCGTCGTGTTTCGGACTGTCGGACGGCTCCATTCAGGCCCAGATACTGGCCAACCCCGCATTTGTCAACCCGAACTTTTTGTTTTTCTGGAACCCAACCCCGCCCGGTTCGTCCGCTCAAAACGTGAACAACCGTACCACATACATCAACTTACCCGCAGGTATGTACGATTTGGTTGCACTGGACTTGACTTCCGGCTGCCAAGCCCAGGCCAAGTTCACCCTCGTGGACCCGCCCGTACTGGACTTGGCATTAGTGTCCAAAACCAACCCAACTTGCTTATTGCAGACAGATGGTGCCATCTCCGTTTCGGCCAGCGGCGGCACACCGAACTACACCTACGCGTGGAGTTCGGTACCCACCACTACCGTGCCCGGAGTGCCAAATCCGACCAACCTCGGCCCGGCGAACTACTCCGTCACCGTCACCGACGGTAACGGGTGCCGGGACTCACTCGCCGTGCCGCTGCCGTTGCCGCCTCCGCCAGCCATCACGAGTTTCGACTCCACCTCCGTCGTGTGCGGTTCCGACGGTTCCTTGCGTGTAAATGCCCCGACCGGGGTGTCGTACGTTTGGACAACTATCAACGACCTTCCCCTCGGCGCTACGCCACAAATAAACAACCTGTCCGGCGGCGGCTACATTGTCACCGTGTTCGATGCCCAAAACTGCTCCACCAAAGACACGGTGTTTTTGGCCACCAAACCGCCGCTCGTGCTTGCTGACAGCATGCTGACCCGCCCGACCTGTTTTGGCGGCAGCGATGGCAGCATAGCGCTGACCATACAGGGCGGTAATCCGGGCTATACCTATAACTGGTTACCTGGAAACGAAAACACCTTTGTGATCGTAAACAAACCCGCTGGCACCTACACGGTGACCGTTCGGGACTCGCGCGGTTGTACATTGGTAAAAACGTTCGTGCTGACAAACCCGCCCGCCATGGTCGTGACCAAAACCGGAATAGCTCCTGCCACCTGCCCCGGCGTGTGCGATGGCCGGGCAACCATCGGAGTCACGTACAGTGGCACGCTGGCCAATTTCAACTTCCTCTGGACCGGCGGTTCCACGGATTCTTCGCGCACCGACCTGTGTCCGGGCATGAACTACGTGACCGTAACGGATCCTGTGCTCGGTTGTTTTGTCATAGATTCCGTGCTTATCGGCGCCCCGCCCGCATTCAATGCCGTGTTCAAAAACGATTCGGTGTCCTGTTTCGGCCTCAGCGACGGACGCTCGCAAGCAACGATTACCGGCGGCAACGGCCAACCGTACAACTACTTGTGGAGTAGCGGTTCCATGACCAGCATAGCTTCGGGTGTCAAGGCCGGGCCAATCACGCTGACCGTTACCGACAATAAGGGCTGCACACAGGTTTTCAGCACGCAAATTGAGGAGCCTACACAAATTATCGCCACAAAAGACCCGCTGAATTCGAAAAACCCGCTCTGTTTTGGCGAAAGCAACGGCGAACTCGGGGTGATCGTCACTGGCGGCACACCGAGCTACACCTTTGCTTGGGCAAACGCCTTTGGCCCGCTTACCGACACCGGCAATCCCATCACCGACCTCGCCGCCGGAACCTACTCGGTCACGGTGACCGACAATAAGGGCTGCTCGGCAGTGCAGACCGGGATCATTTTGAGCGATCCCGCACCCGTACAAGGGGTGTACATGCCGTGGGAGCCGATCCCGTGTTTTGGAGAAGAAACGACGCTGTTCATTGATTCCATCACAGGCGGCGCTGGTGCCCCGTACCAGTACAGCCTCGACAATGGGGTGTACCTCGATCCAGGTTTCCCGATCAGCATGGGCGGCGGCGAACACTACATCACCTACATAGACCGACAGGGCTGCGAGCGGACGGACACGATTTTTGTGGACGAGCCAGCGCCGTTTACCGTAAAATTCGATCCAAATGAGGTGGAACTCGAACTTGGTGACTCACTTCAGTTGATCCCGATCATTTCCGGTTCCACGGTAGTGGATTTTGATTGGGTACCACCCACTGCGCTGAGCAACCCGGACACACTGGAACCGTTCACCCGCACCTACGAGTCCGAGAAGTACACCATTGTGGTGTTCGACGCAAACGGCTGTTCGGCCACCGCAAGCATTCAGGTCAACATAGACCCGAACCGCAACGTGTACATTCCCAACGCATTCGTGCCGGGAGCAAACGCCTCGCTGAACGACCACTTCAACCCCAACATCGGTCGAGGCGTGGAGATCGTAAATTACATGCGCATCTTCGATCGCTGGGGCAACCTAATGTACGAACGCGAGAAATTCCTGCCGAACAACAACGATTTTGCCGAAGGCTGGGACGGACGCTATCGCGGGCAATTTGTCAACCCCGGTGTGTACGTGTACCTCGTCGAGGTACGCTTCCTTGACGGACGAACGCTGCTGTACCGGGGCGATGTGACAGTCGTAAGATGAATGATGAATGATGAATGATGAATGATGAATGATGAATTTTCCCTGCAAGCCAGATTCATCATTCATCATTCATCATTCCCCCAACGGTTATTTTTTTATCAAAAATTTCCACCACGTCCCCTGCCCGTAGTTTCCGGCGCTTGCGCGTTTCCACCTCGCCGTTTACGAACACTTCGCCTTCGGTGATCCGAATATTGGCCTCGCCACCGGTGCTAACGAGGTGCAGCACTTTTAGCAAGTTGTTGAGTTGAATGTATTCTTGATCGTGGAGTTTGAACTTGAGCATAGCGGTTGATGTGTTTTGTGATGGCAAGGGTACAAACAAGTTGTGGATTTTGGCGGCAAGGACGCTACTTTTGCCCCCCGCAAACAAAACCTGTTTTCACCCACGTATGAAAAACACGATTATTCTGCTTCTTGCCCTCGCCTTTTTTGCCAGCTGCAAGCCGGATGCCCCCAAATCTGACGGCCAGCAGGCCGCCGACAACCACGCCAGCCCCGTGCTGTTGGCAGGCTATTGGATCGCGATGGATTTTTGCGCCCGTGCCAACCAGTACGGCTCCGTGCTCAGCGCCATGAACTACGCCCACGCGCCCTACGCCTACGCTTTCGAGTTTGATCCGAATAAGCCCGACAGTGTGATCTGCTACAACGGATTCGAGGCCTGGACACTGCCGGTCGTTTATAAAAAAGACACCTTGGAAGTTAAGGGTGCCAGCCAAAACAAATCCGTTTTTTTGATGTACGACTCCAAGGGCAGCAAGGAAATGTCGCTGTTTGATGGCACTCAGGGCACCATGAAAATGGATCGGTTCGTCAAGTCGAAGGCCGACGTTCGGGACGGCTACTCCGCGTTCACAGCAGCACTGAATCACAACCTGTTCGGCGGCCTCATGCTGCCCTTGGGCAAACGTGATACTATTATGTTTGCCCCCGACGGGTTTATCTTGAAATGGAGCGAGTACAGCAAGTACGAGGTGTGTACCGGCGGCGACTGCTTTGTTGGCGAAGACGCAATAGATATCATCACGTTATCCAAGTACGACAAGCCCGGATCGGAAAAAATGTTCGGGTTCCGCTATAACGGCACCAACGACACCCTTACCCTGTACAACCTCGTGAACACCCGCCCCGACGAGAAGTACGCCTACGAAATCAAAGGCCCGGCCTACCGTTTCCGGCACGTCGCGCCCAAATAGCAACAGACATGGCCAGTGCTTTGAAAAATTTGTCGCAATACGATGCCGAAACGGTGCCTTCGGCGGCGGAAATGTCGTTCGGCATCGTGGTGGCCGAATGGAACGCCCACATCACGCACGCGCTATACGAGGGCTGTTACGATACATTGGTCCAGCACGGTGCCAAGCCCGACAACATCCATACTGTACAGGTGCCCGGTTCGTTCGAATTGCCCGCCGGTGCCCGCATCCTCAACGGCCAAAAAAGTCTCGACGCTTTAATCTGCCTCGGTTGCGTCATCAAAGGTGAAACCAACCACAATGAATACATCAGTCAGGCCGTGGCTCAAGGCTTGGTCACCCTGAGTATTGCCTCCGGCAAACCGTTCGTGTTCGGCGTGCTCACGCCCAACGACGAGCAGCAGGCGCTGGACCGCGCTGGCGGCAAGCACGGCAACAAGGGCGTAGAGGCCGCTGTCACCGCTATTCGCATGGCCGCACTCAAGCGCGGCGGTACCGAAGGCAAAAAAAAGATCGGATTTTGACGCTTACCAGCATCCTTACCGGCTATTTCAAACTCGACGGCGGCGCTATGTTCGGCGTGGTGCCAAAGCGTATGTGGGAAAAAATGAACCCGCCCGACACGAACAATATGTGTACTTGGGCCTTGCGCGTCCTGTTGGTGGAATCCGGGGGACGCAAAATCCTGATTGACACGGGCATGGGCAATAAGCAGGACGCGAAGTTTCGCAGCCATTTTGAGCCGCACGGCTCCGAATCTTTGTTCGACTCGCTCGCACAAGCGGGTGTACAGCGCGAGGACGTGACCGACGTTTTCCTCACGCACTTGCACTTCGACCACTGCGGCGGGGCGCTGTGGCGCGACGAACAGACCGGCCTTATCGAACCCGCGTTCCCCAACGCCACGTATTGGTCCAACGAGGTACACTACCGCTGGGCAACCAACCCGAACCCGCGCGAAAAAGCGTCTTTTTTGGCCGAAAATTTTGTGCCCCTGTACGAGCAGGGCCGCTTGCGTTTTTTAGATGTGCAGCAGGATGTTGAGTTTTTGCCCGGTTTCCGGGTGCGATTTTTCTACGGCCACACCGAGGCGATGATGGCCCCTGTGCTGGAAACGAGCCGGGGCACGGTTGTTTTTTGTGCAGATGCGCTGCCCGCGCAGTGGCACGTGGGCATGCCCTATGTCATGGCTTATGACGTGCGGCCGTTAGTCACCTTGGAGGAAAAGGCGGCCATGCTGACCGAGGCCGCAGCAAAAAAACAAGTTCTGTTTTTCGAACACGACCCCGTGGCCGAGGCCGGTTTTGTCGCCGAGGATGCCAAAGGACGGATTGTGCTGGAACGCGCAGGCACGTTGACCGAACTTTTGTCCTGACCACGAAAAACATCGCGAACCTTGCCTACTTTTGTCGCTGGTCTAATTCTCATTGAGTGATTGAGTGATGGAGTGATGGAGTGATTCACTCAACCACTCCATCACTCAATCACTCCATCACTCAATCATTCAATGACCAGCCATGATCCTTCGGAAAGGCACCACCATTTTTTTTCTGTTCGCAGCACCATTTCTGCTATTCTCCCAACAGTCCACCGTTTTTACCGAAGCCAACCTCTCGTACAAGCGTGGCGTGGATTTTTACAACCAAAACCTGTTCGGGCTGGCCCAAAAGGAATTCCGCGAGGCAGCAGAGCTGCTCCGACCAGTGAACGAACCGGAATGGACGGCCCTAAAGGCCGATGCCGAGCTGTACCATGCCAAGTGCGCCGTGCGGCTGGAGCAGCCGGAAGCCGAAAAGCAGGTATTCGACTTTTTGCGCAATCAAGCACCTTCACCGGAATCGAGCCAAGCCGCTCTTGAGATCGGTAACTACTATTTCGAGGATGAGAAGTACGACGAGGCCCTCGCCTACTACGATCTTGCACCCACCAGTGCTTCCGCCGGTGCCACGCGCAACGAAATCCGGTTCAAGCAGGGCTACAGTTATTTCCGCACCAAGAAATTTGCGCAAGCAAAAACCGCTTTTGGCGGCCTGAAGGAAAACACCCGCACGGAGTGGTACTTCCCGGCCAATTACTACTACGGCTGCTGTTCCTTTTTTGAAGGTAAATACGACGAGGCCGCCAAGTCGTTCCAGCGTTGCGAGCAGGCCAAGGAGTACAGCCGCAGTGTACCGTACTACCTCACGCAAATTTATTTTGCTAAAAAACAGTACGACCTCGTCATCTCTTACGGCGGCGCAAAAGCCAAAGAAGAGCAGATAAAAAACCGGGCCGAGATCAACCAACTCGTCGGAAAGGCTTATTTCGAAAAAGCCGACTACAAACGCGCCCTGCCTTATTTGGAATACGCCGCGAACAACCTGGACCGTTCTGTGCTGCGCTCGGTGGACTACTACCAACTCGGCTACGCTCAGTACCAAAACGGGTTCCACAAGCAAGCCATCACCAATTTTGAGGCGCAGACCAAACAGGACAAGGATAACGCCATGGGCCAAAATGGCCTGTACCACCTGGCCGACTGCTACCTGCGCACGAACAACAAATTTGCTGCCCGCACGGCCTTCGGGCAGGCTTCGGCGCTCAACTACGACCTCTCGGTAAAAGACGACGCGCTGTTCAACTACGCCAAACTGAGCTACGAGCTCAAGTACGACCGCGATGCCCTCGTGGCCCTGCAAAATGTGCAGCCAACTTCCCGCTACTACGAAGACGCACAGGCCCTTATGGGCGAATTGTTTCTCAACACCCGCGATTACGACCGTGCCATCGCCACATTGGAGGGCGTGAAAAACCGCACACCCCGCCTGAACGAAATTTACCAACAGGTGTGCTACCTGCGCGGCGTGCAGCTGTACAAAGACAAGCAGCACGACGAGGCCCGCCGCTTTTTCAACAAATCTTTGGACAACCCCATCAACAAGCGCACTGCCGCCCTGTGCTCGTTCTGGCTCGGCTCTATTTCAAACGAAAAAGCCGAGTACGCAATCAGCAAAAACCACATCGGCGCTTTCCTGAGCCAGGCAAAAAACTACAACGACCTGCCCGACGAGAGCAACTTGGCGATGGGCAACTATGTGCAAGGCTACAACCTGCTCAAGCTGAACGACTACACCAACGCCCTCGCAAATTTCAAACAAACTGTGGAGGGCATCAAGCGGAACATCAAAAACATCCAGTCCGAGCAGATCAAGTCCGGCGTGCTTGGAGATGCTACTCTACGCGCTGGCGATTGCCACTTCAAGCGCAACCAGTACCGCGATGCCCTCGCTTACTACGAAGAGGCCATCGGCAAGCGGTACGACGGCTACGAGTACGCCATTTACCAAAAGGCGGTCATCAAGGGCCTCACGGGCAATCCGCTCGACAAGATCATTGCCTTGGAAGACTTGGTAAAAAACTACCCGAACAGCCGCTTCACCGACGACGCGCTTTTTCAGATCGGGGAAACCTATCAGGAAATGGGCCGCAACGACCAAGCCGTGCCGCCGCTTCGCCGCATCGTGACCGACTTCCGCGGGCGCTCCAGCCTCGTCAACAAAGCCCTGCTCAAACTCGGTCTGATCGCCTACAACCAAGGTAACGCCCGCTCAGCGCTGGAGTACTACAAGCAGGTGTTTGACAACAACCCCGACAACAACGAGGCAAAAGATGCCCTGGCCGCCATCGAAGAAATTTATGTGCGCGACCTGAATCGCCCCGACGAGTACTTCGCCTTTCTCGAAACCCGTCCCGGTTACAATGTGAACACCGCCTCCAAAGACAGCGTCACGTTCCAGTCTGCCGAGTTTCAATACCAAGAGGGCCGATACGCCCTCGCCATTGATGGATTTACCAACTATTTGGCCAAGTATGCCAATGGGCGCTACGTTTTGCCAGCCTATTTCATGCGGGGCGAGAGCTACTCCCACCCCAACATCGCCAAATACGATATGGCACTCAAAGACTATGGGTACGTAGTGGGCAAGGGACCGAGCAAGCACTACGCCAAAGCCAGCGAAAAAGCCGCGCTGTTGGCCTACAACTACACCAAGGATAACGCTTCCGCGCTGGAATACGCCCGAAAATGGGAAGAGGCATCGGTGTCGGAATCGTCTCGTTTTGAAGCCCAAGTACTTGTGATGCGTGCTGCGTATGCCACCAACAACTCCGCCGTGCTCGCCGAGTACGCTCAGAAAGTATCGGAAGCCACGCTGGCTTCGCCGGAGCAGGTGGCCACGGCCAGTTTTTACTTAGGAAAAATGGCCTATGATCGCGGCGACTTCGCCCGCGCTCAGCCCCAGTTGCAGCGTGTGACCCAGAGTTCCACTTCAGTCATCATGGCCGAGTCGTATCACCTGCTGGCGCAAATCCTGTACCGGCAGCGCAGCTACGACCAAGCCGAGGCGCTCATCGGCACCGCCAACCAAGCAAGTGCCGGCTATGACGACTGGATCGCCCGGAACCTGATCCTGCTTTCCGATGTGTACACAGGCAAAGGCGACAAAAGCAGCGCTTCCGCCGCTCTTGAGGCCGTTTTGGAAAACTACAAGGGCGATCCCAAGATCATCGCCGAAGCCCGCGAAAAATACAACAAACTGAACAACATCAAAGCCGACCAGCCTAAAGGTGCCAAGGGCATAGACCTCCTCCAACTTGACGAAGGAAATTAGAGGTTTCGGGTTTGGGGTTAGGAGGGGGCGGGTTGTCCCGCCCAAAACCCAAAACCCGAGACCCGTAACCCGAAGTCCCCTAACCTTCTAACCTTATTCCCATGAGTAAATCACTGTTCCTCTTCTTCGCTTTTGGGGCTTTTTCCCAAGTCATTTTTGCCCAGAAAGACCTGCCCACAGAAAACGTGAGCATTATCAAGGATTTTGATGCCCGTCTACTGGAGTCCAACAAATTAGACGTGCCTCCTACCCTGCCGCCCCTGGACACGGCTACCAAGCGGCAGGACTATTTGGTGCCGCCCAAACCGCTGATGGTCAATTACGAGGCACCCGTGCTGCGCCCTATCGGGATGAAGACCGTCAAGCCGGAAAAAGCGTACAATGGGTATCTCAAGGCAGGCGGCGGCGTACCGACAGCCCTTTACGGAGAAGTCGGCTATGCGTTTTCTTCCGGGAAAAAATTCGACGGCAAGATTTGGCTGCGCCACCACCAGGCCGAACGCAAAGCGTATGAAAACCAGAAGTTTGCCAACACCGATGCCTTGCTAAACGGCAACCTGTACCTCGACAACAACCTCGCCGTGGAGGGGCGTGTGGGCTATACCTTCGACCAGGTCTATTTTTATGGCTACGACCACGACTCGCTCCAGTTCGATGCCGAGCAGGTGCGCCAAAATTTTGCCATCTTCGACATCGGCGGGCGCGTGTACAACGCTTCCCGGACGGACATGGACCTCAATTTCTCCATCGCACCAAGCCTGTACATCCTGAAGGACAACTTTGCCAACGACGAAACCGGCCTCAACCTCGACCTGAGTGCCACCAAGTGGTTTGCTGAAAAACACCCCCTGCGTGTGGGCATACGCACGGATTTCACATCTTACAGCGACACGGCCGACCAAAAACTGAACAACATTTACCTCCAGCCGTCCTTCACGTTTCACGCCGATTTTATGAAACTGAAAGTAGGCGGCAACTTTGCCAGCAACCGCGACGAGTTTTCCATTTTTCCGGATATCGAACTGCTCCTTCGCCTCTGGGGCGACGGCCTTCAGGTCTTCGCCGGTGCCGGTGGCGACCTGCGCAAAAACACTTACCGCAGTATGTCGGCCTACAATCCGTTTTTGCAAATGCGGCTTTCCGAACTGCGCAATACAACTTGGCGGGAGTTTTACGGCGGTGCCAAGGGCAACCTCGGATTTTTGGAATATCAGGGCCGCGTCAGCTACGGCAAAGCCAGCGACTTGGCTTTATTCCAATCTCAATTTGACTCTGTTGGGCGACCCGGCATCACGCGCTTTGTGTCAGTTTACGACACCGCAGACATCTTCGGCATCACCGGTACAGTCAAGTTTAGGCCAATCAAAAATCTGGCCGTGACCGGCGTGCTGAGCTACAACCGCTATGACCTGAACAACGAAAACGAGCCTTGGGGCCTGCCCAGCATTGAGTTCAACGGCGGTGCTGTATACACCCTGCTCGACGGCAAGGCCACGCTCAAAGGCGAAGTTTTCTTTGCCGACGACATCGCATTCCGCGACAGCGAAGAACAGCCCCACTTTACTGGCGGACTGTTCGACATTAGTTTCGGCGGCACCTACCGGATCGGCAAAAACTTCGGCATCTTCCTTGACGTGAACAACGTGCTCAACAACACCCGCGAGCGCTGGCTGAACTATCCCATGATTGGCACCAACATCCTTGGGGGAATCACGGCACGGTTTTGATGCCAAATCAATCATTTGCCCCATCTTTGCCCGCCTGAAATAGCATCAATTCCATGACGTACGTATATAAACTGCCCGCACTTGGTGACGGCGTGACCGGAAAAATTACTGAAATCCACGTCAAACCAGGCGATACAGTGAGCAAAGACCAAACCGTGGTCACCGTCGGCACCGACAAAGTGGATGCCGAGATACCCGTGGATGCCGCTGGCACCGTGGAAGAAATTCTCGTGAAAATCGGCGACGACGTGGGTGAAGGCGCGGCCATCCTCCGCCTGCAAACCACCGGCGCTGCGGAAGCCCCCAAAACCGCCGCTTCCGCCCCGGCCCCTGCTCCTGCCCAGCCTTCCGCTGCCCCAGTGGAGCCGAAAACCACAGCCGCGCCCGCTCCGGGCACGGCACAAGCCAAGGTCCCGTCGGGTACGTTGCGCACCAGCCCACTGGCCCGCAAACGCGCCAAGGAATTAGGCATTGACTTGGCCAACGTGCATCCGCAAAGCAACAGCGACCGGATTTCGTACAAGGACGTGGTGGATTTTGTGAAACAAAAATTGGACACGGCGGGCGGTTCGGTCATGCCGGGAACGGCGCACGCTCACAAACCACTGCCCAATTTCGACAAGTTCGGCACCACCGACCGCCAACCGCAGAGCCGCATTGGGGTTGTCACTGCCGATAACATGGTGTATGCCTTTAATGCCATCCCCCACGCCTGGATTTCTGAAAAGGCTGACATCACCCGATTAGAACAACTGCGCCAGCAGTACAAAGATCAGGTGAAAACAGCAGGCGGCAGCCTAACCACCACCGCCATCCTTGCCAAGGCCGTGGCCGCTGTGCTGCGCAAAATGCCCCAGTTCAACGCCAGTTACGACCTGGAAAAACGGGAGGTCATTTTCAAAAAATTCTACAACATCGGTATAGCCGTGGACACCCCGCGCGGGCTGTTGGTGCCCGTGATCCGAAACGTGGACCAAAAAAGCCTGACCGAAATTTCCGTGGAGTTGACCGAACTCAGCACCCGCACCCGCGACGGCAAAAACAAATTGGAAGACCTCGAGGGCGGCACGTTTAGCATTTCCAACATCGGCGGTATCGGCGGTACCAACATGATTTCCATTGTCAACTGGCCTGAGGTGGCCATCCTGAGCATCACCGCTGCCCACCACGAGCCGGTGTGGAACGGCAGTGCCTTCGAACCGCGCCTGCTGATGCCCATGACCATCGGGTGGGACCACCGCGTGATCAACGGCGCCGACGCAGCCCGTTTCTTGCAACAACTGAAAGCAATCCTCGAAGAGCCATTCCTCGGGTGGCTTTAATTATTATCCGTGAACACCATTTCAGATGTCCTCGCCCGCCTCACCGCCATTATCGAATGGGCCAAGGCAAACAACTCACCGCTGGGTTATTTCGCAGTGGTGTACCACCTGATGACCGAGGCCGTACAAAGCGGTATCAAAAATGGCACATTCGAGGACGGCCCGCGAATGGAGCGTCTCGACGTGTTTTTTGCGCAGCGCTACTTCGACGCGTTCGATGCCTGGCAAGCGGGCCAGCCAACTACCCGCTCCTGGGAACAAGCGTTCAGGGCAGCCGACAAGGCCAACCTCACCGTGCTCCAGCATATTTTATTGGGTATCAACGCGCACATTGACTTGGACCTCGGAGTTGCCGCCGGGCAAACAAACCCAGGTGAAAAAATTCTAGATTTGGAGCGCGATTTCAACCGCATCAACGAAGTGATCGCCGGTTTGGTGAACCCGGTACAGGACCGATTATCCCAGGTTTGCCCTCTGCTCTGGGTGGTGGACAAGGTACTCAGCGACCGCGACGAACACCTGTCGAACAAACTGATCGGGCTGGGACGCGAAAGTGCCTGGACCGTGGCCACCAGCATCGCCTACCTCGACGATGGCCTGCACGTCCATGCCATCGAACGCCTTGACACAGGGGTGGCCACACTGGCCCAACCGATAGCATCCCCGCCGAGCAAGTGGCTGCGGGCAGGGATGCGTTTGGTGCGCTTGAGCGAATGGGGAAGTGTGACACAAAAGATCGAAAAACTTCAGGGCCGGTTGCTGTGGACGGACGAACTGGAAGGTTTACTGCTCAGTCCACGATGATAAATACCTCGCACCGCAAGGTGCGAAGCCGCTTTTGTCATACTGAGCGCTGCTAATCAAAATATTAGGCCGAAGGCCATGCACAA
>JBEBHD010000170.1:0-11973 GCA_040080915.1 Saprospiraceae bacterium
CACAAAAAGGGGTGTCGCCACATTGGCGGTACCCCTTTTTGTGTACATGCCGGATATCAAACCAATAGCGTGGCCTCCACCAATTCCGGGCTGGTCTTGTACATTTTCAAGACTTTCACTTCGTAGCCGCCGACCTGAATCACCGCCCCTTCCTCGGGAATACTGTCAATCGTTTTGAGCAACAGGCCAGCCAGTGTTTCATAGTCGTCGTCCAAGGGAAAATGCTCCGGCAGGCTTTCATTGATCCGTTCCAGGTTGGTTTGGGCAATAATGCGCCAGCTTCGGTCGCCGGTTTTTACCACGGGCGGCTGCTCTTGATCGTGCTCGTCCTGAATTTCCCCGACTAATTCCTCCACGATGTCTTCCATCGTGACCAAGCCCACGGTGTCGCCAAATTCATTGGAAACGACAGCCAATTGGCGGCGCTCTTTTTGAAACTGCCGCAGCAGGTGTACGATTTTTTTGTTCAAATGCACGTACAGCACAGGGCGCATCAACGCCCGCAACGGCTTGTCGGTTTTTTCCATCGCAGCCACCAGCAAATCTTTGGTAAGGATAAAACCAATGATCTGGCCCAGCGATTCTTCGTACACCGGGTAGCGTGAGTAGCCCTCCTGCAGGGCAAACCCGATGGCCTCCTGAAGTGGTGTGTCCGCTTCGATGCCTACGATCTGGGTCCGCGGCGTGAAAATGTTTTTGACCAACCGCTCGTCGAAAGCAAACACATTTTGGATCAGCTCGCGCTCGGAGGCTTGAATAGCGCCCCCTTCGGCACTTTCCGAAATGATCATCTTCAGTTCTTCCTCCGAGTGGATATCAGCGTGCGGTACCGGCTCGATACCGATGATTTTCAGGATGAAATTGGCCAATCCGTTCAGCATCCAGATGAACGGACGAAAGATGAAATAAAACCCTTTCAACGGCAAGGCCACCCATAACGTGGTGCGCGTAGGGAAGCGGATGGCCAGCGATTTGGGTGCCAGTTCGCCAAACACGATGTGCAACACCGTGATAGTGGCAAAGGCGATAGGCAGGGAAATTCTGTGCGCCAGTTCAGGGTCGGGTTCCATGCCCATCCAGTTCATGATACTCTGGATGATGGCCCCTACCACTGGCTCGCCGATCCAGCCGAGACCAAGGCTCGCCAAAGTGATGCCCAATTGGGTGGCAGCGAGGTAGCTGTCCAAGTGCGAGACGACGCTTTCCGCAACGCGGGCCAAAACGTTGTCCTGCGCTCGCACCTGAATTTGCGAAAGGCGCACTTTCACGATCGCAAACTCCGCCGCCACGAAAAAGCCGTTGAGAAAAACAAGGAAAATAGTGAGTAGAATATCGGTTAGCATAACTGCTGTTGGCTTGCGCCTTGGTGGTTTTGTGGCGCAAATGTAGGATTTTGTTGCCGAACAGTGGTCGTTCGACATTGGCGGGCTAATCCTTTCGATAGATCAGTACCCGAAACTGGCCGTTGTCCAGTTCGGCCATCGGCCCAGCCGCGCTGAGCAGTAAGCCCGAAAATCGCCCGAAAATGGTGTCGTTCCGATAACCGTCCACTTGGATTGTCAAGTCGTCGCTCACCTCGTTGGTCACACCGGTAAAATTGCACGAATCGGTCGGACTGAATTCCACGCTGCCCCAGGAAAAGTCCTTGAACTGGATCGTGGCCGAGACGGGAAAATACGGGTAGCCCGAGTTTTTGTCGTCAAATTCAAAACTGAGGGCCACCCCGAAGAGCGGCCGCACGGGATGATCCTGTCTTACAATCTCCACACGCTGGCGTGCAGGACTGTACCAATTGCTCATGCTATCAAGTTGGGCATTGCTCATCAGGGCGCGATGCCCAGGCGCGTTTTGTTCGCGCCGCATGGGGTATGCCAGACGGTACACTTGGTTTTTAAAAACAAACTGTACCTGCGACGGGTCTTTGTTTTCGCCACTGCGTGCGCTGAGTAGTATCGCTATGGCGCTAACGCCTATTACAAATACAGTGCTTTGCAAAAAAGGCCAAAAGTCAAACTTTGAGCGGCAAAGGGGACAAATTTGCAATAAGTTGCTCCAGATCATTTCGAGTTTTGAATTCAATAATTACAACTGTTTTGCACCTGCCTGTGGCGTGCCATATTTCACCACAGATTCGCACAGATTTACACAGATTTTTTTTCACGGAAAGGCGGAAAACCTGTGTGAATCTGTGGTGAAAAATGGCATGTGTCAGGTCGTTGCATACGGGCGCTAAGTAGTAGGAAAATTAATGATTTCTTCTGATTTGCGAATCAAACATCCGAGCCAGCGTCACTGCCAAGGCGATAGTTTCGGATTCCGGGTCCAGCTGCTGCATCAGGGTCACTGCACGCGGAATGGGGCCGCTGGCCCTTTCAAAATTGTTCAGTGCCAACGATTTGCCATTGGCCAAAACCAGCATAGTCTGCGACTCGCCCTCCTTGTTTTCCAAATGGCCCAGCACCTTGGAGCCTTTGCCGGTGGCCAAAAACGCATTGCCAGCCAACAGGCCAAACGGAACGCCGTTTAGCCAAACCTCCGTTTCCCTGCCTTTTTTTCGAAAAACAAACTCCCGGCTGCTTATCCGTGCCACAGTCACGCTGGCATGACCTGCCTGTTGGGCGGCATACGCTACCACCGGCTCTTGGTAAATCGTTGTAATTTGGCCCGACGAAAACGGGTTGAACCAACCGGGGCGTTTTTCGTTTGCCCGGTTGAGCGATAGCAGACCGAGCATTTCGTGATCCCACGGAACAAGCCCCACTGAAACGGGCATCAATCGGGCGCGCAGGGCACCCAGCATCCGCTGAAAGGCTTTGCTCTCAGGGTTCCAGGCGATCTGGCCAAGCAAACGAGCGATGACATAAATAATGCCGACCGCAAAAAACACCGTGGTGAGCAAGGCGATGATGAGGATAAATAAAGCACGCATGGTTGCTGAAATTTATTTTTTAAAAAACCGAGCGCAAAATAGAGCGGTCTGCCCGAACCTGCACCGTACATCTTCGCCAAATCCGCCAATTCAACCGATAACGCCGAACGCACACGACATGAATGTCTACCAACCAGCCGACTCCATCACACTCGTGCAGAGCGGCGACGACTTTTTTGGCCGCTTGGTACACATGCTGGACGAGGCGAAACAGGCCGTGCAGTTGCAAACCTACATTTTCGAGGCCGATGGTACTGGTCGTCTTGTTGCCGATGCCTTGAAACGAGCCGCCCGGCGGGGCGTGCAGGTGTGGGTTATGGCCGACGGCTTCGGTTCGATGGGGCTACCCGCAGCATTTGTGGACGAATTGAAATCTGCGGGTGTGCGCTTTCGATTTTTCCGGCACATCATTTCGGTGCTGAAATGGCAAGGCGGGCGCACGTTGCACCAAAAAGTCGTGGTCGTGGACGGCCAGCGTGCTTTGGTCGGGGGTATCAATATCGCCGACAAATATCGAGGCAGCGCCAACACCCCCCCTTGGCTGGATTTTGCCGTGCTGATTGAGGGCGAGGTATGCCAAAATCTGCACGACCTGTGCTCCGATATTTACCGGAACCAGTACTGGAAAAAACGTTGGCCACGCCTCGTCAAGCCGGTCTTTCTGCCCGAAGTACCCCGCGATGGACTTGTCCGGTTCCGGCTCAACGACTGGCTACGGCGCAAATCCGAGATTTTTCAAAGCTACACTAAAGGCATTTCAGGCGCTCGAGAATCGTTGGTTATCACGGCCAGTTACCTGCTTCCGGGCCAGGGTGTTCGCAAGCGCCTGGCAGCAGCGGCCCGCCGGGGCGTGGCCGTTCGAGTCCTGCTCACCGGCCCGTCGGACGTGCCCGTGTCTCGATGGGCCGAGCAATACCTGACCTATTGGATGATTAAAAAAGGCATCCGTGTTTTCAATTGGGAAAGATCGGTTTTACACGGAAAAACCATTCTCGTTGATAGCCAATGGGCTTCCGTAGGCTCCTTCAACCTCAATCCCCTGAGCCGTTTTCGCAGTCTGGAGCTCAACGTGGACATTGCCGATCCAACGTTCACCCATTACTTTTGCCGCTACTTGAACGACCTGCTGGATAACCATTGCGTAGAAATAACCAAGGATAACATGCCCGAATTTTCCAATCGCTGGCACCGGTTCAAGGCTTGGTTTGCCTATCATTTTTCCGTTCGTCTGATGCGTTTTTTGTTTCCTCCTAAAAGAAAACCGGTTTCTTGATATGAGTCAACGCCTGCCCGTACACTACCCTACTCTTGCTCTAGGAGCAGCCGTTTTCGCGGTTTTACTGGCTCTGGCAGCCTTTTTTTACTTGCAACGCATGGCCGTGCTGGACATGGCTTTTCAGACTTTTCACATCCTGCGCACGGGCGAGTTACAAATCCAGAGCGGTCGTTTTGGCGCAGCCGGCACACAAGTTTTCCCTTGGGTTGCCCAAACACTCGGGCTTCCACTCAAAGGTGTAATGCTGAGCTACTCACTGGGGCACGTCCTGTACTATTTTGGAATTTTTTGGGTCGTCACGATTAGCCTTCGGCAATGGAAATGGGGCCTCGTGCTGATCCTGCTGGCGACCTTGATGACTACCCACACGTTTTACTGGCTATCCGAAATGCCACAGGGGCTGGCTTTTTTGGTGCTGGTTTTGGCTTGGCTGCACCGCAAAGAGCGCCTTTCGGCTCTGCATTGGTGGGAATACCCCGCCCTGCTCGCCGCCTGCGTCACAGCGTTTTATTTCCACCCGATGGTGCTGTACGCCATGCTTTTTTGCGGCGCGTATTTTTTGCTGGGCCGCAGCGGTGTCTCAAGCCAGGAAACGAGCTTTTCGCCAGCCATCAAACCGCTCTACCGCTTGGCGCTGGCCATTTTTGGGGCCATTGTTTTTGTAAAATACCAAGTGCTCAAATTGGATTGGTACGATGCCCAAGCCCTCGAACGCGCCAAGGCGTTTGGCGAACTGTGGCCCAATTGGTTCGATATCCAAAGCAACCGAGATTTTCTGCGGTGGTGCGCCACCGACTACTACATGGTGCCAGTCGTCGTAGCCGCCAACGCTACTTTTTTTCTATGGAAAAAACACGTGTCAAGGGCTGTGCTGGCAGTGCTCGCGCCAGTCGGGTTTGTCGTGCTCGTGAATGTGCCGTTTCATGCAGGCGACAACCAGTTTTATCTCGAGAACCTATACCTGCCAATGGGCATGTTTGCCGCTGTGCCGTTTGTTTTCGGTGTGCTGCCCGGTCTTTTGCCAGAAAAGCGTCATTGGATTCCCGTGGCAATTATCGCAGCCGTCGGGCTGGCACGCATCGGGGCCGCCCACCGGCCCTGGAGCGACCGCCTGCGCTGGGAGCAGGATTTTTTGAAAAAAACCACCCAACTCGAACGCCGAAAACTGTTGCTCACCGAACAACAAGTACCGATGGACATGCTCGTCCTGTCGTGGGGTACGCCGTACGAATTTCTCATCCTGTCTGCGCTGGGCAAGCCTGAAAACGCCCGCTGTATCATCGTAGATGAGGCATCGGAGCGTTTCGAGCCGTTATTGTCCCAACCCCGGCTGTTTCTTGGCGAGTTCAAAAACTACCGGTTCGATGAATTACCTCGGCACTATTTCAACCTAACAGATACCACGCCTTACGTCCGCTGGAAGGAAAGCGGCAACTAAAACCTCTCTTCTATGAACTGGGAAATTCGCTGGCAGGCTGGCCAAACCGGCTGGGACTTGGGTGTTGCTTCGCCGCCGCTGACTGCATACGCCGATCAAATTCCGCTGGAGCGGCGCAACTTGCGCGTGATGATACCCGGTTGCGGCAACGGGCACGAGGCACTCTACCTGTTGAGGGCCGGGTTTACGAATATCGTCATGGTGGACATTGCCCCGACCGCTGTAGAGCGCTTGACGGCTCGGCTCGATGCTGGCTTCCCCGATTGGGCGACCAGGCTCCGCGTCCTGTGCGGTGATTTTTTTACGCTCAAGGGCGTGTTCGACCTGATTTTGGAGCAAACGTTTTTTTGTGCCCTTGACCCCACGCGTCGAGGGGATTATGCGCAAAAAATGCACGACCTCCTTGCACCGGGCGGCACACTCGCCGGTGTTTTTTTCGACCGCGACTTTGAAGGCGGGCCGCCTTTTAGTGGAAGCCAGGCAGAGTACAGGGCGCTTTTGGGGCCGTTATTTCACATAAAAACACTATCACCCTGCCACAATTCCGTGCTGCCAAGGGCCGGAACCGAGGTGTTTGTTCTTTTAAAAAAAGGACTTGAGCACACAAATTCTACCCCCGAAACTTGACCACGACCTTGGTTTCTTCCCGGTAAATATTGGTGCCGTGGTTGTACCGAATTTGCAACAGAATGCGGCCTTGCGGTACGCCCTGCCGGATCAAGAAAGCCCGAAGAGCTTCCAACTTGAGCACGCCGAGGGCTTCCAGCGAAACCCGGTTTCCATTGTTAAGCGACACAGACTGGGCACTGGAGGCAGCACTGTCATTGTCCACAAGAGTGTAGTGGATCGGCTCCGAGCCAAGGGAGCCGTCGTACCGCAGGGGCAATTGGTAGCTCAGCGTGCTCTTGTCTTCTTGTAGCTCGGTCACGAGGGTTATGTTTTCCAAACGAGCGCCCTGCTCCTCCAACTGGCCGATACGATCGGCGATGTGCGTGGCGAGCGAGGTGCGGTCGGTAGTCAGTGCAAAACCTTCGTTGTCGTCGGGATAATGGTAGGTGACCGTAGCCGCACCGGGAAAGACAAAGCAACGCAGTGGCGACAGGTTGTTTGGCAGCCCGCCCACCTGGCTCAGGCTGGCAGCAAACATTTCTCGAACGCAATTCACGTCGCCGCTACGGATGCAGGCAATTTCACTGCGCTTGGGGCGCAAGCCCGCGTTTCGCTCCTGAAGGTTTTTTTGAGTTGTTTCCAATTCTGCCAACTCGGTAACCAGCTCGGCAGTTCGTTCACTGATCGTTCTCAGGGCAGTTCGAGTTTCATCGGACACTTGCCCCCCGGCCGATGTGACCGTGCGTACGGCCTGCTCAGCCTGCAACCGTTTGACATTGATCTGATTGACACTGTTTTGGATTTGTCGAATGGCAACATCTGTTTCCGAAAGGAATGTGGCGCACGAATCGGCGGCAGCGTTCCGTTGCGAATCGCTACGAGCGGCTGCTCCGGAAGAAACGGCAGTGGCGGCAGCCTCTTGGCGCTCGCGCACAGTGTTCAGGGTGGTTTCGATACTTTCAGCGAGGCGCTGAACCTCGGCGAGGTCATTTTCTAAGAGGTTTTTGGGCTTTTCGGCGGCAATTGGCGGTGCCGTCGGCGGAGGTGCTTTGGCGGGTTTAGGCCGACGGACTGTCCGGGCAAGGGCGTAAGTAGCGCCGATTTCGTAACTGGCACCCAACTGGGCGTGCAGCTCTGCGGCGGCCATAATTTGCAGTGAAGTTGTTGGACGAACACCGATTTGAATGTGCGGACCGCCTTGATCTGTTCGGTAGCCCACGCCTGCTGAGAGTAGGTCGTTTTCCAAAAAATGGGCGTTCAGGTTCAAGTCAAACAAACCAGTCGTGCGTTTGCGCTCGCCGGACATAGCCCGAAACGTTGCGGCTGGCTCGAGCGCAAACCTCGAAAATTGGTACCGGAACCGGAGGTTAGCCAGCAAGTGCGGTACCGTCGTGTACACCGTGGCCTCGGTATTATTTGCTATTGAAGCGGGTATATCGCTGGTAAACAGTTGGGACGCTGCTGCGTCAATGGCAAGAACCGACCCGTCTTTTGTCCTGTACTCGAAAGCCAGTCCCGGGCCGCCGTCAAAGCGCGTGTTGCTGGTTTCGGAACTGTATGCAGCCAAATCTACTGCGTCTGCTATTCGTCTGTTCGTGAAGTCGAAACCCTGGAAACGAACACTGGCCGTAGCACCGAGCGAAAAACGCAGTCTGGGTTGTCGAACGAGGTGGTAACCGAAAAATCCACTAACCGAGATATGGTTCAGGATGTGGGTCTTGTCGCCAAGAACCTGAACGGCCAGACTGATTTTTTCGGGGAGAAAGCCCGAAAAATCGGCGTGCAAGAGGTACGTGTTGGGGCGTGCGGATGTTTCAAGTTCCAAAAACTGCATCCGATAGGCCACGGCTATCTGTCCTTCGCCCGTGGCACCGCCCTGACTAGCCGGATTGAACAGCCGCGGGTTCCATACATACTGGCTCAGGAAGGGTGTTTGTTGCGCATTAGCGCTGGCAAATGCAGTAAGAAAGCAAAAAACAATTGAGACGTATCGGTTAATGTACATAGTCAGTTTCTGCGAAGAATGGTGACGGCACCGCGCACAAGGCCGCCGTCGGGTTGGGTGATGGTGTAATAGTAAGCCCCGTCGGGCAGCGACTCTACATGAACCGGAGCCGCGAGTGTGCCCTCGAATGCCAATGCGCCGTTGCGGTCGAACAGGTTCATTCGATATCCGCCGGGGTTGGTGGTGTTGGAAGGAAACGTGATCTCCCATGTGTCGTTCAGCCCGTCGCCATTTGGGGTTACTAATTCTGGCACAAAAATGCCATTGGGGCTTTCTGGCAAAACCGTGACGAGAACATGCGTTGGTTCGCTCGTACAGCCAGCATTTTTGGAAAAAAACGTGTATGCAACACTGCCGGGCGCGTTCGGTGTCGTCAAGGCAAAAAAATGCCCCATGACAACGCCACTGCCGGAGGGCGGTATGGTGCTCACGTTCGACGGTACCGCCACCCATACCAGCAGGTCGCCTGTGCTCGGGCAATCAAGTGAAAGGTGAACCCCCGTTTGCACGATCAAGTTGCTCGGCATGCACGACACCTGTGGCGGTTCGAGACGTTCGAGCGCGGTGGAAGCCTCGGCGGTGCATCCATTGTCGTTTGCCGTGACGGTCACGGTATACAAGTTTGTCCCGTTTTGGGCTGGTTCGGCCAGAATAGCGCCGGTAACGGCCCCGTTTTGCCACAGGTAAGTGACCGGTTCGAGGGCTTGAACATTGAGCGACACCGCTTCACCTGCGCAAACGGTGTCACGTGGGCTGGCGATCTGGAGTTCGGGTACTGTGATGTCCTGAAAAATAGATATATCTGAGGCACCTTGGCAGCCCAGTTCGTTGGCCGTGGCCGTGACGGAATAAATACCTGGGGCGAACACGGCTGTTTCGTCACCAGTAGTGCCGTCAGACCACAGGTAAGTGAACTGCGACGTACCGGAGGATAGACTGCCCGACACGTGCAATTTAATGGAAGTATTGCGGCAGTCCAGTACGTCCGTTCCTGTGGTACTGACGATCAGGGGCACAACAGTAGGGATGGTTCCGGGCACAATTTCCACCGTAGCTGTGGCCGTGCAGCCGTTGTCGAGGCGTGATGCGAAAAGGGTGTAGGTACCCAATGCCGCAACGACCGGGCTTTCGCTGTTTGCTCCGCTTAGGATGATTCCGCTCGAAGAGGTAGTCCACGAAAGAAGGAGATTACCGGGTGGGCCGCCATTGGTCACAGTCACGCCCTGAATGGTTTGTGAGCAGGCGTTGAGCTTTTGAGTTGGTTGGTCAACCTCAATTTTTGGCACCCTTGGCGGTGTTATGGTGGCAAAAAAGCTGGCTGCACATCCCGCTGGGCCGCGTACGGTGTACAAGTAGGTACCCGATTGGGAAGTGGTGTGCTTGGTGGTCGTCTCGCCCGGCAGGTCAACAAAATTGCCACTGAGGAGGTAGGCCCATTGGCCGTTAAAACCACTGTGGGGCGGCGCTGTGCCTATCATCGTCACGGCGCTTCCGGGCATGCATGTCAAAATAGCCGGGCTGGGGTCAGTGACAATGGAAACGGAAAAATCCGGGTCATACCGGTGAACGACCTCGAAAGCGTAAATAATTGAACAGTTGTCACATGGCCCGGGCGGGGTCGGGCACTTCATGGAAGAGATGCTCAGCGTATATTTTCCCTCGAACAACACTTGGTTACTTGGTATAACAAAGGTGTTGCTCGATTTGTCGTAGGACAAAAGAAACGTGGAGGTTTTGTAGTCCAGTACAGCGACGATTTCTGTGGTGTCTTCAAAAAACGACTCGGTGTTTGCCTTGAAGTCAACATTAAATCTAAAGTTGGACACGGCTTTGGTGCAGAGCAAGAACAGGGTGTCACCCGATTTTGGCAGCTTGGCTTCATCACCGGAGCTGAGCAGGATATTGGATTTGGTTGTGTTGACTTGGAAGCAATCTTGCCCAAAAGCCGCTGCCGAAGTGGCAAAAACGTAAACAATGGCAATGATTGCGTAGCGTGGGTACGAGTATGCTTGTTTCACGACAGAGTGTTAATTTTTGTACCTGCGGCGGCGGTTTTCCTCTTCCTCTACCCTTTTTTCCCAGGCTTCGATATCTCGAAGTTGGCTTTGGTAACGGAAGTGCTGCCATGCACGAATAATCGGTTTGTAAAAAAAGTATACGAGCAATAAGGCTACGGCGGCAAACAGCGCGCGGTAGAAGTAATTCACCCGGCGGATATGTATGGCACTTTCCGCTCGGAGTAGCAGGGTGCTGAAGTCATTGTTGTACACTTCCACCGTATGCTGTCCATTTTTGCAGGCTTCGCACTGGCCTTTGTCCAGCGACCATGTTTTATCAGTTTCAGTAAGGGTGTAGCGAATTTTTGGCACATTATCCTTCGACAGGTACACAAAAAACGGTGGCTCGCCACCGGTCACCCGGATTTGAAACGAATCCCACGTCTCGCCGACGATTGTCACCCGTATGCGCTCGAACGGGCGCAGATCGCGCGGCAGGTTGTAAGGAGCGTTTTTGCCGAGGTCAGCTATGCGAATGCTATGAGCAGTGTCGCCGATATCGTTGATTGTCAACCGAAAACGTCCCTTTTCAAACTCTGACAGTTTCCACGTCCAGCCCTGCACCGAAGCCGTGTCAACAACTGGTCGAACGGCGTTTTCGAGGGTATAGGTAAACGTGCCGTCGCCCTTTTTTTCGGGTTGACTGGTACCGAGTGGCACATCTTTCAGCGCCTTGTCCACAAGCGCCGACCGCACGCCAGGCGTTTTTCCGTACTGTTCAATAAAATTTAGCAGGGCCTTAGGGCGCAGGGAGTCTGCTTCCTTCAACGCCTCGGCGTATGCTTGGGCTTCTGCTTGCAGAGCGACGGGTTGTGAAGGCGGTGTCTGAACAGGCGGAGTGGCTGGGAGGTCGGTCGGGGAAAGATTGGGTTGTACCGGTGTGGGCGCGGCAGTCACGGGAGCCACGACAGCAGGCGGGGCATCAATGACTGCAAATCCAATGGTAACGGGTGTTGCCTGCCCGATAGCATCAAACTGGCCTGCTGCGTTGCGTTTCCACACCTTTGGCGTGACGGTCAAAGTAGCATTGCCCGTTCCATCCACTTGGAATCGTTGAAAAATACGCAGGCTGCGGGTAAATTTTTCGTTGGTAGCGGGGCTGATGATATTACCTGCCTGCCGAAACTGGAATCCCCATACCACATCATTGTCCGTTGGAATGGAATCGTTTCGGAATCGGAAAGTCGCTTCCAAGTCGAAAGATGGGTCTTTGCTCCGGTCTATGGTGTGGGCTGACCGGCTTTTGTATTCGCTGTCGGCATGCTTAACCGCCCAAGTGAAATCAGCTCGGTAGTTTTGGCCGTTCCACTGGAATCCCAACGCACGTTGGCAATTACTGGCTACAGGTAAGGCCAGCACTAGGCAGGCCCCGGTCATGACGACGAGCGTCACTGGGGCTGAGGTGCCAAAAATGTTAGAAAAACAGGAGCGTGCCAATTGAATCATACCGGTTTCGAGATGCCATTCGACAAAAACTATACCCGAATTGAGTGAGTTGGTTTGATTTTACCAGACACAAATCTAATTAAAATTTTGTGCGCCGAAAAAGAATCCGCCTGCCGGTGTATTGTAAGAGCGTGTTTAAATTTCAGTGCCGAGGCGAAAGCGAGCGAATTTTGTTTCAGGCAAGGCGAAATTTGCAGCCGTAGCCGGTTGCCT
>JBEBHD010000171.1:0-11970 GCA_040080915.1 Saprospiraceae bacterium
CCGTAGGCACCCGGCTACGGCTGCAAATTTTGCTTTGCCTGAAACAAATTTTGCTCACTTTCGCCTCGGCACTAAATTTTAAACACGCTCTAACTCCGCGCCTCCGTGTCTCTGTGGTGCATATGAAAATGCCCACACCGCCTCCCACCAAAACATTCTGTAGTTTTACCGCTTCAATCCCCGCACCGGAAACACCACGTTCCCACATGGCAAGCATCATCGAAAAATTCGCCGAATCCATCGGCCTTATCCCCAAACTGAACAAGGGCGAGGAGCCGCTCGACCGCCTGCAGCCAGGCAGCGCTCTCACGAACTACCCGCCCCCTGAGCGCTGGCACGACTGGACGGAGTACGAAGCCACCGCCTGGCCGCGCCGCGAAAAAAAAACCTACGACGTGGTACCCACGACGTGTTTCAACTGCGAATCCGCCTGTGGCCTGCTGGCCTATGTGGACAAAGCCACTGGCGACGTGCGCAAGTTCGAGGGCAACCCCTACCACCCCGCTTCCCGCGGGCGCAACTGCGCCAAAGGCCCCGCCACCATCAACCAGATCACCGACCCCGACCGCATCCTGTACCCGCTCAAACGAACCGGCAAACGCGGCGACGGTCAATGGGCACGCGTCACCTGGGATGAGGTGCTGGACGACATCGCCGGGCGCATCCGTCGCGCCCTGCAGGAAGGCCGCCAAAACGAAGTGGCCTACCACGTCGGGCGGCCCGGCCACGAGGGCTACATGGACCGCGTGCTCCAGTCTTGGGGTGTGGACGGACACAACTCCCACACCAATATTTGTTCTTCCGGTGCCCGATTCGGCTACGCCATCTGGCACGGCCACGACCGCCCTTCGCCCGACCATGCCAACGCAAGGGTTATCCTGCTCATTTCGGCGCACTTGGAATCGGGGCACTACTTCAACCCGCACGCCCAGCGCATCATTGAGGGCAAAATGAACGGTGCCAAACTCGTGGTCATGGACCCGCGCCTGTCCAATACCGCCAGCCTCGCCGATCACTGGATGCCGACTTATCCCGGCTCTGAAGCGGCCGTGCTGCTGGCCATGGCCAAGGTGCTGCTTGATGAGGGCCTCTACAACCGTGATTACCTCGAAAACTGGGTAAACTGGCAGCAGTGGCTCGAAGCGGATTTTCCCGGCACGCCGGTCGTTTTTGAAAGTTTTATCGAAAAAATGCGTGCCGCCTATGCGGACTACACGCCGGAGTTTGCCGAAAAAGAAAGCGGCGTGAAAGCCGCCGTGATTCGGGAGGTGGCTATCGAGATCGGCAAGGCTGGTTCGCGCTTTGCCACGCACAACTGGCGGGCCGCCGGTTCAGGCAACCTCGGTGGCTGGGCAGTGGCACGTTGCCTGCATTTCCTGAACGTGCTCACCGGTTCCGTTGGCACAGAAGGCGGCACCAGCCCCAATGACTGGAACAAATTCAAACCCTCATTTTTTGACCAGCCGCCAGCCCAGAAATTCTGGAACGAAATGCACTTTCCAAAAGAATACCCGCTGGCCTTTTTCGAAATGTCGTTCCTGCTTCCGCATTTCCTGAAAGACAAACGCGGGCGGCTCGACACCTACTTCACCCGCGTGTTCAATCCCATTTGGACCTACCCCGACGGCTTCGTGTGGATGGACGCACTCTGCGACGAGGAGGCTGTGGGCTGCCACATAGCCCTCACACCCACTTGGAGCGAAACGGCCTACTTCGCCGATTATGTACTGCCAATGGGCCACGCCTCGGAGCGCCACGACTTGAACAGCTACGAAACCCACTCTGGCACTTGGATCGCGTTCCGCCAGCCCGTGCTGCGCGAAGTGGCCCGCCGCAACGGCCAAAACCCGCAGTTCACCTACGAGGTCAACCCCGGCGAAGTATGGGAAGAAGACGAGTTTTGGATCCAACTTTCCTGGCGTATGGACCCCGACGGCTCGCTGGGCATCAAAAAACACTTCGAATCGCCTTACCGTCCCGGCGAGTGCGTCACGGTGGACGAGTACTACCAGTATATTTTCGAGCACACCAAGGGCTTACCCGAAACAGCAGCCCTTGAGGGCCTCACGGCGTTGGAGTACATGCGCAAATACGGCGCGTTTGTGGTAGAAACATCCGGGTACTTGAAAAACGAATACCTGCTGAACGAAAAGGATCTCACTGGTTCGAGCACCGACCCCAAGTCGGGCCTTATTTCCAAAAACGGCAAAGCCATCGGGGTCATGGTAAAAGACAAACCTTGTGTAGGATTCCTCACGCCCTCGCGCAAGCAGGAGTTTTACAGCCCAACCATGGTAGACTGGAAATGGCCCGAGTACGCCATTCCGACCTATTTGAAAAGTCATATACATCCCGACGAGATTGACTACGATAAAGGTGAATTTCCGTTGCTGCCCACGTTCCGGCTGCCGGTACTGATCCACTCGCGCTCCGGCAATGCCAAGTGGCTGTACGAAATCGCCAACCGAAACCCGATCTGGATGCACCCCAGCGATGCCAAACGCCTCGGCGTAGACACCGGCTCGATCGTGCGGGTGAATACCGACATCGGCTACTTTGTGGACAAAGTGTGGGTGACCGAGGGCATGAAACCCGGCGTTTTGGCCTGCTCGCACCACCTCGGGCGCTGGCGCCGCCCGCAGGATGCTCCCGGCAACCGCTGGGCCACGGCCACGGTCAGCATCGAAAACGACGGCAAAGGCGGCTACCGGATGAAAACCCTGCGCGGTATCGAGCCGTTCAAAAGTGCCGACAAGGACAGCGCCCGCATTTTTTGGAGCGACGGCGGCGTTCACCAAAACATTACCTTCCCGGTACACCCCGACCCGATTTCGGGCATGCACTGCTGGCACCAAAAAGTACGGGTGGAAAAGGCCCACGACACCGACCAGTACGGCGACATTTTCGTGGACACGAACAAGAGCATGGAGGTTTACCGCCAATGGCTGGCCATGGCCCGCCCGGCCCCGGGGCCGAATAACCTGCGCAGGCCGTTGTGGATGAAACGGGCGTTGAGGCCAGTGGATGAGGCGTTTTATTTTAAACCTGACCAAAAATGCTGACAAACAACAGACCGAAAGCAATCAGCCTATTTGCAGGTGCCGGTGGATGCTCTTTGGGCTTCCAGCAAGCGGGTTATGATGTCATATTTGCCAATGACATCAACAAACCGGCAATTGAAACGTACAAAAAAAACGCACCACATACGACAACTTCCACTCAAGATATATGCTCAATAGATTTTCCAAAATTGCTAAATGACCTTGGAGTAAGAAAAGGAGAAATAGATATTGTAATAGGCGGCCCTCCTTGTCAGGGGTTTAGTACTGCCGGTGCACGATTTTGGGACGACCCAAGGAACCACCTGCTGAAACTCTACATTCGTGCGCTGGAACTTGTGCGACCCAAGTGGTTTCTAATGGAAAATGTTGAAGGGCTTTTGACCTCAAACAATGGATTATATATTTTTGAAACGGTGAAAGCCTTGCTTGGATTAGGCTATTCAGTTCGCCTTGAAAAAGTGTATTCGCAGGAGTATGGGATTCCACAGAGAAGGAAACGGGTGATCATACTGGGGAATAGGTTGGGAATCGAATTTGAATTTCCAAAGCCAACGACATTTGCCTACGGCAAAATTTTCAACAAATCTGAAGTAACCCTGAACCATGCCTTGATGGGTTTGCCCAACCCGACAAGGGAGAATTGCGTTTTAAAATATGAAGTTGATTTTTCCGACACTTGGGCAAGTTGCTTGATTAACGATCAAGGTCTCGTTACAGACCATTTTGCGCCCAGTCTGGAGGCCGTTCATCTGGCAAGAATTCAAAAACTGAAACCTGGTCAAACCATGAAAGACTTGCCAGAGCACCTGCAGCATCCGTCATTCAAAAAGAGGGCGTTGCGGCGTGTCATGGACGGGATGCCGTCGGAAAAACGTGGTGGCGCTCCATCAGGTCTAAAGCGGCTCAAATCGGACGAGCCTTCCCTCACGATAACAGGCTCCGCAACCCGGGAATTGATCCATCCGGTTGAAGATCGTTATTTGACCATCCGGGAATGCGCACGGATACAGACGTTCCCGGACAGTTTCCTTTTTTGTGGTAGTGCCAGTGACAAAATCCAACAAATTGGCAATGCAATTCCCCCTTTGCTTGCATACGTATTTGCCAAACACTTGCTCAATATAGGTGTCTGCCAGCACCAAGCCGCAGACAAAGGGAAACTGCTCGGATTTGCCTTGTCAAAATCGGAGGGATTGAGCCCATCGCTCCAAAAAACAGGAAGGTTGCTAGCGGGACTGAACCCTACAGACATCAGACAACTTTCAATGTTTTAGAAATGCTAATAAGTTCTTCGGTAAAAAACATCTTCAGTAAGGCAAGGCTGTTGGATTCCGGCAATCCATCCGTGATTTTGGGCGAGTCCGAACTTTATTCAATCCTTCTGCTTACTTGTGATGATTTAGACTGGGATATAGCTCGGATTGGCCTTCCAAATCCATCTAGTACTCTCTTAAAAGATAACTACTTCGAGGTTCCATTTGAGTGGTTCTTATCCCACATCTCTCCGCCAAGTGTACTTGCCCTTCAGCAGGCTGTTGCCACAGGTATTTCAATCGAACCTGATTTTGGTTTGTATTTCTTGAACTTGGCATCTCTGCACAAACGGAGATTGAAATTTCAAAAAATTTTGTCTTATCAACCCAAGCCTACCATGGACCAAATTGGGCCGAGAGGACTGCTGGAATACGGCCTTTGTGCCCAAGGCCTGCTCTTTAACTGGCTTATTTGGCGAAAATGGATTTTTGACATAGACAACCGTTCGGGTCAAGAAACCGGATACTTATTTGAACCCATTCTGGCGAGTTGCTTAGGTGGCGAATCGGTAAGTTCCTCAAATTCCCCTGTGAAAAGACTGGATGATAGCGGCTTGCCGAAGTCAACTGGAAGGCAGATAGACTGCTATATCGGATCCGAAAACGTGGCTTATGAGTTCAAACTCCGAGTAACCATAGCCGCAAGCGGACAAGGGCGATTCTCCGAGGAATTATCTTTCCCTATAGAGTGTCAAGCCGCAGGTATTACCCCTGTTTTGTTTGTTCTCGATCCAACTGCATCAAACCGCCTCTCGGAACTTTCGGCTGCTTTCACGGCAAGTGGCGGTGCCGTATATTTGGGCGAAGCCGCATGGGCACATTTGGAAGAAAAGTCAGGTGAAACAATGGCTCGTTTCATTGAAAAATACATCAAACCCCCACTTAAGGCCATGAACGACTTTGACACGAGCAGCATTTCATCTGTACGAATTTCCTGGGAAAACAACCGTATCGTCATTGCAAGCGACACCGAGGAATATATCATAGATAGATATGCTGAAAGCCAACCTCTTCAAGTGGAGCGAGTGTCATTGGAGCATTGATCGAGGTTTAGCATCACACGCCGCTTTTGTTGTTGGCAGGGATGCCAACAACGGCCAAAAATGAGCGTTTTGCCTTTTTTGAAAAATGGATTTTAGAAATTTCATAAAAACCCAATTGCACAATGTCGTCGAGGAGGTAAAAAGCAACCTGCCGGACGATATCAGTTTTGACTTCAGGCAGCATGTCCTGCCGTTGTTCTTTCCATTTTTGGCCTGGAAGGACGAGTTGCGCGACCGCGAAACGCTTCGGGCCGATTTTATGGCGGGCCTCATGGGGGCTATCATCGTTTTGCCGCAGGGCATCGCATTTGCCATGATCGCCGGGCTGCCGCCGGTGTACGGGTTGTACACGGCTATCATCACGCCCATCGTGGCGGCGTTGTTCGGGTCGTCGCGGCACTTGGTTTCGGGGCCGACCACGCCTATTTCTTTGGTTGTTTTTGCTTCGGTCAGCCAGTTGGCGACACCAGGAACGGAGGAGTATATTGCCAAGGTGCTCCTGCTGACGTTTGTAGCGGGGGCAATCCAGTTCGGTTTGGGTCTTGCCCGTATGGGGCGCTACATCAGTTTCGTGTCGCACACGGTGGTGGTCGGTTTTACGGCTGGCGCGGCCATGCTCATCATCACCAACCAGTTGCGCGGTGTTTTGGGGGTGCCCATTGAAGCGCGAGCCAGTTTTATCGAGACTTGGGCACAAACAGTAGATCACATCGAAAAGATAAACTGGCCGGTTTTTGCGGTGGCGTTTTACACGCTGGTATCGGCGGTGTACATCCGCAGGCATTTCCCCAAAATACCGCACCTGTTAGTGGCGCTGCTATTGGGCACGGCGCTGGCCTGGGGTATCGGTGGGCCGGGGGCCGGGTTGCCGTTCGTGTCGGAAATACCGCAGCAGTTGCCGGCCTTTTCGCTGCCGGGTTTTTCGCCGGGCAATTTCCACGGCCTGCTGGGCAACGCCTTTGCCATCGCGCTGCTGGGGCTGATCGAGGCCGTGGCCATCGGGCGGGCCATCGCGGTAAAATCGGGCCAACAGGTAGTAGCCAACCAGGAGTTTGTGGGACAGGGCTTGTCCAACCTCGTCGGCAGTTTTTTTTCCTGCTACGCCGGTTCGGGCTCGTTCACGCGCTCCGGGGTGAACTACGCCGCCGGTGCCCGCACGCCCATGGCGGCCATTTTCGCGGCGCTCACCGTGCTGGTGATCGTGCTCCTGCTGGGTCCGTACGCGCGTTATTTGCCGTCGCCCGCGCTGGCCGGGCTGATCCTGCTCATCGGCTGGAGCCTGATTGATTTCAAGCACATTCGCGAAATTCGAAAAACGAGCAAGCAGGACAACCTGATCCTTGGGGCCACATTTTTTGCCACTCTTTTTGCCGAATTAGAATTTGCCGTATACATCGGCGTGCTGCTCTCGTTGTATTTTTTCTTAAAAAAAACCTCCCAGCCCAATGTAGCCGTGATGGCACCCGATGGCGAGCATTTCCGGCACCAGTTCATAAACACCATCCGCAAAGAGGTGCCACAGTGTCCGCAGCTCAAGATCATCCGCATTGACGGCCACCTGTACTTCGGGGCTATTGACCACATTTCTGCCGTGCTGCGCGAGATGCGCAAGGGCACGGAAAAACACCTGTTGGTGCTGGCCAACGGCGTGAACTATGTAGACCTTGACGGTGCAGAGTGGCTCGCCCGAGAGGCGGCATTTTGGAAAAAAAAGGGGGGCGGGCTGTATGTCGTGCGGCTGAAAATCATCGCACAGGACGTGATGGAAAGCGGTGGCTTTACCGATGCTATCGGGCGCGACAACTTTTTCAACTCCAAGACGGATGCCATTCGGGCTATTTACCAAAAACTGGACGTGGACGTGTGCAAGGCCTGTCCCAACCGGGTGTTTTTGGAGTGCCTCGGCGACCCAAGACTGCCGAAGGTTGGGGAGGCTGTTGCAGCGGGAGAGGGTTTTGCTCGGTGAGACGGTACCACTGACCCTTGAAAATGCCAGTTCTGCACATTGATGCCATTTTGTGTTTGGCGCTCTCGGGCAGGAAGCCTACATTTGGCAGCATTCTTTCACACTCAAAATCATTGACGCATGAAAATGACTTTTAACTTCGCCGCACCGCCGCACCGCCGCACCGCCGCACCGCCGCACCGCCGCACCGCCGCACCGCCGCACCGCCGCACCAAGCTGGAGATTGTGCTGGCCTGTTGTTTCCTTTTTTGGCTAATGGGGCCATCGCTACACGGGCAATGCCTTAAAGACGGCAAGGTTCGGCCATCTTATTTTAACGTGGTGGTCTGGATGCCTCCAGATTTTGTTGCTTATCACGGCAGCGCACAAGCCGCGAAAAACTATGCCAACCCCATAATTCTGGAGACTTTGAATGAGATGACCGTATTGTTCGACTATTTCCAATTAGAATTTCGCTTAATTTTTTTTCCAATCAACTCGCTGGCTCCTGAACGTGCTGGTCAACTCGATCCGGAGTGGATAAGCAGTATCAATCTCGCCTTTGAAAACCAATACCCTTGCATTAAAAAAGATTGCATTATTGTTCCTTCTCCAAGTCAATCGTCAGGCCATGGTTTCGATAATGTTGCCTTGATTTGGGCAGGTGTTCCAAAATTTGCAGTGGCCCATGAAGTTGGCCATATTTTAGGTTTACGGCACCCTTCCTCAGGTTGCTTCCATGATTGTACGACCATGCCTACGTTTATGTGTCCAACCACTGGGCCGATTACCTTCAACAATTGCGACTACGAGCGTTTGAATGACCCCGTCGGGGTATTCACCCAAATAGCTTGCAGCGGCCCGTGTCATTGCGATCTTTGGGCAGACTTCCCCGACGGGGTACCGGAAGACTTTGTGTGCCTGCCAGAGCCGTCCGTCTCAATTGGAACCGATCAGCCGTACTTAACGACAGGGTGCGACAAAGACACCTCCTTTTACACTATCACTATAAATGGCGGTACTGCGGGGGTTCAAAACGCGACCTTGGCACTCCGATTTCAAGAGAAGATGTACGATTGGAACCCGAACGCGCCCGGACAAGACTTCAATAACAAAGCCGTAATTGACCAATATTTCTCTGATTTGCAGATTATTGATCCTGCTACACAGCAACAAAAGTTGTTCACTGTGCCAGCCAATGAAGTCTTGACTTTCAACGCAACCCTCCTTTTTAACCCACAAGCCCCTTTGGTGCCTCCCCCGGGCAATAATTTGCAGTTGGAGGTAACTGCTCGTTTGTCGTACCAAATTGGCAACACGAACCACTTGAAGACAGGTGTGGTCAAACCCAAGGAATTTATACCTATTGAAGGCGAAATCCACGCTTTCCCTTCCTCAGGAGATCACCCGTATATCGTAACCGGGGACATGGCACTTACTTCTTCAGCCAGCAACTCTGAAATACTCTTGCCCATTCATCTTCTGGTTGGCAGCGGCAGGGTGATAGGCATACAGCACGGGTCGGCGCCGCCGTTTGGCCAACGACCGTCAAAACGTTTTACCCTGCGACCACAATCGAAGGCTGCACAACCATGTGGGAAGGGATAGACATTGACGGGACAGGCAACCAGCTCGTGCTAAACAAGGCCATCATAAAGGATGCCCAGAATGCCGTTACGGTGAATTCCGGAACAAAGCTGGTCGCGACCGAATGCGCTTTCCTCAACAACAATATTGGTGTCAGAACAACCTATGAGATTGGGTTCAAGCATGAGATTTCCCTCCTCGGCAACCGCTTTGAAACGACCGAATCTGGGCTAAAGCCATCGTATGCGGGCCAATACCCTCCCCCCATGTCGCATGGTTATGCTGGCATTTTGCTGGTGGACAACTCTACACTGGCGTTGCAAAAGGGGCCCAACGGCCTGCCTAACGTTTTTGAAAACCTGCTGAACGGGATTGTGGCCTTCAATTCGGCCTTCACGGTCAAAGACGCGCTTTTCTACAACCTGGTCAGCCTCGGCCAACCGCTCAATAATCCTCCGATGCCCCCAACCAACCCCCTCACCGGCTACCCCACCGTCTGGACCGGCGTGGGCGTGTTCGCCTCCAACTCTTTTGTGTCGGTGGAGGGCATGGGTGCCGGCCCCGGCGCGACCCCTTCCTTCGAAAACTGCCCTGTAGGCATCGAGACCGCCTTCAGTTCCCTGACCGTGAAAAACAACCGCATGGCCGACATGGGCGAGGGCATTCGGTTCCTGTTGGGCACAAACAACCTGCTCGACATCAACAACAACCGCATCGAGGCCTCTGTGCGCGGTATCAGCACCTTCCAGCCGGGTGTGTTCTCGCACGCAACATCCATCGCGAACAACTTTATAACCATGGACGACGACGAAGTGGGCATCGGCATCCAGCTCGGTATAGCCGACGGGCCGAAACTGCCGGTTCAAAAAGCATCGGTAAAAAACAACACGATCACCATGAACGATGGCCTCACGGGCATGCGCATCTCCACCGCACGCGGGGTGGACCTGTACGGCAACGTAGTGGAGGTTTTGAACCCCGCAACGCGCAACGGCATCCATACCCTTGGCAGTCACAACCTGCTGGTACACTGCAACTACGTGTACGGCGACGACGCATCCGTAAACCTCCGCTCCGACGGTACCTGGCTCTCCACTTGGGCCTGCAACGGCAGCGACGGCGGCGCGGTGGGCCTCAACTTTTCCGGCGAGTGCTCCGGCTCTACGGTGCGCGGCAATCGCCTCATCGGCATAGACGAAGGCATGTACTACGGTATGCCCGGCGCTAGCATCGGCACCGTGCTCGTCGGCACGCAGGAGCACCGGGGGAACATTTTTGATAATAGTGGGGCGGTGTATGCGGGAGACTTCACGGATGTTTTTCAAAACAGGTATATCGTTGACCCAAGCCAGAATATCCAGTTTTACCCTACCAATATTTCAGGGCCTTTCAACTGGTTTATTTCCCAGGGAACCGGCACGACCTCGTTTGCCTGCACTTTCACTGATTGTCCGCCTCAAAGCCTGCCCTTCCCTCGCGATGATGACGATAACACAATCGCCAGCGGCTCTATCTATGCCGAGCATTTTGAGGAAACCTTGCGCGGCCAAGCAAAAAAGCACCTGTTTACGCGCCTGAGCGAAGACGGCCTGCCTGGCGGCAGTTCGCAGATATTGCAGGATTTCATGTCGCCGACTAGTTTGACCGCCTACCAACAGTTTGGCAACGTAGATATGGCTTTCAGAAACGCATTTGCGATATCGGGAGCCGACGACACCTTGCTCCATACCTACGAACTAGCGCTTGTTTCCGGGTTGGGCTCGCTGCGGGGACTGGAGACTCTGCTGCTTTCAGGAGAGCTGTCGCCTCAAGACAGCAGCACCGTAAGCGGTCAGCGGGGCACCTTACTTGCGGGCATCGCTGATACCTTTGGCCTTTGGATGACTTTGCGGTCTAACTTAGCCGACAACAGGCGCGTGCTTTTGGACAGTGTGGCCATTCAAAATGCTGGGTTGTCGCCTTCCCTGCTCTGGGAATCCAATGAAAAAACCGTTCGTGGCATTTATTTGGCCACAGTAGGTACCGATACCATACTGACCTTAAATGGAACCCAAACCGGCCAATTGGAGGCCATTGCAGTACAGTGCCCACTCGAAGGCGGTACAGCTGTGTACTGGGCAAGAATGCTGTTGGAACTGCTGGCTGGCTCAAGAGCCGTTTACCACGATGCAGACTCCTGCGAGGCAGCATCCGAACGTTATCGGGAAAGCGAGCGCCTTGTCAGGTCTTCGTCTGTGCGAATTTACCCGAATCCAAGCAGTGGTATGTTTGGGGTGGAATATGATCTTGGCGACAGGCCGGGAGCGATGTTCATACTGCACAATGCTTTGGGGCAACAAGTGCTGCAACAGCGCCTGCCGGATGCGTACGGGGCAGTGCTTTTGAACGTGGGGCATTTGCCAGTTGGCACTTACTACTATGTAGTTCCAAGCATTAAGGGTACAGGCTCTTCGGGTAAAATTCTGATTTCCCAATACTAATTTTTGTTCACTTGTGCATTGGCCTGACGAATAATTCGTCGGGCCAATGTGCTATTATTCTATGTCTTATGCGAGTCATACTTTTCTTCGTATTTGCTTTAAGCATGCTTTCACTCAAGGCCCAAAAGCACGACTATATCTGGGTTGCGGGATACGGCAGTCATCTTATAAAACCAAACTTCGGAGGCATAGTCTTGGATTTCAATCAAAAGGAGGTTGATGTTTCTCTAAAATACAGAGTCCCTGACCTGAGTTCTGTGAGCACATCAATGTGTGATTCTGCTGGAAATCTACTTTTTTATTCCAATGGTTGCGGCATTTACGGATCAAACGACTCACTTTTGCAAAATGGCGACAACATCAATCCTGGAGAACTTCACGACAAGTTTTGCAACGACCCTTATTTGGCGGTATATATATCAGGCAAACAAAGTCTTTTAACTGACATTCACGGGTTGGCGAAAGCGATTTTGGCAATTATGAGGAGGCATCTACCTTTCGCCGATGAAAGAAGCCACCGTGACAAAATTAGGAATAATC
>JBEBHD010000014.1:0-40526 GCA_040080915.1 Saprospiraceae bacterium
GTACCGGCGGAGCTCGATGTACCCCAAAATACCACATTGACTTATCAGGCTAAACAGTTACGATAAAACGAAGCGAAGGGCTTACCCGGCAAATGCAATACATTTGCCCGTCCAAACAAACGCCATGTCCGCTCAGCCACCTTTGGTTTTCATCATTTACGCCCGCGAGGACGAGCCCTTCCGCGCCGAACTCAAAGCCCAGCTCCTGCCCATGGAGCGGGCGGGCGTGCTGCGCGTATGGACCGACCGCGAACTCATCGCCGGCGAGCACTGGGAACCGGAGATCAAAAAAAACCTGAAAAACGCTGACATTATCCTCGTGCTCGTCAGCAGCGACTATTTCCAGAGCGACTACATCCACGAGGTGGAACTGCGCGAAGCCATCGAGCGCCATGACCGCGGCGAGGCCCGCGTGGTGCCTGTCATCGTGCGGCCCTGCGTGTGGGACACCGACCCGGTCGTGAGCCGAACGCAAGTGCTGCCCACCGACGGCGTGCCTGTGAACGATACCCGCCACTGGCACTCCCGCGAAGCGGCCTGGGTGGATGTGGTGCAAGGCGTGCGCCGAACACTCGCGCAGCTCCTGCAGGAACGCGCCGCCGCCGAAACCGCCCGCAGCGCAGCCGAGGAGGCCGAAGCAACCCGCCGCGCCGCCGAAGAGCAACGTGCCCGCGAAACCGAAGCCGCCCGCCTGCGCGAACAGCAGGCCAACGAGGCCGAGGCCCAACGCCAGCAGGCCGAAGCCAACCTGGCCCGGAAAGAAGCATTCGACTGGAATCTGGCCCAACAAACGGCCACCACGGAGGCTTTCTACGCCTACCTGAACGCGTACCCCACGGGGGCGTACGCCCGCGAAGCCCGCAAGCGACTCCGGCAAACCCAGGGTAGCAACAACAGCGGCTCCTCCCCCACCCTGCGTTACGCCGCTATCGCCGTCGCTGCTCTGGCACTCGCCGTCGTGGCGTATTTCCTGTGTCCGGAACCTCCTACCCCGCCAGCCGGCACGAGCCAGTCCGAACCAAGCAGCGCCGAAACCGCCGACTGGGCCGCCGCCCAACGCGCCAACACGATACCGGCCTACCGCGATTTTTTGAATAAACACCGCAGCGGCCCGCACGCCACGGAAGCCGAAACCGCCCGAAAAGCGCTGGAACAACGGTTCAACGACCAACTCCGCGATGCACTCAGGCTGCTCCGCGACCCCGACATGTTGCCCGAAAGTACGCTTCCCCTGTTGGACACGGCGCTGCTGCTCTGGCCTGGTCATGCAGATGCGCTGGATACGCGGAAGATGATCGGCGACGGGATGTGGAAAGAGGCGAAACAAACGTTGGAAAGGGTTTTGGCGGAGCGTGAATAATGAACACTTGATTGCAGAATGTTGGATTGGCGCTTACCTTTGTAGGCCTTTTATCAAATACTGGAATATGACAGCACAGCGCACGATATACGACGAAATTGCCGAGCTCTTGGCCAGCCTGTCTGCTGAGAAGGTTTTGGCGTACCACCTGCCCAATCCAATGAAAAACCGGCTAACTGAACTGCTCGAAAAACAGCAGCAAGCGGAACTGACCGAAGAGGAGCGCAGGGAAGTGGAGCACCATTTGGTCATCAACAACATCATCAGCCTTGCCAAAGCGCGGGCTAAACTCTTTTTGGTGGCCCGTGGCCAAGCGTAGAGCGATCTCAGAGTCCCTAAAGGCGGCCGTCGCGTTACGAGCATATAGGCGCTGCGAATATTGCCGTGTTCGACAAGAATACATAGAATACCCGTTTCATGTGGACCATATTATCAGCCTCAAGCACGGAGGGAATAGCACGCTCGACAATTAGGCCTATACATGCCCGGATTGCAACTACAACAAAGGCTCCGACATCGGCACATTTCTAAACCCGCCAGAACGAGAATTTGTCCTGTTATTCCACCCTCGGTACGATCGCTGGGAAGATCACTTCGAGGAAAAAGAAGGCCTGATCGTGGCCCATACACCTGTCGGCCAAGCCACTATTCGCTTACTTATGCTCAATACCGTCGAACGGATCATACTTCGAAGAGAATTGGCCAAATTGGTCTGGGGATAGGCGTGTGAGACAGGATGAAGGAGTAGGCGAAACGAACACAGGAAAGCGCAGAAAGTGATTTTACCCTACATCGCCAGCCTGTCCAACCTCCTGCACGCCGCGCAAAAAGCCGCAGCCGGAAAACGCGGCAAGGCCTCGGTCGCCCAATTTTTCGTCCACCTCGAACCCGAAATTTTGCGCCTGCATCGTGAACTCGTCGAGCGTTCATGGTGCCCCGGCGGCTACCGCACGTTCAAAATTTACGACCCCAAAGAGCGCATCATTTCAGCCGCGCCGTTTGCCGACCGCGTCGTACACCACGTCATGAGCGACACCATCCTGCTCAAATCCTACGACCTGCTCAAATCAGCCGTGCCCATGATCAATCGCCTGCCGCGAAACCAGAAGTTCACCTTCGGCGACCGGCTGCAAAACCACCTATCCGACCTGCTCGAGGCACTCATTGAGGCGCTTTTTAGCCCGCCCGCAGAAAAACGGCCCATCCTCCAGGCCGTCAACCTGCGCCTCGAAAAAATCCGGTTTCTCTTTCGGCTGGGCCACGACCTCGGCCTGTACGATACCGCCACCTGGATGGCCTTCGCGCAGCGCGTGGACGAGATCGGGCGCATGACCGGCGGATGGCTGAAAAGCCTGAAGTGAATGCGCCTGCGAAAAAAAGCGGGACGACTTCCTGCGAAGCCGCCCCGCTCGACACCGAAGCTTTTGTCCCACCCCTTGCGGGCCGGGACGGGGAAAGACGCTGGACAGTAGTCTGCGCACCCGACGGGAACAACCATGCGCCCGCCGGCTCTGGCAAAGCATACCTGAAAAAACGGCACGCCGAAAAAAACGGGGTAAAAAAACCCGCTTGGCACTGTACTGGGCAGCCCGGAACCCGATATTGTTGTTCCGTTCGGTCGGTTCGTTGTTGTTCCGGTTCGAGACACGGGTGTTCCTTGAATTATTGTTCCACCCCCCGCCGCGAACAACACGGGCGCTGTTCGTCAGACCCACTCTCTTCCATGCGGCCTATTGGCCGGACGCGGCACTAACGGCCGATCGGCACGCAAGGTAGCTCTTTTTCAAAAAAAATCGTCGGCTTCGCCGAATCCAAAAAAAGCCCTACAAACCCAAAAAAAGGGTAAAAAAATAAAAGAGCCAAAGGGCTATTTGTCCTGGGCAGCCCGGAACCCGATAAGGTAGTACCGAGCGGTCGGTTCGTAGTTGCCCCGGTACGAGACACGGGTGACCCATGAAAAACTGCTCCACCCCCCGCCGCGAACAACACGGGCGCTGCCATCGGAAGGCCCGGCGGGATTGGTTTGCTCGCCGGAGGCATACGCTGTTTTCCAGTCGCTGCACCATTCCCACACGTTGCCGCTCATATCGTGCAGGCCGAGGGCATTGGCTGTTTTGGTGCCCACGCGCCGGGGCTGGCAGTTGTTGGTTTTGAGTTTGTCCGCGTCCCAACTGCCCGACAGGCGCTGATCGCCGGAGTTTTCCCAGTACCAGGCCACGTCGTCGGGGTTGTCACTGCCCGCATATTTCGTGGCCCCACCCCGGCCCTCCCCAGCAGGGAGGGAGTGCTCGCCACCGCGGGCGGCGTACTCCCACTCGGCTTCAGTGGGCAGGCGGTATTTTTTTCCGGTCTTGCTGCTCAGCCAGTCGCAGTATGCCCTGGCTCCAAACCAGGAAACGTACACCACGGGGTGGTTTTCGTAGCCGCTTTGGGCGCGGAAGGCCTTGCCATCGGCCACAATGCGGCAGCGGGCCGCGTCGCTCCATTGGCCGCTGAGGTCAATCCAGGCCACACCGCCTTCGGTCTGGTTGCCTTTTTCGGTGAGGAAGGCGGCGTACTGGGCATTGGTTACCTCGTGGCGGGCGAGATAAAAATCGCGGGTGAGCGTGACACGGTGGGCGGGTTTTTCGTCGCTGTCGCAATCGCTGCCCTGCTCGGCGGTGCAGCCCATGGTGAAGGAGCCGGCTTTCACGGGCACCATGTCGGGCATGGGCACAGCGGGTACCGGCGGCGGACAGCCGTCATGCTCGGCGGTTCCTTTCTGGGCCGGGCAGCGGTCGTCCTTGTTCAGCGTGCCGTCGCTGTCGTCGTCGGAATAGTCCTGCACGCACTGGCGTGCGGCGGCGGCGTGTCGGCCCGAGGGGTAGTTTTTGAGGTAGCGTTTGCAGCCGGTGAGGGTGCCCTGGGCAATATCCCAGGCGGTGTCGTCAGCGCGGGCGGCGGCTTCTGCGGCGGCGGCGGCCTGTTTTTGAGCCTCGGTAGGGCCAGCGGGCTTGGTTATTGGTTTTTTAATCGGGGCCGGTGCCGTTTTTAGTTTGTTCGCCTTGGCGATGAGGCCGTTTATTTCCTTGTCGGCACCGGCGGGTTTGGTACGGCATCCTTTGGCATCGGTGTATTTTTCTATGGCCTTGTCGTACTGTTTTTCGGCCACGAGTTTGTTTCCGAGGTCGCGGTAGGCGGTGTAGCACTGGGCGGTGGCCAGGGCGGGCAGGGCGAGGAAGAGGAGGAACGAGAGGTGTTTCATTGAATGTGGGTGGTGGCAGGCACGAGATAAAAACAGGTGCGAAAATAGGAAAGAGTCGGGAGAGTTGCGGTACGAGGTAGGCCACTCCCGGGGATATGCTGGCAGTTTCCCGGCGTGGCAGGCATCGGCGATGACGGTGACTTTGGCTTTGGCCAGGTTCTGCGTGGATAACGTGGAGATCACCTCTTGCAAAAAAGCAAGCGAGTAGGTGCCGCCGCCCCTGTACACTCGGGAAGGGGAGTGGCGCTTTTCTCCCCTCCTTGGGAGGGGCTGGGGGAGGCCGTTTGGGCGAAAAGTGGCCAAACGGCAAAGGCGAGCAGGCCAGCGAAAAGGATTGACTTCATGATTTTCCTGTTTTCGATGAAAAAAATTGGGTTGATAATCCACTAACGGCCAAATATGGCTAATTTTTGGCCGTTTAATCCGCTGAACTTAGCCATATTCGGATGTTAAGAGCATTGGCAAGCGGCTACCTCTACAAAGACCTACTCTCCTTCGGCAACATTCGTCGCCAGGAAATACTCGAAAAACTACTCCAGGCCGTTGCGCTGCAATTGGGCAACGAGGTGTCGTTCAACGGACTGGCCAACCTGCTCAAGGTGAACAAGGAGACCGTCGCCAGTTACCTCGACCTGCTCGAAAAATCGTTCATCATCTTTCGTTTGCCCTCGTTCAGCCGCAACCTCCGCAAGGAAATCGCCACTTCCCGCAAGGTTTATTTTTATGACAACGGCATCCGCAACATGCTCATCAACAACTTCACCCCCCTTGACCTCCGCCAGGACAGGGGGGCGCTTTGGGAAAACTTTCTCGTCAGTGAGCGCCGAAAACGCAACGAATACGCAGCCTACCTGCACAACGCCTACTTTTGGCGCACCAGCGAAGGGCAGGAAATTGACTACGTAGAGGATGCCGGGGGCAAACTCTCCGCCTTCGAGTTCAAATGGAACGCCACCAGAAGTGCCAAGATGCCACGTGCCTTTGCCGAGGCTTACCCAGGCGCGGAGTGGTCGGTCGTACACCCAGAGAACTTCGAAGAATTCCTGGCGGGTTCAACCCCTTCGCCGGTATTTTAGAGCGTGTTTAAATTTCAGTCGCCGGGCTGCAAGCGGCGAATTTTGCTTCATACTGCGTTGAAATTTTCGCCGTAGGCACTAGTGCCTTGCTGAAAATTTCAACGACACTTCTGGGCTACTCCAATAATTTGTTGAGTCACTCTGGCACATCCAACTCGTAAGCGGCGGCAAAAATTAGCCCCTGAAACAACCGGAATCGCCCTACTTTTGCCCCGACTCTCCAACCCGAAACCCTCTAACCCGAAACCTTCTAACCGCTTTCACGCATGCAAAAACTTCAAAACTACGTCCTCGGCGCTTGGGTTTCCGGCGACGGCGACGGAGTGCCCCAGTACAATGCCTACACGGGCGAGATCATCTCCACCGCCTCTGATTCGGGGTTGGACTACGCTGCCATCCTCGACTACGGCCGCACCAAAGGCGGTCCGCCGCTGCGCCGCTTGACCTTCCCCGAGCGCGGCCGTATGCTCAAGGCGCTGGCGTTTTACCTGCTGGAACGCAAAAATAACTACTACGCCGTCAGCCACTGGACGGGTGCCACCAAAGCCGATTCCTGGGTGGATATTGAGGGCGGCATCGGTAACCTGTTCGCGTACAGCAGCCTGCGCCGGCGTTTCCCCGACGAGCCGTATTTTGTGGAAGGTGAAACCATTCGTTTATCCAAGGAAAACACCTTTGTCGGGCACCATATCCTGACCCCCAAGCGGGGCGTGGCTGTACACATCAACGCGTTCAATTTCCCCATCTGGGGCATGCTGGAAAAAATAGCCGTCAACCTGCTCGCCGGCGTACCCGCCGTGGTGAAATCCAGTGAACAAACCTCCTTCCTGACCGAAGCGATGGTGCGCGACATCGTCGCGTCCGGCATCCTGCCCGAAGGCACCCTGCAACTGCTCGTGGGCCAGGGGCGCGGCATCCTTGATTCCGTGCAAAGCCAAGACGTGGTCACCTTTACCGGCAGCGCCGAAACGGGCAAAAAACTGCGGGCACACCCGGCGCTCATCCAAAATTCCGTGCCGTTCACGATGGAAGCCGATTCGCTCAACGCCGCCGTTTTGGGCGAAGATGCCGTACCAGGCACACCGGAGTTTGACTTGTTCATAAAGGAAGTACGCCGCGAAATAGTGACCAAGGCAGGCCAAAAATGCACCGCTGTGCGCCGCATTTTAGTGCCCGAAAGCCTGCTGGAGGACGTGCAGGCCGCCCTCGTCAAAGCCCTCGGCCAAACCACCGTGGGCGACCCGTCCGTGGAGGGCGTGCGCATGGGGGCGCTCATCAACCGCACCCAGCTGACCCGTGTGCGCGAAAAACTCGCTGTTCTTGCCGAAAACACACCCATCGTATTCGGCAACCTGGAGCAGTTCGACGTAGTGGGCGCCGACCGGGAGCGCGGTGCTTTTTTGCCGCCAGTGCTGTTGCTCAATGCCCAGCCGCTACAAAAAATCCTCAGCCATGAAACGGAGTGCTTCGGCCCTGTCAGCACGCTAATGCCCTACAAAACCCTTGATGAGGCCATCGAAATCGCCCGCATGGGCAAAGGCTCGCTCGTGAGCACCATCTGCAGCTATGACCGTCGCATCCAGCGCGAGTATGTGCTGGAGGCCGCCGCCCACCACGGGCGCATCCTCCTGCTCAATCGCAACTCCGCCAAGGAAAGCACGGGGCACGGCGCACCCATGCCCTTACTCGTACACGGCGGCCCCGGCCACGCGGGCGGCGGCGAAGAAATGGGCGGCGTAAGGGGCGTGCTGCACTACATGCAGCGCACGGCCATACAGGGTCACCCGACCGACATTACCAACGTGACCAATCAATACCAAGCCGGTGCAGAGCAAACCGAAACACAGGTACACCCATTCAAAAAACACTTCGACGATTTGTTCGTGGGCGAAACACTTGTCACAGCCAAACACACCGTCAGTGAGGCCGACATTCACAATTTTGCGAACGTGAGTGGCGATAATTTTTACGCCCATACGGATGCCACCGCGCTCGAAGGCACGCCCTTCACCGGGCGTGTGGCGCATGGTTACTTCGTGTTGTCCAAAGCCGCCGGCCTGTTTGTGGATGCAAAAAAAGGCCCCGTTCTGCTCAACTACGGCCTCGACGAGTGCCGCTTCACCAAACCCGTGTACCCGGGCATGACCATCGGCGTGAAACTAACCGTGAAGGAAAAAATCGAACAGGAGCACGACCCCACCCGCGAGGGCGTGGGCGCTATTCCGCGTGGCATTGTCAAGTGGCTCGTGGACGTGTATGACGAAACAGGAGAAACCGTGGCTGTGGCGACGATTTTGACGATGGTGCGGAAACGGGAGGGGTGAGAAAAAAATGTACTTTTGTTGCTCAATTTTACGAGGATATCTTACTCATTAGAAAAAAGCCTGAAAATTAATGCCACGGCAATCCAAGCACATACTGTTTCCATTTGATTCAGACCTTTTTCAAAAATCTGTTAATGAGGGCAGTATCGTTTGGCGAAAACACCATACTACTGGACATTTTTTTCGAACGACCAGACTTTCCAAGTTTTTAAAACTTGGCAAGTCTACCTCCGCGAAAAATGTCCAGTAGTATGCGAAAACACACGCTATAGAAAATGCTGTTGCGCAATATCAGCCGTGAAGAAGTAATGGCGGCATTGGCACATGGTGATATTATTCAAGTGTACGGCTACGACCAACCTTTCCCAAGTGTGTTGCTGTTGGGTTTTTCCGGCAAACGCCCTATTCACGTCGTAGCCTCGTTTGATGAAAAGCAAAGAATCGCATATATCATTACCACATACGAACCCGATCTAAACATTTTTGAGCAGGACTTTAAAACAAAGAAAAAATGAAGCACATCCCCGCAGTCTGCCCGCTCTGCAGCGGCCAAGTCAAGCCCGGTACCACCACATTCAGCCTCGACCTGCAATCGGGCGTGATCGTGGTGCGTAAAGTACCTGCCCACATTTGTCAGCAATGCGGCGAAGAGTGGCTTGATGACCAACAAGCGGCCAAGTTGGAAAAAATTGTGGCCCGAGCGCGACAAGCGAAAGTACAGTTGGAAATGGTTTCAATGGGGTGACCATCCCGGGTTTTGCCCTGAGTCGACCACAGTCCTCCCGCCCTATCCAGCAGTCTTTTGAAACGGTTCGTAGTAGTTTTTCAAAAACTGCGTTTTCGAGTCCTGATAGGACGTGACCCCGCCTATCAGGTACAGCCCGTAGATGTAGCACCAGGCAAAATCCACCTGGTGGCTCAAAAAGCCCGAGCGGGCGCTTCGAGGGAACAGGTGGTGGTTGTTGTGCCATTCCCCGGCCACGATACCGGGCCAGTACTGGTTCACGGACATGTTCCGCCAGTCAAAGTCCACGCCTTTTTTTCGCAGGTCATGCCCTTTGCCGTGGCCTTCGTAGTTGAACGTGCGTACACCCACACCCCACACCAATGCCCCGGCAAAAATGGCGGACGCGAGCGCCATGCCACCGATCAGGTAAAACATGGCAAACCAGAACGACCAGTTCAGCACCCAGTTGGCGAGCATGTTGGCCGGGCGGGCCACCGATCCCCACTTTTGGTATTCGCTGTACGAATTGCAGGCCATGCCCGTGTGTTGCAGCAGGCCTGCAACGCCTGCGTAGTCTTTTTCATCGAGGTCTAAAGCAATGGGCTGGTGGTTGGCATCGGCCAAAAAACAGTACAGCCACCCGGCGTGGGTATTGTACGGGTCGCCGGGCTCGTCGGATTTCGTGTGGTGAACGTGGTGCGAAACCACGTAAATTTCCTCCGGCAACATCTTGATGACAAGGTTGCGCGTCACGAACCGCCAAAACTTGTTTTTGAACGTATATGCCTGGTGCGTGCTGTAGCGGTGGTACCAAATAGTACCGTGCGTTCCCATCAGCACCATGCTGTACACGAACGCGACGACGAGCAGCCACCAACTGAAGTACTGGAGGAAAAAAAGAAAAAAGAACGGGATCAGTAGTACTATCCAGAGCCACGAAAGCGCGGCCACCCAGTTCCTTTTCGACTTGAATACATTTATTCTGGAAAAAAACTCGGCAAACAACTGCCCTGCGGTCGGTTTAATGAGGTCGCCTTTTTCGTCCATCCAGCCATAGGCCGGTTCTCTTAAAATTTTGTCTATGAATGCCATTGTCCTGCTTTGCTGTTTTTCGTCGGGGCACAAGGTAACCTGCTAAGCCGGATAGGGAGGCACTGGGGCCGATTTATTTGCAATCAACGCTGAATTTAAACGGGCTCTAATCAGCCCCACCACCCGTGCGGGTACCCGTCTAAGGGCGCAAAGTGGAAGGCTTCCAACTGCTTGAGCGTGCGCTGGCGCAGGTACCCGGGGCGTGTATTGGCCAGCACCGGGTGTCCCTTGGCCAAGAGCGGTTGGTACAGGTTCTGAAACCGCGTGAACTTCAGCGTCCGGTGTCGGTGCGTTCGGACATCCACGATTCCAGCGGAGGTTTTGCTGACACTGGCCTGCTCCTCCTGCTCCTGGGTCAGCCAGATGTCGCCGAGAGCGTGGTTGCCCTTGTACACGCGGCGGATTTGCACCAATGGTTTGTGTTTGACCGAAGCCCCAGTGCCTGCACGCCAAACGGCGAGCAGGCCTTCGCCCTCGCCAGTGGGTCGTAGTTGACTGCCGTTTTCACCGTTCGCAACACCGCCAATGTACTCGGCCCGGGTTTTCCAACCATCGGGATCAAATGTCGTGATGGGTGCCGGAGGGGTGTCCTCCTCTGCCCAAGCGTGTTTTTCCCACCGCACCTGTGCCGCGCGAGTAGCCCATTGGGTTGGGTGCCACAGCAGCCAATGCAGCGCCGATTCCATCAGCAATATTTGGGCGAATGGCCCGCGCAGCACTGCCAACGGCTCGCCGGGCAGCAACAACATGCCCTCCGGGGCGGCCCACACGTCGGCACGAAGGCGCAAGCGCTGGAGATAATTGAGAAAACTCTCGGTGAACAACGCTTGCCCCCGTTCGTCGGTCATTTGTCCCATTCGCAAGATGACCGGGGGCGAAAACCGAAAATGCCGCACATGTTCGGCCAGCAAACCGGCCCCACAGGAAATGGCGAACGGCCCGTCGGGTCGGTACACGAGGTGGAACAGACTTGGTTCGTCGTAGGAGCCGTCGTGCCAGGCAGCTTGTGCAGCCAATGCAGGTGAGCGAACAGAAAGCCAGTCAAACATATTTTTTCGGTTGTGCCAGATGATTCGGTTTCAACCGGCAGATTCGTCCTTGTGTGTTGAAATAGTGCCGTTAAACACCTCGACTGCGGGCCCACAAAGCCAGATTTCTGAAAAAGAGCCGTCGGCATGAGCGTGGTACCGCACGCGCAAATCTCCCCCAACAGCCAAGACAGCCGCCTCGTGTATGCCTGGTTGGCGGCCTTGCCAAACATGGCGGGCGAGCACGGCGGCTGTCACACCTGTTCCGCAGGCGAGGGTTTCGTCCTCCACACCGCGTTCGTAGGTTCGGATGCGCAGAACATCGGGCGTTTCCTCCACAAGGTTTACGTTGATGCCGGCTACGCCGAAACGTTCCGAGTAGCGAACCTCTCGGCCTTCACGCACCACGTCATGACTACCAAGATTCGATACAAATCGGATAAAGTGCGGTGAGCCGGTGTTGAGCACAAAGTCGGGGGCGGGCACCAATTGTTCCACTTGCAATACGTCGCCCATTCGGAGTTCCACCCAGGTTTCATTTTCTGATGTTGTCATAATCACTGCCTCATGTGGGCCGTCAACGGCCAAAAACCGGTACCGTTCCCGGACTATGCCGATCTCCTTCGCAAAAGCAGTGATACAGCGGCCGCCGTTGCCGCACATACTGCTCTCTCCGCCGTCGGCGTTGAAGTACACCATTTCAAAATCGAAGTCTGGGTGCTCGTGCAGCAAGATCAGCCCATCGGCCCCGACACCGAAATGCCGGTCGCAGAGCCGGGCTATTTCTTCGGTATCTTCACGGCCAAGCCAACGCTCACGACGCTGATCAATGAGGATGAAGTCATTGCCCGCTCCCTGGTATTTCCAAAAGTGCATGTATCAAATTTTGGTGCGAAAATGGAAAAAGAGTTTGGGTTGACCGCACGGAATACAGCAAACGGCACGGTTTTTTAGTGACACCAGCTACTTGGCAACATTTTCCCGCCGAATTTGTCCTTCCTGTCCAACATTTTACAACGTATGAACAAAAGCACGCTCCAACTTTTTGCCGTGGCGCTGACCAGCGCCCTGCTGTCTGTTTTGCTGTACCGTCAGTTGGAAAGCCCATACCGGGTTTACTGGAACACACCCGAAGGTGGCGGTGAAGCGCAGTACGCCAAACTGGTAGACAAACTGTTCAGCACCCGCTCCGCCGAGGGGTTTGTGTCTGCTGCGCCCACTAATTTCACCACCGCCGCCGAGGTGGCTACGCCCGCCGTGGTCAATATCCGCGCCCTGATCGAAACGCGCAGCGGCGTGTGGGGCAGCTCTGCTCTGTCCGGCTCGTCCGGTTCGGGCGTTATCCTCTCGCCCGACGGCTACATCGTGACCAACCACCACGTCGTGGAAAACAGCCGGGAGATAAAAGTCACCCTGTCCGACAAACGGACGTACAAGGCCGAATTGGTCGGCACCGACCCGTCCACCGATATTTCGTTGCTGAAAGTGGACGAAAACAACCTGCCGTTCCTCGTTTTTGGCAACAGCGACTCCGTGCGGGTGGGCGAATGGGTACTGGCCGTGGGCAACCCGTTCAATTTGGAAAGCACAGTCACCGCCGGCATCGTGAGCGCCAAGGGTCGAAACATCAACATTCTCGGCGGCAGCACCAGCATCGAATCGTTCATCCAGACCGACGCAGCTGTCAATCCCGGCAACAGCGGCGGCGCGTTGGTGAACACCTACGGCGAGCTCGTCGGCATCAACACGGCCATTCTGACCAAATCAGAGAGTTATGAGGGCTATTCTTTTGCAGTGCCGTCCAACCTGACCCAAAAAGTGATCCGTGACCTGCGGGAGTTTGGCGAGGTACACCGGGCTTTTCTCGGTGTAAACATTGAAGACCTCGACAGCGAAACAGCCCGCGACATGGGCCTGCCCAACGCCGATGGCATCCGTGTGACCCGTGTAAACAAGAACAGCTCCGCCGCCGATGCCGGCCTTCAAGTGGGCGATGTGATTCTTGGCCTCAACAAGGCTCCCGTGCGCCGCATACCCGAGCTACAAGAATTCGTAGGCCGGTTTCGCCCCGGCGAGCACATCTCGGTGGAGTATTGGCGCAACGGAATTCGACGCACAACCGCCATGGTGCTCAAAGACCGGCACAATTCCACGGCCTCCATTCCCCGCGCCAGCGGCACCGAACTAAGCGAAAGCCTCGGTATCGAGCTGCGCGACCTCTCGCGCGAGGAGAAAAACCGGACTCGACTCAGTGGCGCCGTGGTGTCAAGCATACGCAAGGGCAGCACCGTGTACGACACCAACATGGCTCCCGGCTTTGTGATCACCAGTGTCAATGGAAACCGCGCCGATACCATGGCCGAAGTGGTGGACTTGATACGCAGCGCTTACAACCTCGTGGCGCTCGACGGCTACTACGAGGGCGAACCGGGCAGGTACGAGTACCGGTTTCGGAAAGGGACGGGGCGGTAGGGCGCTGGACGTGGGCAAAACAGAATGTCTGGTATTTTTCAAAAAGACCTAACTTTTCCAATTCATAGTTCCAAGGTAACTATTTAGTACCTCCTGATGCAAACAATTGTCACCACAGATTTTCACAGATTCACACAGATTTAAAAGCGGACAAGGAAAAATCTGTGTGAATCTGTGTGAATCCGTGTGAATCTGTGGTAAAAAACTTTACGGTTAGGGCCGTCGTATACAGGTGCTAAATAGGTACGTTCCAAGTAGAAAAGGCATCTACGCATGATTGGCCCAGAGCAACGACAGCAAATGGTCCTTCTTCGGCTTGGACAGGCGCATGAAACGGTTGGAACCGCCGAACTTTTGATCGTGTCCGGCGAGTATAGGGCGGCTATTTTGAGCCTGTTATGTTTGAGATGCTGCGAAAAGCATTTGATTGTCGCAATGAGGCGGACTATGAAATCAAACCATTGCCCGAGTCAAGCGCAGTCGTTCAGATGCTCGAAAACGAAAAATACTTCATCGCTCAAGTCGAGGTATATTTCCCAAAGGCCTGATATTCATTGTCCTTCGCATCCCGGAGTTGCAGGGGTTCGTTGGCATCACTCATCACTACGAAAACCGCCGCCGCAATTCCCGCTCAATCAACGCCAGTTCCCGCCCCACATCGCCGGTGACGGATGTGTTTTCCTGTGCCCGACGAATGAGGTAGGGAATTACATCACGCACCTGTCCGTACGGCACATATTTGCCTACACGGAAGCCTGCACGAGCGAGGTTGAAGGTCACGTTGTCGCTCATGCCGAACAACTGGCTGAACAGCGTATGCGGGTGGTCCCGCTGGATGCCTTTTTTCTCCATCAGTTCGGCCTGGAGCAGGGCGCTGTTGGCGTTGTGGCTGGCATTGCACAGGGCAATGTGCTCGATGTGGTCGAGGCAAAAGCGCACGGCGGTGTCGTAGTGGTCGTCAGCTGTGTTCTTGTCGGGGTTGATGGGGTCGGGGTAGCCCATTTCGGCGGCACGCCGGCGTTCCTTGTCCATGTAGGCACCGCGCACGAGTTTAGCACCAAGCAGGAAACCGGCCTTGCGGGCGCGGTCGTAGCTCTCCATGAGGAAGTGCAAGCGGTCAGTGCGGTATAGCTGAAAGGTATTGTACACCACCACGCGCTGGCGGTTGTAGCGGCGCATCATCAGCCACACCAAGTGATCAATGGTGTCCTGAATCCAACTTTCTTCTGCATCAATGAACACCGAAACGCCCTTCTGCGCGGCGTGGTAGCAGATCGCGTCAATACGCTTGAGCACGTTGCGGTACTCGTTCAGTTCTTCACGGGTCAGGGTTTGGGCGCTCTGAATACGTTCCAAAAGCCCGTGCCGGGCCAGTCCCGTTACTTTGGTACTCACCACGGGAATATGCTTGGAGCGGGAGGCAAAGTCAATGGCTCGCAGGTTTTCGTTCATGGTGTAGTTGAAGTCCGTCTCGGTCTCTTTGCCCTCGGCTCCGTAATCGAGAATGGTCAGCACATTATTCGCAGCCAAGCGTTCGGAATTGGGCTGGCTGTTGAGCAGTGTGGTGCCGCCCACGAAGTGCTCGAAGATTGTGCCTTGGACGATGCGCTCAACGAAGGGCACGTTGTGTTCTACAGCCCAAAGCGTTGGCCCCGAGCCGAGCCGAACCAACCAAGGTTTGCTCATCAAGCGGAACAGCCACGCGGTTTTTTTCAACTCCCGGTCGGTGAGGTGAGAAAAGGCAATTTCCGTGTTGGAAAAATCCACCAGGGGCTGGGGGGGATCGGTTGTCGGGTTGTTGTTTGCTGCACGCATCGGGTCCGGCTTGAGCTGGTTAGGGAGAAACTGTGTTCAGCGCAGAGACGCGGAGGCGCGAAGTTATTTTTCATCAAAAAACAACTTCGCGTCTCTGCGGTGAACACAGTCATACTTGCCAAATATTCCAAGCGGCTTCGGCCTGCAAATACAACATTTCCAGTCCGCTTTTGACCGCAGCGCCTTTGGCTCTGGCGCGTCGCAAAAGTAGCGTTTCGGCAGGATTGTAAACCAAATCATACACCAAATGTCTTTCGCCCAAAAGATCGAACGGAACAGGCGGGCACGCATCCTCATCCGGGTAAGTGCCCACGGGTGTAGCGTTTACGAGCAGGGTGAAATCGCTTGCCGTGCGGGCGTTTAGTTTGTCGTACGAGATGTATCCCTCGGTTTTTAGGGCGCGGGAAACAAATGTGCCATGCACGCCCCATTTTTTCAAAACATAGCCCACCGCGCGGGCCGCGCCACCGGTACCGAGTACGACAGCACGCATATACTCCACCGGTGGGCCATCCAACGGCGAAAACCAAGGTTGATCCATGCCGGGCGTGGGCGCTTGGGCCACAAAAGGTGCCCAGCCCAGCAGCGATTTTTCAAAACCGATCACGTCCGTGTTGTAGCCCTTCAACCGACCGTTTCGGATGCGAACGGTGTTTACCGCGCCCACGGCCCGTGCTGTCGGGTCGAGATCGTGCAGGTAGCGCAGCACGGATTGTTTGTGCGGAATGGTCACGTTCAGGCCGCACAGGTCGGGGTGCTCGGCCAGGAGGTTAGGCAATTGCCGAATATCGGCCATCGGAAACAGGTCGTAACGCGCGTCGGCTATGCCCTCTCGTTCAAATTTTTCTTCAAAAAAATGTTTTGAAAACGAATGCCCGAGCGGAAAGCCGATGAGACCGAAGCGGCGCATCAGAAAAAATCTTTGAGGTTGGTGCTCATGCCAAAATGCAGGACACCGCCCGCGAGGTGGTAGGCGGCATAGCCCACGTCAATGCGGAAGCGGGACACCTTGATGCCCACGCCCATGGAGAACCCGGCGAGGCTGCGGTAGTCGCGCACGCTCAGTTCTTGTTTGCGCAGGTGGTTGTAGCCCAATCGGACGCGGAACGACTCGTTGCGGCCCAGTAGAAACTCGCCGCTAAAAATGAAGTGGCGGAAAAAATTGTCAATGCCCGAGTTGCCGGCCGGTTCGTCCTCGCCACCGCCGAAGAGCAGGTTGTTGCCGTTTTGCAGGCGCGGGTCGTCGTGCCGGATGTCCCACTGGAGCAGGTGGTGGGCAATGATGGTGAGCCGGAAGGGCAGGTAGCGCAGGCGTTTGCTCACGCCGACCTGCAAGTCAGTCGGCAGTTTTTCGCGCAGGCCGTCGTAGTTGGCGATTTGGGTGCCTACATTGCGTAGCACAGCGCCTACCGAAAATAAGCGGGCCGTATCGGCGTACAAAATGCCAGCGTCGGCAGCCAGAGCGGTGGACTGGTATACATCGAGGGTGGAAACGGCGAAACGCAGATTCATGCCGATGGACAACTTGGGGCCGAGTTGCCGGGCTCCGCCGAGGGTGAACGCCGTTTCGGAGGCGGCAATCTGGCCCAGTTTGTTGCCAAACTCGTCGGTCATCGGTATGTCGCCGTATTTCATGTACTGCAAGCCGCCGTGTACCGTGAAGCCGATCTTGGGTAGGTTGGTGGCGTAGGCTGCGTAGCCATGCTCAATATCCGCGAGGAAAAAGTTGTGATTGAACGCCATTTGGCCGTCCATCAGCGGGTTTAGCGCTGCCGGGTTGGTGGCGGCGAGCGCCACATCGTCGTCCCGAACGGTGATCTGCATACCGCCGAGTCCCGTCACACGAGCCGAGGGCGACAGGCTCAAAAACTGGAACACGTGCTGCCCGCCGGTAATTTGCGCCACAGAATACATGGGCAACAGGAAAAACAAGGCCAACACCAAGCAGGTCAGTCGGTTGAAAAAGCCCACAAAGCCGGACAGCAAAGAAAAAGAGAAAAGGAAAATTGTGTTCATACCTTCAGTTTTGTCAATACCCGCCAACCAGAAACCTTCTAACCTCACTCCCTTTTCCAGATTGTGTGGCAGGCTCCCTCATGGCACACCATGCGGCGTTCGAGTTGCCCAAGGGTGTCGTATAATTTGAGCGTATCATGCTCATTGTCGCCGTTCAAGTAAAAACCTTCAGCCTTCAGGTTGCCGTTTTCGTACCACTCGGTAAACGGGCCGTTTTCCTCGTTGTCGCGCATGGCCACTTTTTCCGACACCACCCCTGACTTGTACCATTTCGTGCTCAGCCCCTGCAGCACCCCGTGGACGTACGACTGTTCCAACTGTATTTGGCCGTTTTCATAGTACAAAACCATTGGGCCGTGGAGAGTGCCGCGCTCGTAGGCCTCGGTGCGTTCCATTTTTCCGTTCGGATAAAATTGTTTGCGCTCGCCGTGTATGGTGTCGTTCACAAAATGCGCTTCTTCGATGAGGTAGCCCGTTTCGTGAAACCGTTGGTAAAGGCCCTCTTTCGCGAAGTCCTTCTTGCGGCGCTGGTAGCGTTCGGTCTGGCCAAAATCATTTTTCATCTCCACCGTCTCGACATTGGGGCCGCAGGCCGCCAAGGCCACCAGGAGAAAAATACCAAGTGAAAATTTGGACCGAGTCATGGTGTTTGGTGTGGTTTGATTCTGTTTCAATACGCCATTTTCAGCGTTTGCCGCCCCTGCAAGTACGGCGACGCAGACTGTGTGAGCGTGTACTTTTTGCCTTCGAGGGTTTCCAGCACCGAGCCGTCCTGCAAGAACCGGTTGTTTTGCAGTGCATCTTTTGCCGCATCGTACAAAACAGCGTGCGCCTCCTGAAGCGTGTGGTTGGACTTTACGATCTCCAGATCGGTCATGCCAAACTCCGGCAAACCGTAGGTATACGCGCAGGCTTGCCCGCCGTCCTGAAACATGCCGAAATAAACCCAGCAATAAATTGGCAGGGTGTTCTGGTCCAGGTTGCGGGCCGCTTGCAGGAAAAACGCTTTTGACTGCAACAGGTATTGGCCGGGCAGGTAAACCCCGCAGGATCGTGTGTTGTCCAGGACGGCGGCAGCCACACGGGTGTACAGTTTGTACAATTGCAAGGACTTGTTTGGTGCCCCCACGACAGTGACGACTACTTGTGCCAAGTGTTTGGGGGCTTCGGTTTTGGCGGCGGGCCACATCCAGGCACCTTCTGCAGCCGACCGGATTTCGGCTGGTGCCGCGGGGTAGTCCGTGTATGTCAGCATGATCGTGGCCCCGGTGGTGTAGAGGGCGAGGTTTTTTCCGGAAATATTGGACGAGTCCAAGCGAATGCCCCAGTCTTTTTTCGCGGCGGCGGTCAGCCCGGCGAAGTCAATGGCCTTTTTTTCATTGAGCAGCACGATGCCGGAAACGGCTTTGTTGTCGGCAGGTTTAGTTTTTTGGGCACAGAGGCTGGTGCAAACGAGTACGCCAAATGCGGCAATCAGGCATGTTTTGTACATAAACGGTATCGGTTTTGGTGTGTGTGATGATGGTCAAAAGAACGTTCTTTTTTCGCGTGCCATGATGCGCAGCAGGCGGCAGCAGCGGTAGCGGTCGTCGCAATATTCGGCGTGCAACCAGTCCAATTGCGATACGATGCTTTCGATGCCGATCTCGTCGGCCCAGGCGAGCAGGCCTTTGGGATAATTGACACCCTGAGTCATAGCCAAGTCAATATCCTCGCGGTTGGCCACGCCCAGGTAAAATGCGTCGGCGGCTTCGTTGACGAGCATGGCGACGATGCGGGTGACTACCTGTTTGGCCAACAGATCATCACGGGTGGGTTCGGGCAGCACCGCACCTTCGCGGTAGTCGTAAAATCCGCGCCCTGTTTTCCGTCCGAGGTAGTTGGCGTTCACAAGTCTTTTTTGGGTAAAAGACGGTTTGTAGCGCGGATCGAAGTAAAACGAGCGGAACACCGTTTCGGTGACGGTGTAATTGATATCGTTCCCGATAAAATCCATGAGTTCGAACGGCCCCATTCGGAAGCCGCCGTGTTCGCGCATGGCCCAGTCTATGGTAGCCGCATCGGCAATGCCTTCTTCAAGGATGCGGAGCGCTTCGCCGTAATAAGGCCGGGCCACACGGTTGACGATAAACCCGGGGGTATCTTTGGCCAGCACGGTGGTTTTGCCCCAGCTGTCAATCAGTTTGCGCGCCCGTTCGATGACCGAATTATCGGTTTGCAGCGCGGGAATGATCTCCACCAGGCGCATGAGCGGGGCGGGGTTGAAAAAGTGGATGCCGAGGATGCGTTCCGGGTGCTTGAGCTGGGCACCCATGGCAGAAATGGACAGGGAAGACGTGTTGCTCCCGATGATCGTGTCGCCTTGCACCATTGCCTCGATGCCCTTAAACGCGATGCGCTTCAGTTCAATATCCTCCACAATGGCCTCGATCACGACCGAACAATCGCGGAAATCGCTCATGTGATCGGTGAACTGAATCCGGTCAAAGATTTTTTCGGATTCACTCTGGGTCATTTTGCTCTTTTCCACCAAGGTTTCCAAAGTGACTTTCAGGTTCTTGCCCGATTTTTTCAGGGCGGGGGTCAGGTTGTCGCACACGACGACCGAGTGTCCGCGTGAGGCCGCCACTTGGGCGATACCGCTGCCCATGGCCCCCGCGCCGAGTATGCCTATGATTTCCATGCGAGTTGTAGTGTTTTAAATGTGCAATTGGTTTGGCGGCGCGAAAGTAGGGAATAGCCGCAGCAGCGCGTGCTAAACATTGTAGGTGGCCACCAAAACATTCAGTTCGTTCAGGTATTGCTGTTTGACCGGCTCGCGCAAGGCCCGGTTTGTTTTGGTGTGAAAATGGTGGGCACCGAGGAAATTGACCTGAAGGCGGTTCCAAGACTGCTCGCCTTGGAGCAGGCCGTATGCCGACAGTTCACGGAATAACGAGTCACCTATTCGGAAAAAATCGGCACGCCCGAGGTAATCCAGGTCAGCATCGCAAATAATTTGTTCGAGCAGGTTGGTGGGCGACTGGGGGATTTTTGTGGCCATGATCATGCCGCAAACAGTTTCGATATCGTCGCTGGAATATCCAAAACCGGGCAGCGCTGTGCGGGCGATCAGGCAGCCTTCGTATTCGTGGCCGGCGTGCCTGTCGTGAACAAACCCCGCATCGTGAAAAAGCGCGGCTGTTTTGACCAATGCCCGCGAGTGCCCGCGCACGCCCTCGCTTTCGCAGAGACTTTTGGCCGCTGAAAGCACGTCCAACGTGTGGTGCAGCCCGTGGTAGAGCAGCTTGTCGGACAGCTCTGTTCGCAGTCTTGCAAGGATGTAGAATTTAGCGGCGCGGTAATCCATTAGTGCTGATCGGTGGCTCGAAAAACGCTGCACCAAAATACTTTGTTGGACGAGTTCGAGCGTAAAAGTCATGCTTTTCTGAAAATTAACTCCCCCGTGTGAAAATATTTTCAGCAAAGAGCCAATTTTGTGCCGCGTTCGCGACCGTACTGGACATTTTCAAATTCACCGCTGAGACGCAGAGTTTATTATTTTTCTAAAAATCAAACACTTGAAAAACCTCCGCGTCTCTGCGGTGAAGTTGATAATGTCACTTGTATGCGCATTCGCGCCATTTCACTTTTCACACAACAAACTTTCCTCTTATGGATTTAATGAACTTGCTCCAAGGCCAGCTGTCCGACAACGTGCTAAACCATCTCAGCCAACAGATTGGAGCGCCAAAAGAACAAACAGCAGCAGCGGCGAATGGAATTTTTGCCACCCTTATCGGCGGGTTGGCCAACAACGCCACGAATGAGTCCGGCCTATCGTCGCTCATGTCGGCGCTCGACCAAGACCATGACGGCAGTGTCCTTGACGACTTGATGGGCATGATCGGAAATATGTCTCAACAAGGCAATGCCTCGGGCGCTATGAATGGTGCAGGCATTCTCGGCCACATCCTCGGCGACCGGCAAGAAACAGCCGCCCAGCAGGTCAGCCAAAGCTCCGGCCTGAACATGGACCAGATCATGAAACTGATGCCCGTGCTCGCGCCCATCGTGATGGGCGTGCTTGGCCGCGCAAAAAACTCGGAAGGCTTCGACCTCGGCGGGTTGGCTCAGGTGCTGATGGGGTCTGCCCAAAACGCACAGTCGGGCGGCTTCGGCGATCTCATCGGCTCGGTACTCGGCGGTGTGCTTGGCGGCAACCAACCACAGCAACAACAACCGCAGCAAGACGGAGGGGGGCTGTTCGGCCAAATTCTTGGCGGTATTTTGGGGAAACGCTGAGTGCGGTGTTCCATTGAAACAATAAAACAAGGGGCTGCTTCCGATCTGGAGGCAGCCCCTTATTTTTGGTGGTTATCAATAAAAGGTCGGAAGGGTTTTGAATCCTTCCGACCTTGATAACTTACTTAGATTGAATCATCTTGCGCGTTGCGCTTTCCTTCGCTGTTTCCAGCGTGTAGTACAGCACACCAGTAGCGTTCAGAACCGCGCGGTCAACAGTAACGGCATTGTAGCCTTTGCCGAAGTCACCACGCTGCGTGAACAGCATGCGGCCCGTCTCGTCGAAGATCGTCAGTGTGGCCGTAGCTGCCTCGGGCAGGTGGAAGCCGATCTGCGTCTTGCTCACAAACGGGTTCGGTGAGTTCTGGTACAGCTCGAAGCCTAAGCCCGTGATCGTCTGGCCGTTGGCACCGTTGAAACGGAAACCAACTTGCAGGCGCTCAGCACCGGCGTTGTACGCCTCAGCCTTCGTGATGCGACCCGATACACCCAGCATACGGCTCAGTTCGCCGGAAGCAGTAGCGCGGAACGTCAGCGCGAACTCGCCCTGAACGTCGCCGTCCCAGCTGGTCGTCAGCGCCTTGTCGTCGGCGAACACGCCGAAGTTGGCGAGGCTCATGTTGGTGCCCGGTTTCACGTCAACCTGTTCGAGACCGGTGTGGTTCAGTGTGAACTGGTAGCCCTGCACTTTCTCGGCAGCCTTGAAGTTGACCGTGAAGGTTTCGCCGGCTTTCACCGTGCGATCCTGTACGTCGAACAACAGCGTGCCCGCCGTGCGGTCTTCCGTGCTCATCAGCGTGCTCGTAACGGCGTTGCCGTTTACGTCGCCCACTTTCACGGCAAAAAAGTCCGCGTCGAAGATATTGCTCTGCAAGCCAGCGTACTGTTTTGTCTCCGGGAAGATCGTCTGGAATGGGTTGGCCGGATTCGGGAACCCGAAGGTTTGGTCCACGAAGCGCCAAGAGGTGTTGTTCGGCAGTTCGGTGTAAATGCCGAGGATCAGTTTGCGCAGTTCAACGATGTCGAACGTGGTGATCGAGCGGCTGTTGTTGGCATCCGCAGCGATCATTTTGTACGGGCTGTTCAGCGGATCGAGGCCGAGGATGTGCTTGTTGATGAGCACCAAGTCGAAGGTCGAAACACCGTTCAGCGGGTCGTTGTCCTTGAGTGGAGTCACGGTGTAATCGTTACCATAGGGCAGGCCCGAGGTGAGATACATACCGGATGCATCGGATTGAGCTGTAGCGTTGCCCACGGATACCGAGGCATCTTCCAAGCCATTGCTGCTCTCCGTTTTCAGCGCACCGGCAACGGTAGCATGTGTGGACGAGCAATTGTTCATGTTGTCTTGTACGTCAACGAACGTGATGCAGAAGTCGGCGTTGCCAGCCAAGTCGCGCGACCATACTTCCACGTTTTGCTTGCCGAGGTCGGCGCAAGTGAAGGTCACCGTTTTCTGCGGCGTGCCGTCGGGGTTGAGCGGGAAGCCCGTACCAGCGCCTGCGCGGCGGATAGCTGTCACCAACTTGTTGGCTGGAGTGCAGTTATCGGACGTGCTGAGCAGGAAGTCATTTACGCCAAGTGCGATCATCTTGGTCGGCATGATATTCACACTCAAGCCATTGACGCAAATCACCGTGGGCTTCTTACAATCTTTCACCTCAAAAATGTACTCGCAGAACTGTTCGTTTCCACAACCGTCTTCCACGAGCCACTTGATCTTGTGAACACCGTAGGGCAACTCTGGTGTAACAAATGTTGACTGGGCCTGCTGGGTATTCCAGCGAACCGATGCGGATTTTTTAGTACCGCTTATCGTCGTTTGCAGGGCAAAGCCGTACTTCTGATTGGACGGTACAGGGCGGTGGTCGAATTCGCGGGGCGAGCCGGAGCCGCCGCCAGCGTTGCCGAACGGAACGTTGTTCCATCCCAACCCGCCAAGGCCGGTCTGATTGCTGTTGATGATTGTTTCCATCACGCCATCACCGTCCAGGTCAAGGAACAGCTGGTAACGGATGTTCACGTTTTCGTTGGAGCACAGGTCGGTGGCCGTGATCGAAAGGTCCGTCGGGCCTTCGCACAGGTCGTGGCTGCCTGTGGTATTATCCCACCAGTACATCGCATTCCACAGATCACCGGCATTGGCTGTGATATCACAAACCTCCTGCGGGCTGGCCGGGCAGTTTTCGATCACGGGCTTTTGTGTGTCTATGATCTTGATAATCTGTTTGTAGCGGTAGCAGTTGGTGTTAGCCTTCCAGAACGTGGAGTAGTTTGTCGGTGTTTGGCCGGGCAAAATAGCGACTACAGTTGGTGTCCAAGGTGCAGGCGTACCAGCTGGCGACACGGTTGGGCCGGGCAGGTTCGATGCATGGTTGGTGGCCGGGTTAGGGTTCGGGTTGGGAACCTCGGTACAGCCGATGTTTGGGTCGTAAGTACACCAGTTGACGATCGTCCACGTTCGCTCAATCTTGAAGCAAGCATCGGGCACCACCGTGAAAATTTCATCCAAGTGCGACACGCCGAGCAATTCGCAATCCTTGCCGAAGAAAGCAGGTTCGCCGTAGTTGCCTGTGCCATCACAGGTGGTTACAATTACGTCGTTGGGGAGGCGCAGGAAATAGTTTTGGTTGTAGTTTACCACCACCCGTTGTGTACAGGTCGCGCTTTGGCCGCCACAGTCATGGGCGATGAAGGTTCGCATGATCGTGCCGCGGTTGCAAACGGTATCAAACAGTGACAGGTTTCGCGATTCTGTGACGGTATCCACACAGCAGTTGTCCTCGGCAGTTGCATAACCGTATGGCCAGAGCGAGGGATCGAACCCTTCGCAAGAGACCGTTACGTGTGCTGGCGGCTTGCAGTACGGTTTGATTTTGTCTTCGACAAATACCCGCACCATGCAATCGTTGGAGTTTGGCTCTTCGTACGTCAACGATACGTCACCGGTTTGCGCTATGATGTCGTATACCCGGAATACCACCACAATCGTGTCGCCAATATCTTCACAGCAGAACTTGACCTGATCATAGAACTGGCTGCTGGACTGGCAGGAGTTGGAGGCCATCCGTCGTGCTTTGAACGACACGGTGCCGCAGTTGTCGTATGAGCCGTCGTCGAATGTGGCTGCGTTGACGAATGCCTCGCCGCTCACTCCGAGCGAAACGTTGGTAAAGTCATCGCAGGCCGCCACCGGCGGGGTACGGTCGTCCACGGTCACCCGGAAGGTGCAGGTTCGGATATTGTCGCAGTCGTCCTTGACCGAGTAGGTCACCGTGTGCGCACCAAGGGGCAGGCATTCGGTCAACCCGTAGGCCACGAGGGTGTCAGGATCCCAGTGGTTGTTGCCCGAAAAATCTTGGATCGAACCATCGAAATCGTGCGTGACGATCACCATGTTCGTCACCGGATCGCGCACGACGATACGCGCTGTGGCGCTGTTGATCCTCGAGCAAGCATCTTCCACAATCATATCAGGCAGGTCCGTTGAAGCACAACAAGCTGTGGCATCCGTGCCCACGGTGATGTTGGCCGGGCAGGTAAACGCCGGGCCTGTGAGGTCATCCACCTTGATTACCTGGATGAAATACAGCGGGTTTTGGTTGGGCGGTGTGGGTTTGGTGGGCAAGCACCAATCGTAAACCGTCCAGGTGCGGAGGATTTTGTACGTACCGTCGCACACCGGCAATACCTGATCAACGTGTGCGCTCTGGATTTCGCAAGCACCTACTGTCGGCAGGATCGGCCAGTTTTGGTTGAAGGCTGTGAAATACGGGGCTCCTGTAGCGGCCGGTGTGGTGTTCACGCCGTTGGCGTTGCAGGAGATGGTGACATCGGCAGGGAAGAGCACGTTGGCGATACCGCGGCGCTCAAAATTGATCGTCTGTATGCACGAGCTCTTGTTTCCGCTGGCATCCGTGGCTGTCCAAGTGCGGCGCAAGCGAGCGCTGAACGACTGAGTGCAATCCAAATCGGTAAAGTCATCCACATGCTCCAGTGTTGCGGGAGGACAGTTTTCCACTACCGTTGGAACGGCGTTTTGCACGCCGAGTGTGTTCAGGATATAGTTTGGATCGTAGTTCTCGACCACACACACCAAGTTGTAGTTGTTGCAGGTCATCTTCGGTGGCAGTTTATCTTCCACTTTGATGGAGCCCCAGCAAATGTTGCCTGTGCAAATATCTGTGATCTTGATCGTAAATGTTTTGCCGACGTGTGCGCAGGTCACGGAGTCGCCGATGCTCAAACCGTTTTCCATAATCGAAACGGTGTAGAACTCGTACTCGTATGTGCCCTCCATGACCATGTCCGGCTCAACGTATCCTACGCCGGTGGAATCCAATGACACCTGCACGTTGTCGTTGCAGACCGGTGCGCCGGATTTCTTGAAACCGAGGCGCACTTGATCAGAAACAGAATTGCAGGGGCCATCTGGATCGGCGCTGGTCAGGGTGAGGGTCACGAAACCGGCGATGTAGTCAGCCGCACTTGGAACGTAAGATGTTGCTCCGGGCGGGAAGGAATTGTTGGGCTGGAAGGTTCCTGTACCGCTCGAGCTCCAAACGCCAGTGGTCACGCCGCTGCCGTTGTCAGTGATTGTGGCCGCCAATTTGGCGAGGTCCAGCGTAGCACCCGGGCAAATCTTGACGTCGTTGCCCGCAAATACAATCGGGAGTTTATTGACCGTGAGCAGGATCGTATCGGAAACCGACGGACAGGGGCCGGACGGGTCGTTGCTCGTGAACCGCAAGGTGACCGTAGTGCCGTACTCGCTGGCTGCCGGGATGTAAGTAGTAGTTGTTGTGTTCGGCGGTACAAATTGACCGGCACCGCCATTCCAGAAACCGCTCGTGGCACCGCCGCCAAGTACAACCGAGAGGGTTGCGTTTTGATCCTGGCAAATTGTTATGTCGGCTCCGGTGTTGACTTGCGGACGCGGGTACACGGTGTAGGTGAAAGTAATCGAATTTCCTGTGCAGGTCGTGGTGCCCGTCGTCAGCGAGGGCGTGACCGTGATTGTTGCCGTTTGGATCGTCGTGCCAGTGTTCACGGTGGTGAACGACGGGATATCGCCCGTTCCGCTGGCGGCAAGGCCGATGCTCGTGTTGCTGTTCGTCCAGTTGTACACTGTGCCGGGGAAGGCACCGGAGAACAACACCGGATTGGTTGCGTCGCCGCTGCAAATGACGGGCTGGTTCGCTACAGGGTTCACCGTAGGGTTCGGGTTCACCGTGATCGTGAACGTGACGGCAGTTCCCGGGCAACTTACCCCGTTGTTTGTGTAGTTCGGAGTGACTGTTATCGTGCCCGTTGTGGCCGCTCCCACAGTGGCCGCCGTAAAGGAAATATTACCTGTACCGCTCGAAGCCAAGCCAATGGCGGGGGTCGTGTTGGTCCAGGAATACGTCGTGCCGGGAGTGGTCGTCGTGAAGGTCACGGACACTGGGGAACCGCTGCACGTGCTGATGTTGGCAGGCTGATTCACTTGTGCTCGTGGGTTCACCGTGATGGTCACCGATACTGGCGTGCCAGAGCAGGTGACACCGTTGTTCGTGTATGTCGGCGTGACGGTTACCGTCGCTACCTGTGGTGCTCCACCCGTATTGACTGCCGCGAAAGACGGGATATTACCCGTGCCACTGGCAGCGAGGCCGATGCTGGTGTTGTTGTTCGTCCAGTTAAACACCGTGCCGGTTACGGTTCCCGTAAAGTTGATCGCCGTGGTGTTCACGCCGTTGCAAATTGTTTGGGCGAGCGGCGTGGCGCTTACAGTCGGAGTCGGGTTTACAGTAATGGAGAACTGTATCGGAGTGCCCGTGCAGGTTACGCCATTGTTGGTGAACGAGGCAACAACCGTGAACGTGCTTGTCACCGGAAGTGTCGTGGCGTTGGTCGCCGTGAACGCCGGAACTGTGTTGGTTCCGCTCGTTGGAGCCAAACCTATGGACGTGGCCGTTCGCGACCAGGAGTACACGGCTCCGGGCACGTTGCCTGTGAAAACGATGGACAGCACCGACGAACCGTTGCAATAAGTTTGGTTCGCTACTGCGGTCACGTTTGGTATCGGATTAACCGTGATGCTGAATGTAATGGATGGGCCGGTACATTGGGCACCTGTGGAGGGGCTGGTCACCGGTGTAACGGTGATCGTCGCTGTCACTGGCGCTCCTGTGGCGTTTTGTGCCGCAAATGCAGGGATATTGCCCGTGCCAGAAGCCGCCAAACCGATGGACGTGTTGTTGTTTGTCCAGTTAAAGATTGTGCCTGAAATGGGCCCCGAGAAATTGACCGGAGCCGTGTTCGAGCCAGCACAGACGGTTTGATTGTTAACCGGGTTGACGGATGGGATGTTGACCACCGTCAGAGCCACGGTTTTTGACGGACGGCAGGTTGGGTCGGTGGGCAGCTGATCGAGGATAGCGTAGATGTGGTAAACGCCGCCTACGGCAAACGACGTTGTCGTTGTGGCCGTCGTGCCATTGTTGCCGAGGCCGCTGTTCGGTACCGTGGCGATCACGGTGCCACCCGTATACGGGGTTGCCGTGGGAGCGGCGAAGTATTTGAACGTGATACCGTAGGTGGTACCCATGTCAACCAAACCGGCTGCCGTGAGTACGACCGGCGCGCCAGCGCAAACACCATTCGGGACGGCTGTCATGCTGCCAATGATCGGGCATGCGTCGCAGTTGCCGGGGCCGATCAATGTCACCGCCATTGTGGCCGAACAAGCATTGACATCGGTAACCGTAACATTGTACAGACCCACAGTCAGGTTGTTCTGATCTTCTTGTCCGGGGGTCAGGCCAGTGCCGTTGGCGGTGGCCCAGTTGTAGGAGTAGGGGCTTGTGCCGCTGGAGACAGCCAGGTTGATCGAACCGTTTGTTGATACGCATGTGGTGGGTTCGACATGGGTCTCGGTAAGTGTGGGTTTCGGGTTGGCCACTACTACAGCCGTACCATTCATGTTGGCCGTGCAGCCGCCGTTGGTATGTGTAGCCACCACGGTGTAGGAACCTGCTACGGTTTGGTTGCCGAAGGCGAGGGCATTACCCGTGCCAGCCACCGGAGCACCGACGTTGACACCACCGCGCAGCAATTGGTAGTTCACGCCAGATTGGGAACCACTCAGGCCCACCGGTACGCCTGCGCCAGGCGAGCAATATGCGCCGCCGCCGGTCATATTGAACGCGGTGGGTGTCGGGTTTTCGACCACCACAGCCGAGCCAGTCATGTTATTGGAGCAATTCGTGGTAGCGCCGTTGGCTGTAACTGTGTATGTGCCTGCTGCGGTTTGATTTCCAAAGGAAATAGCCGCGCCGGTGCCCGCTACAGGTGCGCCGACGTTGACGTTGTTGCGTTTGAGTTGGTAGTTGACTCCGCTTTGTGAGCCGTCCAAACCGACGGGAACGCCCGCGCCGGGTGAGCAGTACGCGCCGCCGCCGGTGACGCTGAACACCGTGGGCAACGGGTTGACGGTGATGGTGATCGGTGCCAGTACTTCGGTGCAACCGCTGGCATCCGTGACGGTGCAGGTGTAGGTTGTAGTCGTGGTCGGGTTGACAACCAATGGATTGCCCGAACCGCCGGAGCTCCAAGCGTACGACGTACCGGTTGCGTTGGCGGTCAAAGTAACCGGATCGCCGTTGCAGGTGGTATTGTCATTCGGAGTAGTGCCAGAGTTTTCGGTGGCCGAAATATTCAGGTTGGTCAACGAGAATTCGTCGGCACCGATGTCAGGTGTGCTGGCATTGCGGGCTTGGTTGTCGTAGTCAACTCCTACCGCCGCCAAGGGGGTACCGCCGCCGTCAAGACAGAAGTTGGCGGTGCTGGACAAGTGTAGGTCGGTATTGCTGGTGAAGATCGGTTGGGCATAGAAAGATGCCGCATCTTGCCCTGTTGCTTGGCGCCAAGTGTCCAGTGTGGTCAGGTTCCCGCCATTAAAGCCTACATGGGAGGTGGTTGTAGCGGTGGACTGACCATAAAAGTCGTTGTTGTCGCTTGCGGCCAGTTGTACGCCCGTAGGCATGTACAGGTTGTAAATATTCGATCCGGCTGCGGTGAAATCGTGCGTATTGCGGAAGATATTGTTTCGGACTTCAGTGCCCTGAGCCAAGGTGGTCGAAATGATCATGTTGGCGGAAATACTGGCCGTAGCGCCGCTGGTGACCGACCCGAAGAAGTTGACCGAGTTGTTGTACACCTTGGTGTTGTAGCCGCCAGACAACCGGATGCCGTAGCTGTGGAAAGTGGTGCCTGAAACATAGTTCGCGCCCAGCATGTCCGAAATAAAGTTGTTTGCGATTAGGGTTCCGGTAATACCGGTGGTGGTAGACAAGAATATGCCGTATGAACCCCAGCCGCCCGAGTTGGTATTTTTGATGCCGGTCAGGTTGTTCCGTAGGACCTGAGCGTTCGTTACCCCGGTGCCTATTTCAATACCGGCAATGGAGGCGCTCAGCGTTGAAGCATCCATGTTGAAAATCGTGTTTTGCGAAATCAACGGAGCATTTGCGTAGTAAATATCCATGCCACGGAACATGACATAATCCGCCACAAGGGCACCGCCGATGGAGTTGCCAATGATCTGGAGGCCGTCGTTGGCTCCGCCAAAAGTGGAGGAGCGTGCGTAAATGCCCCAGTAAGCCTTGCTGATCGCGTTGTTCTGGATGACAACATTGTCGTTGTTCTCCCCAGTGCCTGTAGTGGAAAGTGTGGCACCGCTCACATGGATGCCGAAGGTGGAAGTCACTGTGTTGCTTCCAGCGGCGATGTTCAGGTTTTTGATCGTGTTGTTGGTAGCGCCATTGATCGCGCTTACGCTGGACAGCCAGATGACTGCTGTGCTGGTCAGTGTAGAGGTATTGTTCAACGTCAGGCTGCGGTCCGTGCCGCCGGAATTGGAACCGTCAAGGATCACCCAGTCGGCTCCGTTCAACCGGATCAGGGCCGATGCGGTGGGGGATGCACCGCTGATGGTAGCGGTGTTGCCAGCTGCCGGGCGGATGGTTAGTGTGTTGACGTTACTGGCTCCGTTTATGGCGTTGATCGTGATCGGGTAGGTTTCCGATGGGTAGGTGGCATCAATGAGGCTGAACACCACTGGGCCGCCGATGCACTTGGCATTGTAATCGGCCACGGCTGCGGTCAGTGTGGTATAGTTTCCTCCCACACCTACAGTATAGGTGCCACTCAGGGCAGACTGCACCGTGGCGGTGTTGGGCAAACCAGGGTGCGTCGTTACGTTGTTTACGTCCGTGGCGATGGCACCGCCGGCGTTGGAGCCGATTCGGCCTGTATTGTCTTGTGCGATAACGTAGTAGGAAACAATGTCGCCTGAGGCGAGGCCGCCCATATCGGCTGCGAGCATCGTGAAGTTCCACACGCCGTTATTGCCGTTTCCACTGGCAAGCGTACCGGCGTTGGAGAACCATCCGCCCGCACCTTTGCGGTAATAAACACGGGGAATAAGAGCGCCTGCGGTGGGAATGCCCGTAGCATCGGTGATATTAACGTTGCTCAGTGCCACGTTGACGGTACCGCAAACGGATGCCAGGGGTGTGTAGGCAATACCGGGGCCGGAAGCATCGGCAACCATGAAGTTGCCAGCATCTGCACCGATATCAGTCGCTGTGAACGAGTTGCGTGTCTGACCGTCGAAGTCGTCCGTAGTTGCGGCAACAGGTTGGCCACCGCCTTCCACTACCGTCGGGACACCGGCCTGAATGTGCAGGTCGCCCGTGTTCGAGTTGCCGTTGGGGGCGATAAACTGCGGGTTGGCGTTGACACTTTGCACGTCATTGCCGGTGGCAGTGCGCCAATCGGCGATGGTCGTTTGATCCACAGCGTTGTACAGGCCGACAAAACCGCCAGTACCCGATACGAACAAGTCGTTATAGTTACTGGCCACGCCTGCCGGGCTTGGGGTCGTGCCGCCAAATGTAATGGCGTAGTGCTTACCCGTGCCTGCGCCGTTGGAGCGAGCGTTGTGGAAAATATTGCTGATGTAGTTGCGCGTACCGGTCGTGACGGCGCTTGACAAGGCGAAGGTAGCAGAGGTGCCGTTACTTACGCCCGAACCGCCAATGTACACGCTATTGAACTGGACATTGTTGTTGCCAGCTGCCTCCCGAATACCAAAGAAGCCGTATCCGTTGGAAATGTCAGTACCAGCAGCATCCACACCGAGGCGGATCATATTGTTCTGAACATTCGCCGTGCCCGCGTTCAACTGGATACCCGTAATGATACCCGTAAGAGCCGTGCTTTGCAGGTTCAGGCTGTGGATATTGTTGCGCGAAAGCAAGTTGGACGTAGTCAGCGAAACACTATTGTTGATGCCCGTTACCGAGGCGGCGGCAGTTGTGTTTGTATTGACCAACGAGTGGATGGTATTGTTGGAAATATTGTTGGCTCCTACCGTAGCAAGGTTGACGGTAGTTGAAATACCCATGATAGAGGCGGCACCGCCTGTGCCCGTTGCGCTACTGGCGGAAGACAGGTTACGGATCGTGTTGCCGGTTATGGTGAACGAGCCAATATTGGAGCTGCCCTGCGCCAAAATGCCCCACATCACGTTGGTTGTGTTGATATTGGATGCCGTTAGGTTGGCAATGGTATTATTGATGATCTGTTGGCCAACAGCATTCGAGAACGACACAATGCCGGTTATCGAACCGGCGACGTTTGCATCGCTAGTGATGTTGTTCGCCAACGACAAGCTACCGATGGTGTTGCCAGTGATCACATAGTTGTGGTAAATGGACGTGCCCTGAACACTTATGGGGCGCAGCACCGGCGGTGTGGCCGGAGCACCAGACACAATCATGCTTAAGCCACCAATACTATTGTTGGAAATAGTGATCGTATTGGTGGGCGAGGTGCCGCCAGAAGTAATACCGGCAAAACCGCTAGCCGATCCAGAGAAGGTAAGGGCGATACTGTTGTTTTCAGTCAGGCTGCCAACGGTGTTGTCTGTACAGAGGAAGGTACCTTGACCCAGCAGGATAGCGCCGTTGAACTGCGTAGCGTTCAGTGTCGTCAGGTTTATATTCTTGATCGTGTTACCTTGCACCGTCGTCAAGGCACCCGACACCGTAAAGTTCATTCCCCGGAAGTTGCCCGAACCGGTCAACGTCATGGCTCCGCCACCGCATTGTGGTGCCGTGCCGCCGAGGAAGTTGTTGGTAATGACAAAATCTCCTGTGATGGTGTTGTTGAAGTTCATGGCACCGAACTGGGCAGCGGCCAGAGTACGAGAAGCGGTCTGGAAGAAGCTATTGCCAGTGATCGTCCAAGCACGGCTTCCCGTGGTGATAAACACACCGATGGAGGTGCTGGTGGACAGGAAGAAGTTGTAGATGTTGTTGTTGGCGACGGTGTTGTTGCTGTTCCAAGTGGCTCCGGTCGTTGTCGTGCCGAGGCTATAGATGCAGTTGGACGGCGTACCCGTGGGTGTATCGTGGATGTTGTTGAACTCGATGAGGTTGTTGTCGTTTCCGCTGCCATTGGTGTTGGTTGTGGTCGAAAACAAGACGACCGCACTGGTGGTCGAGGTGTTCTGCCCCTGGATATCGCAATAGCGGACGATGTTGTTGGAGGCTTCGTTGATGAACCGGATGGCGTTGCCCGACGTGCTGGTGTTGGCAATGACCAGGTCTTTGGCTGTACCCACGCCGCCGGGGCGGCCATCAATACGCCACCAATTACCGCCATTGATGTCAAATGTCTGTGTGCCCGCACTGGAAATGGAAAGCCCCGTTGCGCCCAAGGCCGGTCGGATGGTAATTGTATTGGTCGAACTGGCGCACAAAATATTTGGCAGTACTATCGGGAAAGCCGGCTCTGCCGTGCTCAGGTAAGTGGATTGCAGTTCTAAAATGATCGGGCTTACCACGCCAGAAGCCAAAAGATCGGCAACAGCGGCGGTGAGCGTCATATAATCCCCCGTCGGGCCGACCGATTTTGTACCGGAAAGTGAGCAGTTGTTCGTTGTGGTAAAGCCCGTGAGCGGAGCAGTCGTTAGGTAAGCGGGGCCGCCACAAGTTCCTGAGTTGAAAGAGTATACCCAAAAGTGGTATGTCGTGTTCGGTGTCAAGCCAGTGGAGCTAAATGTCGTACCAGCCCCGGATGCTACGATTACACCACCCAGAGCAGATTGACCTGCCGTGTAAGTGGTGTTGTCCACAGGAGCAGAGGGAGGAGTACTGGTTGGTGTACGAACGACCAAATACCCGCTTGGCGCTCCGGCTGCGGCAGTAAATGATCCGCCAATCGAAGTCAAGCCGGGGGTGAGTGCCAGTGCAGTCGGCTGGTTGGCCGGAGTGGCTGGCCCGGGCGCAGATACCAATGAGATTTCGTCAATCGAGCCAGGAGGCTGCGTGCCTGCAGAGGTGTCGTTCGTCCACATGAACACCAACCGGCGCGTCGTGCCAGCGTAGGATGCAGGCAAACAGATCGTTTGGGTTTGATAAGTACCCTGAAGATTCAGGTTGGGTGGCGTACAGTGTATTACTGCCCCAGGATATGCCGTAGGGATGTTCAACCAACTTTGAAAGCCGCCAGCAGGCGAATTGGGAAGCGGCGTGTTGGATGTTGGCATCGAAAACACCGTCACATAGTCGTAGCTGCTCTCCCCTTGGACTTTCCACTTGAAGGTCAGCGTGATACTCGTCTGACCGGCAGGGAATGTAATGTCCCGGTAAAAGTGAACCGTGGATGCTGCAACAATATCATAATTATAGGTAGCGCCAGCAACATCGTTGGATACATAGGCGCAGTTTGCTCCCGCAGAGGGTGGCGCAACTGCGCCCAAAAACCACTGGTTGGTGGCACCGTTTACCAGTGTCCAGCCGTTGGCGGCAAACGTAGAGCCGTTTTCAAACCCCCCGTCACCCGTTGGTGAGATGAGGGTGGTTTGGGCCGATGCCTGCCCGACGATGAAACAAATTGCTCCAAAAAAAGTAGCGACAAAAAGGCGCCCGTTTGCGAGTATCGTATTTTTCATGAGATGAAATGATTATAAACTTCGTTGAAAAAGTGCATGCTGGGCCGGTCGGCCCAAAACACGAAAAGCCCATTGCTGGGCTGTACGGCGGCTTAATTGCCAGAAATATTCGGCTCGGTGAGCGACTCTACCAACCCCGGAATGTAGGTGATAAGCACCCCTTCCGGAATTTCCTGCAAGCCAGGCACTTTGTTGATGTCCTCCAGCACTTTTTCGTAGCCAATATATATGGCCTCATCTACCGGCTTGCCGCCTTGTACGGCGGTCAGGATGTGCCCAAGCAGGCGCTGGTAAGAACGGTAAAGTGCTTGGTCGCGGGCCTCCAAATCCGTTGGAGAAAGGGCTATGTCCATCTTGGCGGTCTCATCCGCCACCACGAGCTCAATGCCGCTCGTAGGTTTCCAGACGATGGCCGTCAAATCGCCAATTTCTGTTTTCAGATCAATGCCCTGAGCACCGGCGAGCGAGCAAAAAAATGTGGAAACGAGCACCAAGAGCACGGCCCTGAGCATCGTCCACTTCGCCGAAAAGGTGAGAAGTGTAACTGTTTTTTTCATGAGTACCAACGAGTTATTAAAAATGCACTGCGAACTTGATGGATTAAAACAGGGCGAATGTACGAGTATTTCCTTTTCGGCAAGTGGGAAAAAAATTTATTTGTCTTTTGATACTCCATCCCCCAAGGTGGGGGTGCCTCCATTTTTAACACCCAACTTTCCGTCCACCCAGCCGCGTTTCCACAAATACAAAAATCCTGCCACGCTCAGTACGGCAGCTGCATAAAATACTGCCGGCATGCGCCCCATTTGGTCGGCCACATACCAGCCTGCCAGCGCTGAGGCCACTCCAATGGCAATTTCCAGCGCGATGTACATGGTGGCCATGGAACGGCCCCGACGGTGCGGGTTGCCGAGGTCCACCGTCCAGGCATTGATAGCAGGTGAGAACATACCGTTTCCAAGGCCAAAAACGATGGACGACAAATATAGCATCGCCGGGCTGTGGGTATTGGCAAACGCGATCATAGCAGCGGCTATGGTCAGTGCCGAAACCTTCAGCACCGGCTCACGGCCCATACGGTCAGAAATTTTTCCGGCAAAAAGGCGCGTGAGTATGCTGGCAGCGGTGAACAACATAAAAACCGTGCCCCGGTTGCCCACGCCCACCTCGTCGGTCAGGTCGGGGGCCAGGGTCAGGATGATGCCGTAACTGCCGTAGCACAGGATCATAAAAATGGCCGCCGGTATGGCCAGTGGATCGTAAATGTCGTCCTTGGTGACGCGCAACAGACTTAATCGGAATGGTTGTGTTTTGGGCAGTGTCTCCTTCAGGCCAGCCATGACTGCCATGGACATGGCCGCCAGCACCGCGGACGAGTAAAATACCGCGTCGAGCGACCATGCCTTGGCCATCCAACTGCCGATGGGTGGCGAAGCTGAAATGCCGATGCTGAAACAAATGCCCAGTGTACCCATCGCCTCGCCGCGCCGGTGCTCAGGCACGATGTCGGCCACGTAAGCAGCGGTGCCCGTGGGCTTGAATCCGGTGGAAAAGCCGTGAAAGAAACGCAACGCCAAAAAACCGCTCACAAATGCCAACGGCGGGTACAGTGCCCCGCAAACCACGCAGGCCAGTACCCCGATGTACATGACCGGGATGCGCCCGATGGTGTCGGCGAGTTTGCCACTGAACGGCCGCGAAATACCCGCCGTGATCGTAAACAACGCGATGATCAGGCCCTTGTGTTCGGCACCGCCAAGTGCCGTCAGATAGGCAGGCAGTTCGGGAATCATCATGTTGAAACTGGCCGCGAACAGGCCGTGTGAAATGCACAGGAGCAAAAATGCACGGGTATAAAGCGGGGTTTCGGGTAGAGCAGGGGCGGCGTGCATGGACAAAATTTACGGCTGCTCCAGTTTGTTTTTCAAAAAACCGATCAGCACAGACAGCCCCCGCTCGAAGCTCTCGTTGTTATTTATCACGATATCCGCCTCCTCTTTGTACGGCTGGATGAACCGCTCGTAGGCAGGCAACACGTGGTGCTGGTACTTGTACAGGACATCCTCAATGGGGTAGTTGCGCTCCACTTGATCGCGGTGGATGCGGCGGATGACCTTCAGGTTTTCCTTGGTATTGATGAATACCTTGAGGTCGAGCAGGGGCGCTATTTTTTTGTAGTGAAAAACAAAAAGCCCTTCCACGATGATGATGGGTGCCGGAAAGAATGTCAGGGTCTTCGGGGTCGCTTCCGGGTTGTTGAACGTGTATTCCAACCGAGTGACGGTCTCACCTGCTCGCAGGCGTTCCAGGTCGCGGCGGAAGGCTTTTTTATCAAACGACTTGGGCAGGTCGAAGTTTTTCTCGCCGCGATCATCGGTGTGCTGTTGATCGCGTGGCAGGTAGTAGTCGTCCTGTGAGATGATGCAAAGTTGCTCTGAGCCGAATTCTTCCCGAAGCCGCCGAATGAAGGTGGTTTTGCCGCTGCCACTGCCGCCCGTGATTCCGATAGTCATGTTGTTGATTGGTTCGAGTAAGCCGAATTGGCTGATTGGGGGCAAAAATCTTTCTTTTCATGCAAACCCGGCACGAGGCGGGCTATTAAAAATACATACCACCGTAAATGCTCCAATTCGACATGAAAACTGCATTTTTGTCCCACAAAAAAAGAGCGCCATGCAAAACGCCACCGTTGCCACCACTGCCCCGGCCATGACCGTAGACGAGTACATCGCGTTTGAGGAGCGAGCCGAGGGCCGCCACGAATTTATCAACGGAAATTTGATACCCATGCCTGGAACAACTTCTGACCACAACGAAATTTGCTTCAACCTCGCCGCCATGTTGAAAAAAGCCCTGCGCCGCCTCGGCTACCGCATTTATGTGGAAAATGTCAAAGCCCAAATCACCTCCGAACGGGACTATACCTATCCCGATGTACTGGTGACCAACGACCCGCGCGACGGAAAAAAGCCAGTACATCAAAAAGTACCCGCTCGCCATTTTCGAGGTGTTGTCCAAGTCCTCCCGTTTGGAGGACTCGTCCGACAAGTTCATCCGCTACAAAAACATTGAGTCGCTCCAAAACTATGTGCTCGTGGATTCCGAAAAAAAGGTGGCGGAGGTGCGTACCAAACGCCCGGACGGTACTTGGGAGGCAGTGTGGTTCGTAGAAGCCGACGGGCGATTTCCGGTGCCGTCGCTCGGGATGGAATTGGCCTTCGCTGATGTGTACGAAGGGGTGAGTTTGGGGTAAAGAATTTATCACTCCGGCTGTATCAATAACGGCGGTACCGGTGCCTGCTCTGTATTTTTTGATTGGTACAAAACGAACAGCACCAAGAGCAAGGCGACAATGAAAAGTCCGATGATCTTGCGAAGTGGGTACGGTTCGCGGGATTGGCGGTGAAACATGATTGTTTTTTTTGCGCCAAAAGTACGCATTTGCTCACACGTCGTAGTCTACCACCACTTCTGCCGACACGGGGTGGCTCTGGCAGGAAAGTATCCAGCCTTCTTCGATCTCTTCCGGAGTGAGTGCGTGGTGGCTTTCCATACGCACGTTCCCTTCCAGCACTTTGGCCCGGCAGGTGGCGCATACGCCCGCATGGCAAGACCAAGGCGCGTCGGCACCCGCGTCGTTGGCGGCATCCACGATGGATTTGCCATCGGGGGCGAGGTCGAAGTGAAATTCCTCGCCGTCAAGCAGGACGGTTACTTTGCATATTACCGGTAAGGGCATTTCGGTTTCCAGCGCGGCAAGCGGGGCATTTTCAACTACGTGGGTCATGTTTTTCCAAAAACTTTTCAGCCGACAAAGTTCAGACAACGATGCCAATGGGGCGACTGACGAACATCACATGCCTGCTTGATGACTATCAGCCGTTTAGGGGGCCGGTCGCGCATACTTTTGCCGGTCATTCTTTGACATCCTGAAGGAATACGCCTGATCCACGGCGGGTTGATCCCCTGCTCTTCCCTCGTAGAGTGGGCGGATTCCTTCGGGATGACGAAGGGTACACAAGCAAATAACTGACTCGTATGCCCACCACGACCACCGACATTTTTTCCGAAAAAATAGCCCTCGATCAGGCCATTGAGCCGCGCGACCCGATGCCCGAGGAGTACCGCCGCCACCTCGTGCGGCAGATCAGCCAGCATGCTCACTCCGAAGTGATCGGTATGCAACCCGAAGGCAACTGGATCACGCGGGCACCGTCGTTGCGGGCCAAGATGATCCTGCTCGCCAAGATACAGGACGAGGGCGGGCACGGCCTGTACCTGTACGCTGCTGCCGAAACGCTCGGCATCAGCCGGGAGGAAATGATCGAACAACTGCATTCGGGCAAGGCCCGCTACTCCAGCGTGTTCAACTACCCGGCGCTCACCTGGGCCGACATTGGTGCCATCGGCTGGCTCGTGGATGGCGCGGCCATCGTCAACCAGGTCATGCTGCAACGCACCTCGTATGGGCCATACTCCCGCGCCATGATCCGCATTTGTAAGGAGGAAAGTTTCCACCAGCGCCAAGGCTACGAGATCATGGCCAAAATGGCCGCTGGCACGCCCGGGCAACGCGAAATGGCGCAAGACGCGCTCAACCGCTGGTGGGCACCCGCGCTGATGATGTTCGGCCCCCCCGATGCCGATTCGCTGCACAGCAAGGCGGCTTTTCAGTGGAAGATCAAACGCGAGAGCAACGACGCGCTCCGCCAAAAATTTATTGATAAAACCGTGCAACAGGCCGAGGTTATCGGCCTCAAAGTGCCCGATCCCAACCTGCGCTTCAATGCCGCAACCGGCCACTACGAAACCAGCCCGATCAACTGGGACGAGTTCCACCGCGTCATCAACGGCGACGGCCCCTGCAACCGCCAACGCCTCGAACACCATCGAAGCGTACACGAAGAAGGCCGCTGGGTACGGGAAGCGGCCCGGCAGTACCATGATTAATGCTTATTACTCATCGCTCCTCGCTCATCGTTCAGCACTAAAAAAATGGATACTCAACTCGACATTTGGGAAGTGTTCGTCCAGTCCAAGCCAGGCCAGCCGTTCAAGCACGCCGGTTCGGTACACGCTTCCGACAAAAAAATGGCCTTGCAAAACGCCCGCGACGTGTACACCCGCCGGGGCGAAACCTCGGGCCTGTGGGCGGTGCGCACTGTTGACATAGCGGCCTCCGATTTGTCGGAAAGCGATATGTTTTTCGACCCGGCCAACGACAAAATCTACCGTCTCCCGACCTTTTATCAAGTTCCTGCCGGGGCCAAAAATATTTAAAACATGACCGTGACAAACGCGCTTTTTCACTATTGTCTCCGGCTGGGCGACGACGCGGTCGTGCTAGGCCATCGGCTCGCCGAGATGTGCAGCTGCGGCCCGTTTCTGGAAGAAGACTTGGCGCTGACTAATATCGCCCTTGATTACACTGGCCGCGCACAATTGTATTTCGAGTACGCCGCCGAAATAGAAAACAAGGGCCGTAGCGGCGACGACCTCGTGTACCGCCGCCCTGAACGGGAATTTTACAACCACCTCCTGTGCGAACAGCCAAACACCAACTTCGCCTACGTCATCGTGCGACAGTTCCTGTTTTCAGCATTCGATCGCTTCCTGCTCGACGACCTGTGCGCCAGCCAAGACACACATATTGCCGAAATAGCCGCCAAAACGCTCAAGGAAACTCGCTACCACCTGACCCATTCGTCCGACTGGATGCAGCGTCTCGGACGCGGCACCGACGAAAGCAACGCCCGAATGCAACGCGCTCTCGATGCCCTCTGGCCCTACACGGGCGAGCTATTCGAGATGGACGACGTGGACCTGCAACTACTCGAACAAGGCACAGCCGCCGGTCTGCACATTATTCGCAGCCTTTGGCAAACAGAAGTGCGCCAAACGCTGCAACGCGCCAACCTCAAACAACCGCCCGATGGCTACATGCAAACCGGCAGCCGCAAGGGTATCCACACCGAACACCTCGGGCACCTGCTCGCGGAAATGCAGTATCTGGTGCGGGCATACCCGGAAGCCAGTTGGTAAACCTGCTGTTGGCTGTTGGCTGTTGGCCGTTGACTTTCCTGCG
>JBEBHD010000172.1:0-11938 GCA_040080915.1 Saprospiraceae bacterium
ATGCTGTCCTGCGCGGTCTTTTTCAGCAGGTTGGCCCGCAGGTTGTAGTCGAGATTGCCGGCGGTGAGGCCCTTCTTGAACTGAAACTTGTTTTCAAAATAGCCCTCGCCGATCTTGCTGGCGATGCGCTGGTTTTCCAAAAAATAGTGCTTGGTGAACGTGCCTTCACGGGCCACGAGGTAGGGACTGACGTAGGCGGTGTAGTTCTTCTGGTGACTGATAAACCCGGCTGCAGCGCCGTTTTCGTACACGCTCTGCGAACCGCCGCTACTCTTGAGCACGCGTTCGCCAGCGGCATCGTAGGTGTACTGGCTGACGAAGCCGTTGTCCGACACGGCAGCCAACTGGTTTTCCTCGTTCCAGCGCAGGCGCCGCCACACGTTGAGGTGCTCCCGGTTTGTCCAGCCAGTGGTGTTGCCGTTTTCGTCGTAGGTGTAGGCACGCTGCCCGATGCTGTCAGGCGCGTGCGGGCGGCTGCCGCCGTAGGTGTAGTGCGAGTCGTAGGTGGTGGCCCCCACGGCTTTGCCGTTGAGCAGGTGGTTTTGGGTTTTGCGCCGCACGTTGTGTCGGTTGTTGTACTCCATCAAGAGGGTGTAGCGGTGGTTTTCGTTGCCGCCGTCCCAGGATCCTGACGCCTCGGTGAGGCGGTACAGGTCGTCGTACATAATGGACTGGCTCGTTGGGCCGCCGAGCTGTGACAGGGTGACCGTAGGCGTGTTGTTGACGATGTCCGTCACGTTGCTCACCGGGTCGTAGGTGTAGTGGTTATCCATGATTTTTCGTCCGTCGGGCAGGCGCACGTCCAGGTCTTGGAGGCGGCGGCGCTGGGGTTCGTAGGCATATTCGGTGATGGTGCCGTTGCCGAGGCGGCAGAAAACGCGCTGCTCAAATTCGTCGTAGCCCATTTGCGCGAGGTAGGTGTAGTCGTGGCCGTTTTTCGAGCCGGTCACGGTCGTCGGTTTGCCCGCACGGTTGTAGCCGTAGTCCACCACCTCGCCGTCGGGGTAGGTCATGGTTTGCACGCGCTCCCAGGTGTCGTAGGTGGCTTCCCAGACAAACGTCTGCTGGTTGGCATCGTTGATTCGGATGGTGCGGATCACTTTGGTGATTTCGCCCAGTGGGCCGTAGAAAAACTCGGTGCCGCCGCTTGCGTCTTTTTGAAGCCAAATGCGGCCCGCCCGGTGGTGCTTGTCGCCGGGTTTACCGTAGGAATACTCCACCTGGTTTTGGTAGTTTTTGGGGTAATCCACGCGGAGCAGCCGGTTGTGGTCATACGTGTATCGGATAACTGCCGAATCGGCAATGCTGGCCCGCAGTTCGGGCGTTGACTTGGTCAGTGCGTTGCCCGCGAGGTCGTAGGTCGTTTTGACAAAACCAAAATCGGGGTGATCCACGCTGAGTTTTCGGCCCAGGCCGTCGTACTCGTACCGGGTGGTGTCGCCGCCGTCGTTGATGACTAAGAGTAATTCGCCGATGGCGTTGTGGCGATTTTTGGTCCAAATATTGTCGTTTCCGATGCGCTCGCGCAAGGCACGGGTGCGCCCGCGCAGGTCGGTCACCGTTTCTTTTTCGTTGCCGAGCGCGTCGGTGGTTTTGGTGCTGAAAGCGAAGTAGCCACCGTCGTCCTGACCAAAATCGTACCCGGTTTGGGTGGCGGCCCCGTCGGGCAGTTGTACGTTCAGCGGGCGGTCCAGTACATCGTATTCCGTGCGAGTCGGCGGCACAGAGTTGGCGGCCGGGTTGAATACGGTTTCGGTTCCGGGCGGTTCGGCGAGCGGGTAGCGGCTTTCGACCGAGCGGCCAAAGGCATCAAATTTGGTGCGGCCCGAAACGATCATCACCGGTTTGTCGGCAGTACCGTTTCCAGTGAAAATCGCGCCCGTTTTTTTGACCTGCACGGGTCGTTGCAGGCCGTCGGTGAAGGTGTAGGTTTCGATATCGTCGCCCGTTTCGGGGTCATAGTGGCGGGTGCGGGCGTAGGGCACCGGAGCGTTCGGATGGTAGTCGAACAGGATGGTGTATGGCAGCCCGGCGGCCAGTTCGTACGGTCCGACGATGGTGTCCACCCGGCCTTTGGCATCGAGGCTGTACCGGATGGTTTCGCCATTCATGTCGGTGGTTTCCAGTGGCAAGCCGAAGGCAAGATCATAGGTGCTTTTGGAAGTTTGACCGAAGTGGTCCTTCACCGCCGTGACGTAGGTATGCACCACGGAGTCGAACGTGTACTCGAACTCGTTTTGTTGACCGTTCACGTTGGGCGGACGGGTTATTTTGATGAGGTTGCCGTACGGGTCGTAGGCCATGTCGTAGTTGGCCGGGGTGTTGGGATCCAGAAACTGGCGGATTTGGGTGATGTTGCCCGCATTGTCCATGTTAGTCTCGCGGCGGCGAATATCGGCCTGGTTGCCAGCCTTGACCCGGATGTTTTTCGGCACGTTACTCAGGTAAAACTGCGGCAGGTCGTGGTACTCGATCTGGGCCGAAAGTTCGTCTTGTGCACTGCCGTCGCCGGTTTCGGTGTACGCGCGGATGTTGCCGTTCAAAAAGTACTCCCAGCGGGTTTCAGTCGTCAGGCCGGGGTTGGGCTGGCCTTCGTAAAATCGCTTCTCGGTTTTGATCAACAGGGGCAGGGCGGTGCCGGAGTCATTCTGGGCGGGGTTGGAAAATGGCTGGACCGAGGCCACTTCCCGAAGCAGGTAGGTATTCGCTGTTTCCAGGTACTTGTTGCCAGCGGCATCCTGAGTGGTCTCGCGCAGGAGGAGGCCTTTTTCGTAGTAATTTTTGTTGTTGAAAACCTGCACGACGCTGCGGTAGGGCTTGTCGCCGTTGTCGGTGTCGAGCTGCGTGGATGTGACAGTTTCGAAGCCGTAAAATTCGCGCTCGCGTCGGTCGTATTGGCCGTTTTTGTAGTCAAAAACGGTTTTGGTGCGGCTGGGGCCGTCGCCGTCAAGGCCGTCATGGGTTTCTACGGAAGCGAGGACCCACTTGCTTTGGGGCATGGCGTAGGTGTTGCCCGCAAGGGCGTAGTCCAGCGAAAACGATCCGTGCAGCGGGCGGTTTACTTTTTTGAGCAGGTTGGTGCGGGCGATGGCGGAGGCTCGCACGTGCAGTTCGCCGTCGTGCTCGGAACGGAGCAGGTCGGGGTAGCCGTCGCCGTCAATGTCGGACAACTGGCGGGTTTCGGAGGACACGCCCTGGCCGAGGGAGCCGCTGGGGGTGACGCAGATTTTCAACACGATACCCCAAAAAATAGGGAAGAATATGCATACCGTGAACGCCCCGTTCACTGCCTCGCCGGTTGTGGTGCTTTTGTCCAGTTGGCTGCTGTTGTTCCAGGGGATTGTCCCAGAGAAACCGTTCCCGGTGTTGAGCCGGACTTTCATCGGGTTGTCCACGACCACCATGTCCAGCAACCCGTCGCCGTTCACGTCCTGCAGGGCTTTTTCCGTGAAACTTTCGGTTTGGGAAACGCTCACCCCGCCCGAAAAACTCATGCTCGTGGACTGGTAGGCAGGCGTAAAACCTACTCCTGCCCCTAGGCCGAAGTCTTCGCTTTTCCCGGTTCGGATTTCATCAAAGCCCCAGTTTTCTTTATCGCCGAAAAACCCGCCGAAGTTGAGCTGCACCATGCCGTCGCGGTACAGTTTGTCGGCCAGGCCGTCGCCGTTGATGTCGAGCCAAGTGTGCTCGGTGGCATCCGAACTGGTGTTGAAGTTTCCGTTCAGGCTGATGGAGGCTTGTGCCGTCTGCGGGCCGATTTCGGCCTTGCCCACATGCCCGTTTACAATGGCAGAGCCGCCAATGCTGATGCGGGTCGCGCCTTTCCCTGCGCTACCAGTATTGGCGCTTTTGGCCGCGGAATAGGAGCCGCTGGCCGCCGCGCCCCACGAGGTGCTGGTGGAAACGTGGTTGCCAAACCCGTGCGCGATGTTCACGTCGGAACGCCCGCCCAACGGTGTGGTGGGCTGGATAAAATTGGGGCCGACGATGTCGGGAAAACGGTCGCCCGTGATGTCCATCACGGAAAGCCGGGAGGTCGAGGTGCTTTCCGACTGGCTGCCCGAAGCGCCCACGCCCAACCCGCCGACACCAACGCTGGCACCGCCCGACCATGTTCTGGACGTGGAAACGGACGTGATACGCGGCGATTGCAGCTCGCTGCTGCCGCCGATAGGCAGCACGAGGAGGCGCACGTCGTCGTCGCCCATACGGGAACTGCTCACGGTGTCGGTGCTGACCCACGTTGATTCGTCGTAGCCCATCCAGCGGTTGCGCTTGGCATCGGGCATCATCAACACAAACTGCGCCTGAGCGGGGTTGTAGTCGTTTTTCACCTTGTCGGGGTGATCCACGGTTGTCATGTCCTCCTTCTTGGGCGGGTTCTTGAGCTGATCGCTCAAGCGCAAGGAGTCGCGCACGATGGGATTTTGCCCCAAATTACCGTTTGCGCGGTAAGCAAATTGGCCCCAGCCCCGGTACATCGGGCCGAAGATGAACTCGCTCTCGGTGAGGGCGGTGAACACGCCGGAGGTGACGGTCACATCGTTTCCATTAAACTGAATGTTGGCAGAAAGCCACTCTTTCAGGTTGACGGTGTCGGTCATGCCCCTTGAGGCCACATGGTATTCCACAAAAATCGGTTCGTTGCCGGGCACGGTCACGCTGATTTTGGGGTCTGTCTGCCAAGGTATGGAATCGGCGTACACCCGAAATGTTTTGGTCGCGTAGAGCCGGTTTACGCCTTTCACCGAAAGCGTGAGATCATAGCCCATCTTTTTTTTGTCCCAATTCTGTTGAACCTGAAACGGCACTTGAAAACGCGGCGCAACAGTGAGCATGCCCGTGTCGGGAGCCTGCCAGGCTTCCGGTTTCCGCATCAAATAATTCAGCATCGTGTACTCCGTGGCGGGGCAAAACGCCACTACCGGAGCGCCTTTGGCATCGAACACGTTTATCGTTTTTCCCGAGATGTCCGTGGCCCACGTGTAGTGGAGCGAAGGGCTGAACGAGAGGGCCGTCCAGTCAATGTTCGTGGCCGTTTTGACCCGGAAGCGAATGTTGTCGTCCATCGTGACCGTGGTGTCCAAGTCAAAAACCAGATCGGCCGTATCGCTCCACGCGAAGCCTTTTTGCCACAAAATGACCGAATCCGGCTGTTGCTCTCGAGTTTTTATGACCTCCACGGTGAGGCTGTCGGAGGTGACCGGTTTTTTGAACTGCCCCCGGATGTGCACCTTGCCGTTGTAGGGCATGCCCAAGACCTGCCCGAGGCCGAGCACAAAATCCTCGCTCGGCCGGTACCGGTGGATTGCCCGGCCGTTCGCGTCGAGTTCCGCCGGTTCATTGGGCGGGACAATCGAGGTGTAGGTAATTTTCGGGTTCCACAGCACCTTGTCGTAGGCACCGTCGTAGTTCGAGTGCAGACGGAAATAGATGTGGTCGTTGGTATCTACCTGCAGGCCCGTGTAGGACAGGTTCTTTTGAGAAAAATCACCCTGGTTGATGGTCACGGAGGGGATCAAAGTACTCCCTTTAAACTCGATCGAAGCCCGTACACCGTCCTTTTGCTGGTACAAAGCAAACTTGGAATCGTTGCCCGGTACAAGTTGTATCGGCGCGTTGATATTGATCGTGCCGTTGTACGGTGGCTTCCATAACCGCACCACATCGTGCAGCGGGTTTTCTTCCTCCAATTCTTTCTGGTCATTTGGGTCAAAATCCAATACGCCCGCGTCAAGTGCGGCACCGGGCACTATGGGGCACGTCGTCTCGCTGCTCTGGGTCGTGAACACCGGATTGCCGTTGGCGTTCACACCCTTGTTGAACCACACGTCGCCGTACAAGACCACATCCATGAGGCCGTCGCCATTGAAGTCGCCGAAGTACACGTCGGTGGTGGTCTTCGACTTCGATTTGCTCCAACCGAGGAAGACAAAAAACGTGGCCTCGACCCCGCCGTGATAGGTGCTTGTCTTTGAATGGCTGAACTCCCCCACGTTCAAGACTTGCTTTGGCGCGGCAAACTTGTTTCCGTTTCGGCCCAAATTCCGCTCATACCACATCGCCATGCCGTTGCCCTTGTCTTGTCGAAACACCTTGTCTGGCAGCCCGTCTCCGTCCAAGTCAATGTTCGCAACCAAGCCATCGTTTTCGGCCTTGGAGTAGCCAAAATGGCCTCCGACCGTCAGGTTCTTGTCGTTGCTAAATCCAAACCCGAATTCCACGGCGCCGTTTACGCCCCAGTTGGACGATTTTGCACCGCCCAATGCGGATACCTTGTCGTCAAATCCAATGCCCGAAGCCAACAGCCCGCCTTCCACACCATCATTCGGCACCTCCCACGCCACTTCGCTTTTGAACGGCTCATACCCTCCGCCCTTGCGTACCTCGTCCCAGTAATCGAACGCATGCCGGTAAAACTCCTTCCTCTCCGCGTCGTTTTCGATCACCACCGAAAGCAGGGTCTTGAAAAACGGCCCAGTTTCATAGATCAGTTCGTACTCGCGTACCAGCTTCCCGTTGAACTCCACCACCACTTGTTTCAATAAATCCGCCGTCACCTGCTTGAAGCCCAGGCGCCCGTTGATGCTTACATCTGGTCGGTTAGGTTGCCCCGGCACCTGGCTGTTGCGCACAAACCGCACCCGATACAGTCCCTCGGTTTGGCCGTGTCCCGTGTACGTCACGCTCTCCGGGTACACCTGCCGCCCCGGCACCGAACCGCCGGCCACGCCCGTGTGCGGCACCTCGGCGTAGCGGTATCGGACAAAATTGCCGTTCAGGTCGCGGGTCTCGCGCAGGTACCACTGGGCGATGTTGCCCGCGTCGTCCGTCAGCACGGCATTTTTGTCCACGCCCGAACCGTCGCCGCCGTAAAAGTGGCGGGTGCCGTCGCGGTCGGTCACTTCCCACCAGTAGTTTTTGGGATCGGTTCCGTGCCGGACGACGCGGCTTAGGCCGCCCTCCACGCGAGGCCAAAATTGCTTTGAACTGCCCGTGCGCGGCCCGGGAGCGCTGCGGTGCGCCACGGGCGTGAGCATTTCGCCGCCCATGGTGTACGTCTCTGTTTCGAGCGCGGCATCGTAGCGGGGCACGCCCCAGCGGGTGTCAATGCCGATGGAGGGCAGGCTCAGGTCCCAGCCGAGGCCGAGCCAGCCGTTGCCGCCCTCGCTGTTGTACCGGATGGCCAATTGGGGCTGCATACCCTGCCGCCCGGCGGGTATCTTTATCGGCAATTGTACATTGCCCGCGCCCATACTGTTGGCCGAGGGGGGGGGCATGAGTGCCATGTTGGCCGACGGCTCAACGGCTTTCATGCCCGTGAAGGTGTTTTGGCCGTAGGCCTGCGTTTCCGGCGCGTCGGGCACCTTGATAATGCCGTTGATAAAATCGGTGAAGTGTGTGGTACTGGAGGCCAGCATACACTCGGCGGCGTACATCGAATCGTAGGGCAGCGACACCCAGTGCCGCGCGTTTTCATCGTAAAAAAAGGCTCGGATATGGCTCATCTCATAGCCCTCCGGGATCAGGCAGGTGTCGAAAGCCATGCGCAGGCGCACCTCGGTGTTGAACTGGATGCCGTGCGGCAAGCAGCGAAAACCGCCACCGCCGGGGGTCACGTTCACCAAGTCCGGATCGAGCGGCGGCAGTTCGGCGGGCTTCAGAGCGGTGAGCGATACGGGCGCTTCGGTCGGCATAGCACCGGCTGGGACGTACAACGCCGCGCCCTCTACGGCAAGCATCAGTGGCTTGTTCACGAAACCCATGCCCTGCGCAGATTGGGCGGTTTCCGCCGCACCCGTTTCGTTTTTTTCTTGAAAAAAAGCCAGCGCGCGGTGTTCTATTGGAGGAAAAATATAGTGTACGCCGGCAGCGCAGAGCGTCAGCCAAGCAAGGGAAGTGGCAAAGAGATTGCGGATTTTCATTGGACAAATAATTGAAAATGAACGAGAAGTTGATTCCGGGCACCAAACCTTCCAGGTTTTAAAAACCTGGAAGGTTTCTTTGTGCGCGTCAGCGCTGCACCACCACCGGTAAACAGCGCCAGCCTCTTGCCGTGGTCACCAGCACTTGAAGCGCACCGGAAGCCGCTGGCACATGCATGGGCTGGAGGTACCGGTCGCTGCCGCGAAGAGTTTGCGCCTGGAGCAACCGCCCCGCAGCACCCAAAATTTGCACGTCTACCGGCCCTGACTCGTGCAAATCCAGCAACAGGGAAAAATGCCCGTCAGGGGCAGGGTTGGGGAAAACTTCCACTCGCCGGAACGGGTCAGCCGAGGGCTGGCGCACGATGATCGCCTGTCTGGAAACACAACCACTGCGTTCCATTTCCAAAAAATAGGTGCCCGGCCGGGTGATACTGACCACCGCGGCACTGCTTTCAAAACCCGACGGTCCCGCCCACCGGTAGCGGATGCCGCTGGCATCGGCAATACCCTTGGCGGCATCTAATTGGAGCGTTTGGCCGGGTTGCAACTGGTACTCGTTTTGCAGGCTGGCCACGGGTGAATCAGCAGCCTGCACCCAAATCGAGTCGGTGAACACCTGCCCGCCTGCGTCGCGCAGGGAAATGGCGTATCGGCCAGGTACCATGCCTTCTATTTGAACCAACTGACCGCTTTCGACCTGTATTTTTTGTTGAAAAAAAATATCCAAACCGCTTACTGCCAAGGTATATGGCGCGGAGCCTCCTACGGCTTTGACGCGCAATGTTCCGCCCTGAACCGGTTCGCACATTGGCGCTGTCAGGTCAAATACAGCCATCAGCCCGGGGCCTGTGGCGAACGAAAAAACCGCTCTCTCTCCTAAAAACACGGACTCAAACTGGGCCACGCCGGTAGCGTCGAGGGGTTGGGCGGCGATGTAGTCCGTGTGTTCGATCGGGAAATTTCCGCTGCCGCTGCGGTCTATGCGCAGCCACCAGTGTTCGTTGCCGCGCCAATCCCAGTCGGTGCGGCGGGTGTCAAATTGCAGGGCCAGTGTTGTGTTTTGCACCGCACCTTTCGTGATCATCAGCCACTGACGGGCCAATGGCCGGAACGATAATTTTGAAGCAAAGCCAGCAGGTTGATCGGTGAGCCGGAGGGGCTGATTGTCGTCGGCCCAGATCCAAAAACTACCATCGGGCAGATCGGTTTTGTCGTCGGTATTGGTAGCCGAAAAACCACCTGCGGCGAGGCGGAGCAGGCCGGGATCGTACACCGAAACGGACTGTTTTTGCAGCAGCCCCGAACAGTCGTCGCGCCCGATGGCGGCGAGGCGGCACTGGTAGCGGCCGCATTTGCGGCTGTCGCGCAAAGTTTTTCCCCGGCTGTCCACGTAGCACGGGCTTTCCGAGGGCTGGAGCATGAGGCCGTATTTGAAGGCCAGGTAGGTTTCCACCTCAAGGCGTTTTTCGGGTGCCAGCACCTGATCGAAAACGATGACCTCGGCGATTTTTCCGCGAAAAGGCTGCACTGGTACATCGGGCGTCGGCGGCGGTACGCCCAGCACAAACCGCTGGCTCGCGACGGGCAGGCTGTCGGGTGACTTGATCTGCTCGTACACGCTGAGGAGTGGAGCGTCCTTGCGCGTGTCAAGCAGGTTCATCACCTCGGCGCTGCGGTCGCTGAGCCAGTCGGACAGGCGGTGCGTGGTGAGCCACTGGCGGGTTCGGCTGTTTTGCTCCAGAAACCAAACGCTTTTTTCCATCAGCGAATCGGATGGCCAAAACACGACGAACACCGTCATTTTTTGCCAGTCGCCCATCGGCAAGGGCAATTCCAGAGCGTTTTGGCTGCCATCGAAAAACAGGGCATTATTGAAGTTAAACGCCTGGTCTCCGGTGGTTTTCCAGGCCAGGTCGGTTGTTGAGCCGGGCGTTTTTGTTCGAAAAACCGGAATGCCGCCCGACAATTCGGTGGTGGCCCAAAGGACGGGCGTTTGGGCGCGAAGCGCCGTGCAGCACAGCAGGAGGCAGCACAAATTTTGGGCAATAAAGCGCAGTTTTTTCATGGCACGGCCGCAGGTTTAGAATGAAAAGAGGAAGCCGAGGCTGAATTGCAGGGAGCGGATATTGTTTTTGTCCCGGTTGGCGAAGCCAAATCCGTTGTCTTTTACGTCCACGACATCGGCGGTGCCGTGGTGGTAGCGGCTTTCGAAGAAAATGCCCTTGCCGGTATCGGCAAACTGTGCTTCGAAGCCGAGACCGAAGGCAAAGCCAAAGTCGCTGCGTCCGTCAATGACTTCGTTGATACCGGTCTCCACCGGCTCGCAGGGGCCGTAGAGTTCCGTGGGTTCGTGGCAGTAGGTGATGCTTTTCGGGGTCAGGTTGATGCCCGTGTACACGTTGCTACTCAGGTAGAGGCCTGCGAGCCAGGTTTCGTCGGACTCGGCTATGCGGGCCAGGGGGTGGAATTTTAGTCCGAGCATGACGTTGAGGAACCAGTAGTCGACATCCAAATCGTAGCTGAGGTTTTTGATGTCGGTATAGTGGAAGCCGCCACTGTGCTGCACCACGCCGAGGCCGCCCAGGAATCCGAGCATCGGAAAATCGTCGAGACGGTAGCCGCCCGAAAGTTGAGCCTGAAAACCGATGCTGTGTTTCTCCAGCGTGGAGTACGTGCTGGTGTCGAAGCCAGGCTGGATGAAGGTGGAGACTAAGCTGGCGATTTGGCTGTCCTCAAAAACCTTGGGGAAATGTGCGGCGGCGGTGGTACCCGCCTGGATGCCGCCAATGACGGTGCCACGGGGCATTTGGGCCAGCAGCAGCGTGTGTGCGAACAAAAAGCAGAGAACGAGGAAATGTCGCATGGTTGAAAAAATTGGTGACGAGTCAAGGTGAATGGGCTGGCGTTGGTGGTTTGTTGGGTTTATGGCACGAGGAGCGGATTTGTTACACGGGAAAAAACAGATTTTTTTGGTGTCCCTTTCATGCAGATTGCTATGGCCTAAAAGCCTTAACAAGCATGCAACTGGCATATTGGGCTATTAGGATGAGAGCAAGATGGCATGCCCCATGAGAGGAGCGCACCGAAAAAAACGTACTCGCCGGGGCGAGTTTTTTCTGAAAAAATTTTGGATGATGACCGGTCAGGCCCGCTGCAAACGTACTTGTCGCGTACGTGCTGTGTTTGTCTTTAAACGGCTTTTAGTTGTCTTTAAACGGCTTTTTGACGTTCATGGCATTTTCAGGCGACACTGCAGCCCCGCTCGGCAGCCCCGTTCGGCACGGATTTCTGCGAAATGACAAGCTGAGCGTACACAAAAGATGCGCGGCGGCGGTTAGCCGGTCAGAGACCGGCAGACATCCCGTATCGGGCCAAAGGCCCTTACGAGCGGCCAAAGGCCCTTACGAGCGGAGAAGGATCGAAGTCACCTCGTCCGGGTCACCTTTATGGCGGATCTTGCTCACAAACCACCAAGGCAGATGATCCAAATGCTAAAAGTCGATCACGGTGTGGTGTATGAAAAATTCTGCGAGATAGACCTTTCTACATGGCAGGAGCAAGATGGGTTTAGTATAAAAACGCCAATCTGGGTACAGACAAAACGCCTTTGTTTGTCCAAATATGTGCCCAAGTTGGAGCCTTTGTAGCGATTGCAACTACTGCAAGCAAGCGCCAAGTTTTCCAAACTGGTATCGCCCTCATGCTTGAGGCTAACGATATGGTCTACTTCGAAGGAAAAGAAAAAACCCCCTTCTCGAACCAAACAGTATTCGCAACGATGGTTGGCACGCTCAGCAACCAATTTGCGAAGCGATTCCGGGATATGGCTCATTGCAATTACTGGGCTAAGCGGGCACGAGCATGCGCCTTGGCCAACGCAATTAAGAGCGTGTTTAAATTTCAGTCGCCGGGCTGCAATCGGCAAATTTTGCTTCATGCTGCGTTGAAATTTTCGCCGTAGGCAACCGGCTACGGCTGCAAATTTCGCCTTGCCTGAAACAAAATTCGCT
>JBEBHD010000173.1:0-11887 GCA_040080915.1 Saprospiraceae bacterium
AGATTCACACAGATTTTTAAACGGATAAGGAAAAATCTGTGTGAATCTGTGAAAATCTGTGGTGAAAATTGTATGCATCAGGAGGTACTAAATAGTTACCAGGCAAGGCGAATTTGCAGCCGTAGCCGGGTGCCTACAACGAAAATTTCAACGCAGCATGAAGCAAAATTCGCCGCTTGCAGCCCGGTGACTGAAATTTAAACACGCTCTAAGCCACACCAATTGCCATGCACTTTCCGCACCTGCCCTTGGACGGCATATCCGAAACGGTCGTTTCTTTTCATTTCGAGGACGTGTCCTTCGACTTGCCCAACCAAAAACAACTTGTCGAATGGCTGCTGGCCATCGCAGAAGAAGAAGACAAACCGGTTTACGAACTGACCTACATTTTCACCTCCGACGAGTATTTGCGCCAGGTCAACATTGAGCACCTCCAACATGATTACTACACGGATGTCATCACATTCCCGTACTCCCCGGATGCCGTCCACGGCGATATTTTTATCAGCGCCGACCGCGTGACCGACAACGCCAAACTACACGGTGTCCCGTTTTTGAACGAACTTTCCCGCGTCATGGCCCACGGAGTGCTGCACCTCGCTGGCTATGGTGATAAAACTCCCGAAGAAACCCAAACCATGCGCGCCAAAGAAGACCATTATTTGAAGAAAAGAGGTTAGAAGGTTTCTGGTTGCGCGATGATGTCTAACCAGAAACCTTCTAACCTCCTAACCTCTTTTATTATGAGCAAAAAAGGCATTCCAACCGTAGATTTATCCAAATTCGTGACCGGCGGCCCGGAAGCCATGACGGCATTTGTTCAGGAATTGGGTCAGGCGTTTCACGAAGTCGGCTTCGTGGCCGTCGTCAACCATGGCATACCCAAGCGATTGGTGGACGGATTTTATGACGCGTCCAAGGCATTTTTTGCTTTGCCGGAGCCGGTAAAACGCCAGTACGAAATAGCCGGAATGGCTGGTCAGCGTGGCTACACGTCCTTCGGAAAGGAACACGCCAAGCAGTCGCAAGTGGCCGACCTGAAGGAGTTTTTCCAAATCGGCCAGGTGGTATCCGCCGATCACCCGTTGAAGGCCGAATACCCCGACAACGTGTCTGTGGCCGAAGCACCCGAATTTGCCCAATTGGGCCGTGAGTTGTACCAAGCTTTTGAAAAAGCCGGTGGCCAACTCCTGAAGGCTATCGCCATCCACCTGAATTTATCGCCCAACTATTTCGAGCAACATATCACGCACGGAAACTCCATCCTTCGGGCCATACACTACCCGCCGATTCGACAGGAGCCTGTCAGTGCCATTCGGGCCGAACAACACGAAGACATCAACCTGATCACGCTGCTCGTAGGGGCCAGCGCGGGCGGTTTGCAACTGCTCAACTCGAATAACGAGTGGATGCCGATCTTGCCGGAGGCCGACGAGATCGTGATCAACGTGGGCGACATGCTCCAGCGCCTGACCAACAACTACCTGAAAAGCACCACCCACCGGGTAGTGAACCCGCCGCGCGAAGAGTGGCACTTGCCGCGCCTGAGCATCCCGTTCTTCCTGCACCCCGTGAGCGCCATGCGGCTCGACTGCCTGCCGGAGTGCATCACTTCGGACAGTCCGATTCAGTATCCACCGATCACGGCCGGGGAATATCTGGACGAGCGGCTTCGGGAAATTGGCTTGAAAAAATAAGGGTTTAGAGCGTGTTTAAAATTTAGTCGCAGGGCTGCAAGCGGCAAATTTTGCTTCATCCGGCGTTAAAATTTTCGCCGTAGGCACCCGGCTACGGCTGCAAATTTTGCCTTGCCTGAAACAAATTTTGCTCACTTTCGCCTCTGCACTAAATTTTAAACACGCTCTAAAACCCAATCGGCGAGTTCGGTGGCCATTTTTTTATGGCTTGATCTAAACTTCAGCAGAAGCTGGCCCCAAAAGCGAGTCGTTTGTTTCAACAAAAAAAACAACCAGTACGGCACCTCCAAAGAACTGGTAGTTTTGTTCCACAAACCAAAACGACATGCCAACATCCGCTTTTCGCACTCTTTCCGCCCTTTTCCTACTCGCGGCTCTGACGACAGCCGCTGCCCAAGACCGCATCACCGGCCGCCCGTGGGCCACGCGCAGCGAGATGATCGCCCAAAACGGCATGGCCTGCACCAGCCACCCGCTGGCCAGTCAGGCAGCACTCGACATCCTGAAAAAAGGCGGCTCGGCCATAGACGCGGCCATCGCTGCCAATGCCTGCCTCGGCCTCATGGAGCCTACGGGCAGCGGCATCGGCGGCGACCTGTTTGCCATCGTCTGGGATGCCAAGACCGGAAAATTGTACGGCCTGAACGCCAGCGGGCGAAGCCCAAAAACGCTCGCCCGTGCCTATTTTTTGGGAAAAGGCCTCACGAGCATACCGTCGTACGGGCCGCTGCCCGTGACGGTGCCCGGCTGCGTGGACGGCTGGTTCGATCTGCACCGCCGGTTTGGCAAACTGCCCATGCGCGACCTGCTCCAGCCTGCCATCGGGTATGCCGAGCAGGGATTTCCCGTCACGGAACTCATCGCGTACTACCTCCAGGCCAGCACCCGCCGGTTTGCGGATTACCCGAACTTCAAGGAAACGTACACGCAGAACGGTGCTCCGCTCGCCAAGGGCGATATTTTCCGAAATCCCGCCTTGGCCAGCACCTATCGCCTGCTGGCCGAAAAAGGTCGAGACGAATTTTACAACGGCAGCATTGCCCGCGCTATAGCCGGGTTCATGCGCGAGCAGGGGGGCTTTCTCTCTATGGACGATCTGGCTGCGCACCGCAGCGAGTGGGTCGAGCCATCGAGTGTCAACTACCGGGGCTACGACGTATGGGAACTGCCGCCCAATGGCCAAGGCATCGCCGCCCTGCAAATGCTCAACATCCTGGAGGGCTATGATTTCACGCCGGAAGATTTCGGCACGGCGCGGCATATCCATCTGTTTTCCGAAGCAAAAAAGTTGGTCTTCGAAGACCGGGCCAAGTACTATGCCGACCCGGATTTTGCAAAAACGCCCGTGCGAGAATTGCTCGACAAAGCCTACGCCGCTCGCCGCCGCTCCCTCATCCAGCCCGACCGGGCCAGCACGCGAGTAGCAGCGGGCGACCCGTTTGCCAACAACACCATTTACCTGACCGTAGCCGACCGCGAAGGCAACATGGTGAGCCTGATCCAAAGCAACTACCGGGGCATGGGAAGCGGTATGGTACCGCCTGGGTTAGGATTTATGTTACACGACCGGGGCGAACTGTTCAGCCTCGACTCCGCGCACGCCAACGCATACGCTCCCGGAAAGCGCCCTTTCCATACCATCATTCCGGCGTTTGTGACCAAAGACGGGCAACCGTTCCTCAGTTTCGGGGTCATGGGCGGCGATTTCCAGCCCCTCGGCCATGTACAGATCGTGATGAACATCGTGGATTTTCAAATGAATATCCAAGAAGCCGGCGATGCCCCGCGCATGGACCACCAAGGCGGCAACAGCGACCCCACCGGTGCAGCCACGGGCAACAGTACGGGTAGCGGGCAAATTCTGTTGGAGAGCGGCTACTCGTACGAAACTATTCGCCAACTCCTGCAAATGGGCCACCGCGTAGGCTACGGACTGGGCGGGTACGGCGGCTACCAGGCCATTCGCTGGGACCCCGTGCGCAAGGTGTATTTTGGTGCCAGCGAAAGCCGAAAGGACGGCGCGGCGGTGGGGTATTGAACGAAAAAGGGTTTCTGGTTTGGAGGGTTAGAAGGTTGCCGAAAAGGTGGCATGGGGTGGGTATTGAACGGCCAGCAGGCTCAACGTTTTTTCTTGATCGGTTTTTTGTACTTCTGCTTTTTGGCGTTGATCCGCCGGTTGCCGAGGTTTACTTTTTGGTTTTTGGCCTTTTTTTCGTGAAAAGCCCCTTGCGAATGTTTCAGCGAGTGCTGCGGCAAGTAGTTCACCATTGGTGACGAGGGCACCTCCTCCGGGATTAGTTCCATAGAAATGGGCAGCGCTTCGGGCAAGGGTAACATGTCAATTTCTTTTCCCATGAACGCTTCGATGGCTGTTTGGCAGCCACTTTCCGTATCGGCAACGAAGGTAATGGCGGCCCCCTCGCTATCGGCGCGACCGGTGCGCCCGATCCGGTGAATGTAGGCTTCCGGCGTGTCCGGCGTGTTCAGGTTGATTACATGGGTCACGTCCGTAACGTCTAGGCCGCGGGCGAGCAGGTCGGTGGTAATGAGGCCGCGCAGCGTTCCGTCCGCAAACTTATTCACGGCGTTGATGCGGAAATTCTGCGACTTGTTGGAGTGGATGACGCTAAACTGGTCGGGGAACCCGGCCTCGAGGTGCTCTTGCACCACGTCAGCGAGGCGTTTGCTGGGGCAAAAGATGAGCGCTTTGCCGATGGATTCGTCGGTGCGGAGCAGGTGCTCGAGCAAGTTGATTTTGGTGTTGAAATTTGGGACGCGGTAGGCGCTTTGTTGGATTTTTTCCAACGGCGCGCCCATGCGTGTCGCCTCCACCGCTACCGGGCCGTTGAAAAACGTCTCGATCAGGTCATCCACCTCTTCTGTCATGGTGGCTGAAAAAAGTAGATTTTGGCGGCGGGCGGGCAGGCGGTCGAGCAGGCCGGTGATCTGGGTGCGGAAGCCGAGGTTGAGCATTTCGTCCACCTCGTCTATGACCAACTGGCGCACCGATGACAGCAACAGGAAGCGACTCAGTACCATATCAAGCACACGACCGGGCGTTCCGACGAGAATGTCCACACCGCTTTGCACGGCCAGTTTTTGGGTATTGATATTCACGCCGCCGTACACCGCCAGTGTGCGCACAGACAGGTAGGCGGTCAGTTTTTCCGCTTCGGCGGCCACCTGTATGGCCAGCTCACGGGTAGGCACGAGCACGAGCACGCGCGGGTCTTTTTGTTTAGAAAACGACAGTTGGCGCAGGATGGGCAGCAAGTAGGCGTAGGTTTTGCCGGTGCCCGTTTGGGCAATGCCGACCACATCGCGGCCGGACATAACCACGGGAAAGGCTTTTTCCTGAATGGGCGTGGGGTGGTTCAGCCCAAGATCGTGCAGGGCATTGAGCAACGGGGTGCTGAGGTTGAGAAACTCAAAGGTGGGTGTTGTCATTTCGGGGGCGAAGATAGGGCGGGGACTTGGCTCGTCGTGACTTCACTTGGGTAGTATACCTCGCACCGCAAGGTGCGAAGCTGCTTTTGTCATACGGAGCGCTGCTAATCAAAATAATAGGCCAAAGGCCATGTACAAAACCTCGCAGCGCGAAGTGTACAACATCGCCCTGATAGATTGTTACCAAGGTTTGTTTTAGGTGTATGCTGTAGCAAGAAGGTTCGTAATAAGCCGGGGCCTCATCGTACCTGCTTCCCTCACCGTATTTGCCATCATCGCCCCCATCTTCCGCACCGCCCGCCACTGCGCCCACCAGTCCAAATATACCTCGACAAAATACCCCAAGCCAACGAAAACCACCAGCATGGTCAATCCCCAACCGGTGCTCAGTCCAGCCAGCAACCCCAACCGGTACCACCCCCACAGGGCCAACGGTACCGTAAACACGCCAGCCAAAATTTTGATCGTGGCGGAATAGCCGATGTAAAGTCCCATTTTTTTGTTCAGCAGCCAGGGCAGGTAACACGGCAAGAACCAAAATGCGTACCCTGCAGCAAAGAGCGGAAAACCAAGCATTAATACTGCCAAGCGCCAACCTTGCCGTTGTTTTTGTGCTGCACAAACCCCGTAGTCTTTGAGGTCGTGTTGTTTCAGCAGGGCAAAGTAGGCCGCCGTTTGTTCCCGCAGACCAGCATTGCCAAGAGCCGTTTGTACCAAGCGCTGGGAACGCTCGAACGCGGCTTTTTGTGGCAACGGGTGGTCGTTTTGCAGCAGCTCTTCGAGGTGGGCCAACAGCTGGTCACCTGCCTCGTCGCGTGCATGGATGCTGAGTGCCTTGAGCCGGTTTTCGAGGTGGTTGGTGAGGCTTGAAGCGGCATCGGCGGCGTTTTTCTGCCAATCGGAACGCCAGTCGAGCACTGGTACCGGTTCGCCGACATGGACGACGACATCGCTTCGGAAGAGGTGCGGCGCAGAATACGACAGGCCGATAGGCACAATTTTCACGTGGAGATTCCACTCGTTGCGAGCCTCGGCACCGAGGGCGATGCGTGCGGCTCCGGTCTTGAGCGGACGAACGAAGCGGTTCATCCAGCTCACACCCTCAGCGGCGATGAACAGCACGCCATTTTTTTCCATATGCCGGTACGATGCTTCGAACGCGTCGTCGTTGTTGCGCGTCTCGCCTTCGGCCACGTCCTCCTTGCGCTTGACGGGTATGCAATACAGCCGGGTCAGGAGCCACTTGCTTACCGGGTGGCGAAACAGCCCGTAGTTGGCGAGGTAAAACATCTCTTGCCGAATCTCTATGGCCGGGTTCAGCACGTCCATCAGGGTACTGGGGTGGTTGACGACCACGATGGCCGGCCCGTCGAAGCGCAGATTTTGACGGCCCAGCACGAGGCGGCGGCGGTAAAAAACGCGAACGCTGACCCAAACCAGCACGCGGAGGGACAGGTAGATCAGCCGGAGAACAGGATGCAATCGAATATTTCGGTAGACCATTGGGCGCAAAGAACTGGTGGGATAGGGGAGTTTAGGGATACACGACAGGACATTTTTTTGCGCCAACTATTCTGCTCCCGCAAAATACTGCGCCACCTTTTCAGCAGCGGCTTTGCCAACAGCCTTTTCAACCTCCTCGGCGGATGCCTCGCGCAACCGCGCCACCGAGCCAAAGTGCTGGAGCAACTTGTCGGCGGTTTTGGTCCCGATACCAGGTATCTCGGTCAGCTCGGTTTGCAGGAAATGGCGGCTGCGCTGATCGCGGTGGAACGTGATGGCAAAGCGGTGCGCTTCGTTACGAGCCTGTTGGATGAGCTTAAGCGATTCCGATTTTTTGTTGATGTGCAGGGGCACCGGATCGTCGGGGTAAAAAATTTCTTCGAGTTTCTTGGCGATGCCGATCACGGTCACCTTGCCCTCCAACCCCAAGGCGCGCAGGCTTTTCATGGCCGCGCTGAGCTGGCCCTTGCCACCGTCAATGATGATGAGCTGGGGGAGGCTCTGGGCCTCGGCCAACAGGCGTTTGTACCGCCGAAAAACGACCTCTTCCATTGAGGCGAAGTCGTTGGGGCCTTCTACCGTTTTCACGTTGTAGTGACGATAGTCGCGTTTGGCGGGCTTGGCGTTTCGGAAAACGACGCAGCTCGACACGGGGTTGGTGCCCTGAATATTCGAGTTGTCGAAGCACTCAATGTGCAAGGGGGCATCGGTCATGTTCAGGTCGGCCTGAAGGGTGCGGAGGACGCGTTCGGCGGCGGTTTGCCGGTTGGTGCGGGAGGCAGCGTCGCGGCGCTGTTGGAGCAGGTGATACTGCACATTTTTTTCTGACAGGTCGAGCAGTTTTTTCTTGTCGCCGATCTTGGGCACGGTCACGGTGGCCACCCCCGGAACGATCACTTCAACGGGCACGATGATCTCGTGGGAGCGGCTGTCAAATTTTTCCCGCAGCACGGGCACGGCAAAGGCCAGCAGGGTGGTCGTGTCCTCGTCGAGGTTTTTGGTGAGCGTGAGCGTGTATGTGTGGATGACGGCACCGCTGACCACCTTGAGGTAGTTGACAAAAGCCTCCTGCTCGTCGGCGGCAATGGCAAACACGTCCACGTCGCCGATATTGGGGTTCACCACCGTGCTTTTGCCTTGGTAGTCCTCGAACAGGGCAAGCCTGTCTTTGGCGATCTGGGCCTGCTCGAACTGGAGGTTTTCGGCAAAGCGCTGCATCTCGTCCCGTAGGTGGGCCTTCACCGCAGCGAAGTTTCCCTTGAGGATGTTTTTGATCTGCTCAATCTTTTTGTTGTACGATTCTTCGCTTTCAAGACCCACGCAGGGGGCCGCACAGGTTTTGATGTGGTATTCGAGGCAGGGCTTGAACTTGCTCTTTTCGATGTTGTCTGCCGACAAATGCAGGGCGCAGTTGCGCAATTGGAACAGTTTGCGGATGAGGTCGGTGATTTGGTCCACCCGGAACTTGTTCAGGTACGGGCCGAAGTATGTGGAACCGTCGCGGAAGGTTTTGCGGGCGACGAACACACGCGGGAAGCGTTCGTTTTTGACACAGATGTACACCAAGGGCGATTTCTCGTCCTTGAGCATCACGTTGTAACGCGGCTGGTGCTGCTTTATGAGGGTGTTTTCCAACAGCAAGGCATCCGTCTCGGTTTCCACCATCGTAAACTCAATATGGTGGGCATGCCGAACAAGCGCCTTGGTCTTGGCTGCAGCGTGTTTTTTCTCACCAAAATACGAGTTCAGTCGGTTGCGCAGGTTCTTGGCCTTGCCGACGTACAGGATTATGCCTGCCCCGTCAAGGAACTTGTAGATGCCCGGGTCCGTGGGTATGGTCGGGGAAAAGTCTTTGAACTGCTCGTTGGTCATGGCGGGGCGAAAAATACGCAGATTCTTCGTTACCTTCGATTCAGCCACCAACCCAACCAGGCACCGGTGAGGCCCCATTGTGCCAAGGTGTCCACGAGATGGCCGAAAGAGTTAGTCTCAAACCAGATGCTGTTCAGGTACGAGGTGGTCAGGTAGCCTATACCGCCGACGGCCAGAGAGGCAAGCAGGGTGGTCTTGAAATCGAGGTTGGCAAATTTCAACAACAGCCAGACCAACAAAAACACAGCCAACAGATTGGCTGAAAATGCCCGGGCCATGTAGACACCCATGTTCCCATTAAACGATTCGTGGTAGGTGACGGAAGCCCATGGCTTGCCGACAAAACCGTCCATGAGGCGCTGGTGCTCCTCTTGTGGCGTTTCCGGCGGTACGTTCGGAAGCATGTACGTGCCTTCTTTGCCGAGTTGTTGTGTCAGAGCTGCCAGGATGGTGTCTTGGTTTGGCGTGTACATGAATTCATTCTTGTGTACACCGAGCATGCTCCATGAAAGAAACTGCCATACAAAAAGAATGACCCCGCCTACGAGGGTTGCGACAAGTTGCTTTTTCATAAATGTTGTGTTTTGTTTTGTGAAACAGAGAATACAGCCAAGCCTGTGTTTGGCTGGGCACAAACATACGCAACAAATGAATTTTAAAACATTTTCTTTGAAATTTTTTTGCCGCCCAGCGTCGGTTGTGCTTTATCCTGTCGCTTGCGAATTGGGGTTGTCCCCGCCCAATTCGCAAGCGGTATTTTAAACCTCGCACCGCAAGGTGCGAGGCCGCTTTTGTCATACTGAGCGCTGCTAATCAAAATAGTAGGCCGAAGGCCATGCACAAAAACCACTCACTGCAGCCGTTGCAACTGCTTGCCCGCTTCGATCGCCGCCCGAATGTCGCGTTGGTTTTGGTTGATGGCCGCTTGCTGGCCCTTGAGGTAGCGCAGGGCATCTTCGGCAGGCATATCGGAGGCAGGTTCTTCGTAGCTACGCATCCAGTCGAACATGCCGTCTTCAGCGCGTTTGATGCTTCGAAGCACTGCATGAACGGAATCGGCGCGGGGGGCGAGGGAATCGAGCGTAGCCAGTTCGCGTTGCAGCGCCCTGCCGATCCGGTTCATCTCACCCATTTCGGCCATAGCCGCATCGTGTACGGCCATGGTGGATTCGATCAGAGTTTTTACCTCGGATTTGTCCTGAGGCGCAAAAAAAACGAACAAAAGGCAAAATGTAGCAGCGGCCAAGCCAAGCCAGGTATTGTTGTTCATGATTTCGGTGGCATGGTAAATTAAACTATATACGGGCGGCAAACTTGCCATAAGTGTTGGCCCCGTTCCCTATCATCTCTCAAAACTAAGCAGTTCATTGGGCCACAAAGACCGCGTTACGATGATGGTTACCACATGATGAGCCACTTCAATTTTTTTCATCACAAACCTACACGATATATGGGAGCAATCCGCAACATCTGTGGTGCTTTTTTTAGGCTCTTGCGGGCGCTACTCAGCTGTGTCTTCCACATAATTCCAGCAAGATTTTTCCAAAAAAATAAAGCCCACGGGTATTTTGGCTACTTTTGCGCGCCCAAAAAGGCCACATGCCCCCAAGTTGCCCAAATCAGGTATCAACAAATCAACCAGCCAACAAAAAATGAGTGCAATCCGCGACATCATCGCCCGCGAAATCATTGATTCGCGTGGCAACCCCACAGTGGAGGTGGAAGTATGGACCGAGGCCGGTTTCATGGGCCGTGCTGCGGTGCCTTCGGGTGCCAGTACGGGTGTACACGAGGCCGTCGAAATTCGCGACAACGAAGAGGGCCGCTACCTCGGCAAGGGCGTGCGCGAGGCCGTAAAAAACGTGGAAAAAGTATTGCGCGAGGACCTGTCGGGCTGCGAAGTGTCCGACCAGATCAAGATTGACCGCATGATGATTGACCGCGACGGTACACGCAACAAAAGCAAGGTCGGTGCCAATGCCATCCTCGCCGTGTCGCTCGCCGTGGCCAAGGCTGCAGCCGAAGAGTTTGGCCAACCGCTGTACCGCTACCTCGGTGGCGTGAACGCCCACGTCTTGCCCGTGCCGATGATGAATATCCTCAACGGTGGTGCCCACGCCGACAACGGCATTGATATTCAGGAGTTCATGATAATGCCCGTGGGTGCCGAGACGTTCAGCGAGGGCCTGCGCATGGGAGTCGAGGTTTTTCATCACCTCAAAAAAGTGCTCAAAAGCAAGGGTTACGCCACCAACGTGGGCGACGAAGGCGGCTTTGCCCCCGGTATCAAAAACAACGAGGAAGCCATACAAATGGTGATGACCGCTATTCAGGCCGCTGGCTATCGCCCGCTCGACGACATCGTGATCGCCCTTGATGCCGCCGCTTCCGAGTTTTACGACATAGAAAAAGGCGAGTACGTGTTCAAAAAATCTACCGGCGACCGCCTTAGCCGCAACGATATGGTGGCTTTTTGGAAAGACTGGTGCAACCGCTACCCGATCCATTCCATCGAAGACGGTTGCGCAGAGGATGACTGGGACGGCTGGAAAAGCCTGACCGAAACACTCGGCCACCGTATCCAATTGGTGGGAGACGACCTGTTCGTCACTAACACGGAACGCCTCCAACGCGGCATTGACGAAAAAATAGCCAACTCGATCCTCATCAAGGTCAACCAGATCGGTACTCTGACCGAGACCATAGAGGCCGTCAACCTCGCCACGCGCCACGCCTACACCTCTGTCATCAGCCACCGTTCGGGGGAGACCGAAGACACCACTATCGCCGACCTTGCCGTGGCCCTCAACACCGGTCAGATCAAGACCGGATCTGCCAGCCGTTCCGACCGCGTGGCCAAGTACAACCAGCTGTTGCGCATCGAAGAAGAATTGGGTGAAGCCGCTACATACCCGGGACGGTCACTTTTCGGGCTGTAAACCAGCTCGAACCCGTTTATCGCCCGATGCTCGCGCTTCAACTATTTTAGTAACTTTGCGCCGCTTTTTTACTCATATTTTAAATTTTCAAGCCTTCCAACGCTAACACGATCAAGGGCAATGGCCCGTTTTTGAAACAAACAACCTAAGTCAACTTTTTCAATTTAGCAGGAAACAATACTGCATGGCATTAAAATTAATTAAGGTAGCCAAGGATTTCAACGTCGGTCTGCACACCATCGTGGAGACGTTGCGCAGCAAGGGCTTTTCCGATGTGGAAGAAAAACCGACCGCAGAGATTACTGACGAAATGTTGATCGTGCTCCAAAAGGAGTACAAGGGCGACATGGCTATCAAAAAGGAGGCGGACAAGTTGGCCCGCCCTGCCTTGAAAAAAGAATTTTCCCCCGCTGCCCCCAGCCCCAGCAC
>JBEBHD010000174.1:0-11812 GCA_040080915.1 Saprospiraceae bacterium
CCCCCCCCCCCCCCCCCCCCCCCCCCCCCCCCCCCCCCCCCCCCCCCCCACCCCCCACGGCTGTGGGTTGAACGTGAAGTAATTATCTTGCGGGTAGTCTTGCATGTTTCAACCGGGCTGCACGACTTTTTTGAAGTACTCATAGGTCAGTTTCAGACCGGTTGCCCGGTCGAATTTTGGTTGCCAACCGAGCAGGGTTTGTGCCTTGGTGATGTCCGGGCGGCGTTGCTTTGGGTCGTCCACAGGTAAGGGGCGGTAGTCAATATACGCCTTGGGATTTTGCACAAGATCGAGCACTTCGTGGGCAAACTGCATGACCGTGATCTCCGAAGGATTGCCGATGTTGACGGGCAGGTGGTAGTCGCTGAGCAAGAGCCGGTAGATACCTTCCACGAGGTCGTCCACGTAGCAAAACGAGCGGGTTTGGGAGCCGTCGCCGAACACGGTAAGGCCCTCGCCCCGGATGGCCTGGCTGAAAAACGCAGGTAGCACGCGCCCGTCGTTAACGCGCATGCGCGGACCGTAGGTGTTGAAAATGCGGATGATGCGCGTTTCCACGCCGTGGTAGCTCTGGTAGGCCATGGTGATCGCTTCGAGGAAACGCTTGGCCTCGTCGTACACGCCGCGCGGGCCTACGGGATTCACATTGCCCCAGTACTCCTCGGTTTGGGGGTGTACGAGCGGGTCGCCGTATACTTCGGAAGTAGAGGCCACGAGGATGCGGGCACCTTTTTCTTTGGCCAAGCCGAGGCAGTTGTGGGTGCCGAGGGCACCTACCTTCAGGGTCTGGATGGGCATTTGCAGGTAGTCAATCGGGCTGGCCGGCGAGGCGAAGTGCAGGATGTAGTCCAACTGACCGGGGATGTGGATAAACTTGGTCACATCGTGGTGGTAGTACTCGAAGTTTTTCTCCTTGAACAGGTGCTCGATGTTGTCCAAGCTGCCTGTGAGCAGGTTGTCCATGCCAATAACCAAGTAGCCTTCGGCGATAAAGCGGTCGCAAAGGTGCGAACCGAGGAAACCGGCTGCGCCGGTAATGAGGATGCGTTTTTTTGTCATGGTGGGTGTTGTGCGGTAAAACGGTGGCAAAGATATACCTCGCACCGCAAGGTGCGAAGCCGCTTTTGTCATGCTGAGCGCTGCTAGTCAAAATATTAGGCCGAAGACCGTACACAAAGTCATGTAGCGCGAAGCAATGGGTTTTCGGGCAAGCGAAAAACGGGCCGAAAAATTTTGAAAAAAAATTCACGAAAAAAGTTGAGGCCGCCATTGGCACTGCGACAAGTGTGGTAAAGTCATTTGGATCAAAAACCGCCAGGCCCATTTGTAAACTAATCGTACCCTAATCGTTGTCGCGACAACTTTCTTTCCCCAAAAACCTCTCCCGTAACTTTATTCTCATGGGGTCCGTCTCGGTGCATGTTACTAAACACCGGAGCTGGTTTGCTATACTTCGCGATGCAAGGTTTTGCGCATGGCCTTCGGCCTAATATTTTGACTAGCAGCGCTCAGTATGACAAAATCTGCTTCGCACCTTGCGGTGCGAGGTATATATCCCTTTGAAACCCTGCACACAACAATTGAATTCTTCACATCTTCAAAATCACTGTACTTATGAAACAAAAGTTGTTATTGCTTGCCGTATGTATGCTGTTTGCTGCCGCTGCAGCCAACGCCCAAGACCCTGCTGCCGCTGCGGCTGCCCGCAAACTCGAGCCGATTCCCGGCCAGTACATCGTAGTAATGAAAGAAAGCGCTGCTGCGCCGGTTATCAAGCAGTCCGCTAAAAGCAAATCCACCGACCGGAACAAAAAAGAATTGGAAAACAACAGCCTTCGCACAGGCAGCCTTAAAAAACTGAAAGACCTGCGCGTAAAAGCAAAGGTGCAGGAGTCTGCCGTGTTGATGGAATACGCTGACGTGGTCGTGGGCTTTTCAGCCAAATTGAACGACAACGACGTGAAGAACCTCCGGTCAGACCAGTCCGTAGAAGGTGTTTACCAAGACTATGTAGTCTCGCTGGGGCCGATCACTTCCGAAGCAAATGCAAAAGACATCAATGCGGCCGCACAAACAACCACCTGCGCTATCACCACCGCAGGCGGCTCGGTCAACGGTTCTACGAAAGCGACGTGGATTTGGATACTCGACACGGGCATTGACCTTGATCACCCCGACCTGAACGTCCAAACCAACAGCACCTACGCCAAGTCGTTCGTGCCCGGCCAGACCGTAGAAGATGGCCACGGCCACGGTACACACTGCGCGGGCATTGCCGCCGCCAAAAGCAACTCCATCGGCGTTGTAGGTGTGTCAGCAGGAGCCAAAGTCGTGCCCGTCAAGGTGCTGGCAAACAACGGCTCCGGGTCGTTTTCCTACCTGTACGCCGCTCTGAACCATGTCGCCAAGTACGATATTCCGGGCGACGTGGTCAGCATGAGTCTCGGTGCATTTCCCGTGAGCGACTGTGAAACCGCTTTCCAACCGGCCATAACCACTTGCATCAGAAACCTCGGTACTGCCGGCACATGGGTCTGTATTGCCGCTGGCAATGACTACAACTCCGGCGGCAACGCCTCCCGGCGCAACTACCCGGGCTGTGTGAACGGGACGCGCGTCTTCACAGTAGGTGCCATCAATTGCAACAAAAGCTGTGCTGCGTACTCCAACTGGGGCAACCCGTCGGTGGACTGGGTGGCTGTTGGTACCAGTGTGTATTCTACATACAAAAACGGTACTTACGCCACGCTTTCCGGCACATCCATGGCTACTCCGGTGGTTGCCGGTATTTGTCATGCGAAGAACGCAGCACCCGTATCCGCAGGCAACGTGACCTGCGCGGGCACATCTTACAAAATCGCCAAACGATAAACCTCCCGCCACTCCCATTTGAAAACTGAACGCAAAAGCGGCCCGAAGAACAATCGGAAGGCCGCTTTTGTAATTTTCAGGCTTGACGGAGCGGTATGCTCCCAATGAGAAGCAGTTCTACTTCGCGCTGCGAGATTTTGCGCTTGGCCTTCGGCCTACTATTTTGATTAGCAGCGTTCAGTATGAAAAAAGCGGCTTCACACCTTGTGGCGCGAGGTATATTTTTGTGCAAAAAAACCGTTCCCGCATCCACACCGTTCACAAAAAAACGTACGCACTATGAAATCTTCATCGTCTATTTGGGTCGCCATTGCGCTCACCGGATTTTTTTCCTGCTCCAACTCCCAACCAACTCAAACCGCAACCAGCAATCTCATGACGGAAACCACGTCGGACTGGGTCGTGCTCGACAGAGGAACCCAATGCGGGATCATGGCTCCAAAACAGGTACTGGCTAAAAGCCAGGCCGAGTTCGACAACCTGTGGCGCGAGGCATTCGAGGGCATGGACATGCCGCCCTCCAAGCCAAGCGTTGATTTTTCCGCCAACTGGGTGATCGCCGTCTTCTTGGGCGAAAAAAACAAGGGCGGTTTCGACCTCGACATTCAGGCCATCGCAGAGGCGGGCGGAAAAACCACCGTAACGGTAAAGGCAACCAGGCCCGGGCCGAACTGCATGTCCACCATGTCTATTGAGTACCCGTACCTGTTGGCCAGTATGCCGCGCAGATCATCCGACAAGGTTGTTTTTGCGTTTGTTGAAGAAACCAAAGACTGCAACTGACCGGGCGTATTCACTCCTCGTTCTCATCCTTTTCAAAAAGAAACGACATGAAAACACCCTTTTTCCGCATCGTTATTTTTACGCTCCTTACCATCCGTTTTTTCGGCGAGGCGGTCGCCCAATGCCCGTTTGATCCTACCGTTACGGGTAATCTACAGGTTTGTCCCGACAGTTTTACCGTACTCGGCACGCAGCAATACGCCACTTACCAGTGGTTCAGCCGCAATTTTATTAGCGGCCAATCCATGCCCATTGCCGGTGCCACTGGCCCTACCTTGTCCGTCGAGTATGACCAAACACCCGTGTACATTTCCGTGGCAGCCACTTTGGCTGGCTGTACCGAAACCAGCCCGGAAGTGTTGGTGGACGGGCTTATATTTCCGCCCATCTTCGTGTTGACGGAAGGCGAGTTCGAGATCGGGCCGAACGGCGAGCAGGTGCTGTGCGCGGGCGACACGATTTTCGAGATCGTTATGCCGCCCTACACGGCCAATGTGCAGTGGTACCAAGGGCAAAACCCGATACAGGGCGCAAACAACGACACGCTCGTGGTCACGCAACCCGGCAACTATTGGCTGACTGCAACTCCTGAGGAATGCTCCAACTATGTTGCCGTGTTCGACTCGCAGTTTATCCACGTCATTTGGAGCACCGAGCCGGGCTGCTCCGTGGGCGTGACCGACCCGCCAGCCGATTTTGGCGTTTCCACCTCGCCCAACCCGGCTCACGAAACACTCGCTATCACCGCTGAATTGAACGATTTGATCCAACTGACCCTGATGAACACCGCTGGAGTGAACGTTCGCACGAGTTCGTTTTACCAGCAGACCAACCTCCAAGTGGCGGACTTGCCGTCCGGAGTTTACTCTTTGTTGCTCCTAACGGAGCGACAGGGCGTTGTGATCCGAAAAGTGGTCGTGCAACACTGAGCGCAACAGGTCAAGGTACTCCAATGCGTACGCTGTGTTTGTCATTCCGCAGGAATGACAAACACAGCGTACGCATAAAATGCGGAGCAAAGACTCGACAGTACCGAGGCCGTTCGAATTACCCACAAGAAGTAGTAGGTTCATGATTCAATCGCAACAAAAATCAGTGTGCTGTGCCGAAATTTCTACATTTGCCAAGTCAAACAACACCGTTCCAGTCGCCATGCTAAACCTGCTCTCCATCGTTATCGGTATCGTTTTTGTCCTGCTGCTGTTCAGCCTGTTGGCCACTACCATCATGGAAATGATCGCGGGCCTGCTAACCCTTCGCGGCAAAAGCCTCATCAATGTTTTTAAAAGTATGCTTGGCGACAAACACGCAAGCGCCTTTACCAACCACATCTATTTCAAACAGTTGGGTGAAAAAGCCACTTTCCTAAGTTTCCTTCGCAAAGACCCACTGCCCCCCTCGTACATCCGGCCCAATACCTTTTCGGGCATCCTGATGGACACGTTTCAAATCAACGGCGACGAGAACCCGAAGGACGCCATTGAGCGACTACCCGAAGGACGGCTCAAGGAAGTGCTGCTTTATCTGTACCGCGAAACCGAAGGAGACCTCGTAGCCTTCCGCCAAAAAGTGGAAGAATGGTACAACGAGGTCATGGAACGCGCGTCGGAGTGGTATGTCAGCAATGTGCGGAGCTGGCTCGTGGGTGTAGGATTGGTCATCGCAATAGTGTTCAACGTGGACGTTATCGGCATCTACACGAACCTGAGCACCAATGCTGCCCTGCGCGACAACCTGGCCGATGCGGCCACCGTTTTCGTTGAAAAACAACCAGCTCCGGTATCTGTGGACAGCGCTGTGGCCAACCCCGACCTGCAAGGAGCCAAGGCTCGTTACGATACCCTGATCAACGAACATATCGCAGCCATTCGCTCACCCCTCGGCATTGGCTGGGAAAACACCCAGTGGCCCACGGAAAACAAAGGCCGATGGTGGGTGTACAAGTTACTCGGCTGGATCACCACCGCGCTGGCTATTTCACTTGGTGCCAAGTTTTGGTACGACCTGCTGCGCCAACTCGTCAACTTCCGCGGCTCCTCGGGTGCCAAGACGACGACTGCCGCCGCCACCGAAAACGCTTCGGCATCACCCCCTGCACCAGTCTTGACCAAACCTGGCTCCGGCCTTTTTGAAAGCACCGGCCGCCGCACCGCACGCCCCCAAGACACCACCCCGCCGGAAGAACCCAAGGGCTGACCCCATTTATCATTCATCAATTTATCATTCATCATTGAAAGAAGGCTGATGTATAAATTCAAATTTGGCGGAAAAAAGGGCAAGGCCATTGAGTTGGTCGAAAGCCCGGACATGGTAGCCATCCGCACCAAAGGCAACATCGAAATCGGTGAGGCATCCCTCAACCGCGCAAGCCAGGCCATCATTGCCGAATCCCAAGAGGTGGCTGCCTTCCCGGAGGCTGGCATCACCGTGCGCCGCGTGGCCACCGACGGCGACCTTGAGTCCACATCGTCGGGCACCCGCCAGCGCGATGCCGCACGCGCCGCACTAAAACAGGACGAAAATATCCGTTTCGCCGGGCGTGTGCTTCAGGATGCCGGTAGTGGTGAGGTTATGCTGTACACCGAGAACTTCTTTGTCAAATTTTTGGACAAAACGCCTGAAGCGGATTGCTTGGCCATACTCGAAAAGTACAACCTGGCGATCAAAAGCAAACTCGTTTTCGCTGCCAACTCTTATTTTGTCGAGGCTTCAGAGGGCACCGGATTAGAGGTTTTCAATATCGCTGAAAAACTGTTGGAGGAAAAACAAGTGGAGTACTGCCACCCCGAAATCGTGCAGGAACGCCGATTCAAGGGCGTTCACCCACTTCAGTGGCACCTGACCAAAACCACGATCAACGGCCAAACGGTGAACCAGCACACCAACATCGAGGCCGCATGGAAACATACCAAGGGGAAGGGCATCACCATTGCCATCATTGACGACGGCGTGGACCTCAACCATCCCGAGTTTGCCGGACGCATCGTACACCCGTTCGATGCCTCGCTCAACAGCCCCGACTCCAACCCCAAACTGACCGACGACAACCACGGTACCGCCTGCGCGGGCATGGCCTGCGCCGCCGGACTGCCGAACGGCGCTTCCGGTACCGCACCCGAGGCTACGCTCATGCCCATTCGCCTGCGCAGCGGCCTCGGCAGCATGGCTGAGGCAAACGCCTTCGTTTGGGCCGCCGACAAAGGTGCCGATGTGGTTTCCTGCTCTTGGGGGCCGACCGACGGCGAATGGTGGAACCCCATGGACCCCGTACACAACCGGTCCACACCTCTGCCCGATAGTACCCGCCTGGCCATGGAATATGTACTGACCAAGGGCCGAAAAGGCAAAGGAGCCGTCATCCTGTTCGCCGCCGGAAACGGCAACGAGGAAACCTCGAACGACGGCTACTCCAACTACCCCGGCGTGATCGCCGTGGCTGCCTGCAACGACACCGGCAAACGCTGCGTGTACAGCGATTTCGGCAAGTCCGTCTGGGTTTGTTTTCCCAGTGCAGACTACGGCTGGCGGGCCTTCCAGCACCCCGCCCCACTCAGTGAGGGCTTGCGCACCACCGATCGCGTGGGCGCAGTCGGGTATTCGCCAGAGAGTTACGTCAATTCCTTCGGGGGCACTTCTGCCGCTTGCCCCGGTACAGCGGGCATCGTCGCGCTGATGCTTGCCGTCAACCCGGAATTGACGGCTGCACAGGTCAAGGATTTGGTGCGCCAATCCTGCATCCGCATTGACGAAGTGGGTGGCGAGTATGATGCCAAGGGACACAGCCTGTACTATGGTCATGGCCGGATAGACGCTGGACTGGCCTTGGTAAATGCCAAAAATGCTGCCAGACCGACTACTCAATCGGCTGCTGCACCGGTTACGGCTGTTTCCCTGGAAGGCGCGTTCGTGTTCGACAACGGAAAGGAACTGCCCCTGAAAGCCGGTACGCTCATCGGCAGCGAGTTCAGTCCCGCGAGGCGTTTGCTTGGCTTGCGCGTGCAAATCAAACCGGCTTCCGACAAATTGCGCATCCGGTACAAGGTGAGCGGTTCATCTCTCGGCATCGCTGAAAGTTCCAAAGAGGGAGCTTTCGTCGGTGAGGTCAAATCCGGACAGCGCCTGGTCGGGATCGCTTTTTTTTTGGAAGGTTCCGATGCCGGCAAGTACGACATCATGTACTCGGCCCGCCTCACGGATCGAAAAAGCCTTGCCAAAGCCAAAAACGGCGCTTGGTGCGGTACGGACAAAAAAATGGGCAAAACAGTGGAGGCGGTTTCGGTGGAGATTAAGCCCAAAAAGTAATTATTGAGCAACTACCTTACCGGCCCAGCGCCGTTCGCCTTGCCGGATTTCGTACCAGTACACGCCTTTTTCAGGAAAATCCGTAGCAGGTAGGTGCAGTGCCTGCCCGCCGTCCCAGTTTTTTTGCAAAATAAGTTTGCCGCCAGCGCTAAAAACGCGCAGTGTGGCAACGCTCGAAACGGATTCGTTCCGAACGTCGGCAGGGTTCAAAACCCTGCCGACGTTGACACCGTTTGCCCCGAACGGATTGGGCCAGACTTCCGGCGTTGTCGGTTTTTCCGGTGCGGTATTTCCCCAAGCCAGCACGGGCTGCAGCGCGGAACCGTCGGTACGAAAGGCGACGGCAGGCGTAGGCACCCGCCCGACCCACACCGCTTCGCTCAACTGTCCGGCCGAACGGGCGCGAAACACAGCGACAAACAAATATGTGCCTTTGCCCGATGCATCGGAACGGTGGGTATGGTCTAAGCAAGCCGTGAAACACGCCTTTCCACCCGGCTTAAGGCCGAAATGCTCGGCTTTCAAGCCCGGAGCCAACGGCTCCACAGCCACTATCTCCAGCAGGGTTGGGTTGTAGCCCACGGTAAATTGCGATCCCGCTACTTCCGATAGGTTTGCTGAAAAAACAACCCGTACTGCCGCGTCATCGGAAAAAAACCGATTGGTTAGGTGCAGCGGCCAGTCGTCGGCAAACCGTGATTCGACCGCTCCGGTCGCTTCTGCTATCGCGTTTCCGTTCACGTCGCCGACTTTCAAGCCCACAAAATTGACCACTTGCGGCTGAGCGCCGGGCGCAATGGACACGCCCTCCGGGAAAACGGCAGAAAACGGATTTTGCGGGTTGGGGAAGACATGGCTGGCAGGCACAAATCGCCAGGAGTCCGTACTGGTCAGGGCGGTGTCAATGCCGAGGATGAGCTTGCGCAGCGCGATAATGTCAGCAGTGGAAATGGAGCGCGAGTTGTTCACGTCGGCGGCAATCATCTTGTACGGCGAACTGAGGGTTTCGACACCGAGAATGTGGCGATTGATGAGCACGAGGTCGAAGGTGCTCACGCCGTTCAGGGGGCCGGTGTTGCGCTTGGGATACAAGCCATTGGTAAGGCACGGCGTGTTGGCGAGGAGTTGGAACGCCCCACTGGAGTCGGTAATTTGCAGGGGCTGGCTGCACACGCGCACTTGGCCGATGCCTTGGCCAGCCTCGGTACGGACGGTTCCGACGGCGGCCACGGCGGGCTGCGCAGGCAGGGAAAAGACGGAATCAATTGGAAACGTCCATAGGCCGCGGGCGTAGGATGCGGCCACGATTTCCTTGCGAACGGGGTTGCGTTCGATGTCGTACACGGGCACAAATGGCAACGCATTGCCGAGGCGTTGCCAATACGCTCCGCCGTTGCGGGTGACGTACACGCCTACGTCGTTGGCCACGAACAGCACGCTGTCGGCATGGCCGGGCAGCACGAGCAGGTCGTTCACGGGGATGTTGGGCAGGTTTCCGCTGATGTTGACCCAGGTGGCACCGTTGTCGTTGGAGCGGTGTACGTGCGGCACCTGCTCGTTGTCGCGGAAGCCGGAATTGGTGACAAAGATGCGGTTGGAAAGGGTAGGGGAGGCGACAACGGCGGTGACGTACCGGTCGGGCAGCCCGGTGCTGATATTCACCCAGTTGCTCGTGGGTTCGCGGCGCCACACGTTGCCGTCGGAGGTTCCGGCGAGCAGTTTTTCGGCCAGCACGGGCGACTCGTCGAGGCAGGTGACGGTGTGAAAACGCGCGGCGAAAACGATGCCGTCTGTCAGGTCGCCGGAGATACTGCCCCAGCCGCTGCCGTTGTCAGAAAAATAGACGCGGTACGTTCCGGCGAACATCCGCGTCGGGTTGTGCTGGCTTTGGATAAACGGCATGTCCCAGTTGCAGCGGTCTTGGGTACCGAGGGCCGGAAAGCCATTTTCCCACGTTGAGCCGCCGTTGGAGGTTTTGTGAATTTCACCGTTTTGGGTTTCCACCCAGTATGTGAGCGGGTCGGTGGGGTGAAAAGCGCAACGGAAGCCGTCGGCGGGAAAAACAGCAAACCAGTTGTTGTAGCCGCTGCTGTTGCCGCGCTGGATGCCGTTGTCCTGCGCACCCGCCCAGTAGTTGTTGGGTTGATGGGGGTTGTAAGTGGTGTGGTAAAACTGAGTGGTGGGCAGGTTGTTGCTCTTGGCCCATTGGCTGTCGCCCGGGCTATGGCGGTACACGCCGCCGTCGCAGCCGAGGTAGCGCCTGCCATTGGAGGCAAACTGGAGGTCGTGTACATCGGCGTGGGAGTTGGCGGTAATGGACCACTGGGTGCTGCCTGCTTCCTTGCGCCAAAGCACTACGCCCAAAAAGTACACATCTTCGTCGTTGGTAGGGTTGAGCCGTATTTTCCCGAAATACCAGCCGAAGTTGCCGCAAGCATCTTCCAGAGCGAGTACGTTCACAGGCGTAAATGTGGTGCCGCCGTCGGTGGTTTTGAACATGGAGCCAGTCGTGGAAAGGCTGTCAATGAATAGCACATACAGTTTGTCCGGGTTCTGTTTGGACAAAGCCATACCGGTTCGCCCGTTGGTGCCGGTGGGCAGGCCCCCGCCCAATTGGCTCCAGGTAGCGCCGCCGTTCACGGACTTGTACACGCGGGCGTTCGGGCCGTAAATGACAGACTCTTGGTTGCTGCGGATGCGGTCCCAAAACGAGGCGTACAGCACCTGCGGATTGGCGGGGTTGATGGCCAGGTCGCTGGCCCCGGCCTGATCACTGACAAACAGGATATTTTGCCACGTTAGGCCGCCATCGGTACTTTTGTACACCCCGCGTTTGTTGTCGCGCAAATATGGATTGCCCATGACGGCGGCGTACAGCGTGGCGGAATTGGTCGGATCAACAAAAACCTTTGAAATGATGCCTTCCTGGCCAAGGCCACGGTAGTTCCAGGTTTCGCCCCCATCGGTGCTTCTGTACACGCCGTGGCCATTGAACACGTAGGCAGGCATGTTGGGGTCGCCCGTGCCAGCGTACAGGATGTTGGGATTGTTCGGGTCGTATGTGATATGGCCGATGGAGAGTTCGAGGTGGTTGTCGAAAACAGGCTTCCAGGTCGTGCCGCCATCGGTGGTTTTGAAAATACCGCCTGCGGAAAAACCGGCCAGCGCTATGTTGGGGTCAGTTGGATGAACGGCCAGTGTATTTACGCGGCCGCCCACGTTTCCGGGGCCTTGCAGGGTCCAGTCGCCGCCAGCACCGTTCTCAGCCAGCGAATTTTTTGCCCGATTTTTCACAAAATCAGCCCGAAGGAAAGCGATATGTTTGCGCCAGCCCTGCCAGTCGAAGTCTTGGTCGGGGTACGCTCGCTGCAAAAAAAAGTGCTCGCTCGGTGCCATCTTGCGGTCTAACGGGTCGGACTGGCGCTGCCGGGGTGCTTGCTGGCACTCGAACAAAAACAAAAAAGCAAGGAAAATGCCGGTGTAAATGAATCGGAACATAGCGGGATGATTGGCTTGACTTTCTCAATCCTGCAAAAATAGCGCCTCATTTATCATTCATCATTCATCATTCATCATTCATCATTCATCATTCAAGAATAATTGCTCTACCTCCTCCTGTCCATAGCCTGCTCGGTACTGCTCGGTTTTGCGTTCAAGTTGTTCGACCGTTTTCGGGTACACACGTTTCAGGCCATCATGTTCAATTATTTCACCTGCCTGGCTTGCGGCTGGCTGCAAAGCGGCCAGCTCCCCTACTCGGAGGCCGACCGGGCGGAGCCGTGGATGCCGTTTGCGCTGCTGCTCGGATTAGTGTTCGTTTCAGGCTTCAACACAGCGGCTCAAACGGTGCGGCATT
>JBEBHD010000175.1:0-11719 GCA_040080915.1 Saprospiraceae bacterium
CCTCTCACCCTCTCACCCTCTCACCCGCTCACCCTCTCACCCGCTCACCCGCTCACCCTCTCACCCGCTCACCCTCTCACCCGCTCACCCGCTCACCCGCTCACCCGCTCACCCTCTCACCCGCTCACTCTCTCACCTATGCAACCCATTGACGAACATACCGATGCCCTCATCGCCCGCCACCTTGCCGGCGAAGCCAGCCCCGACGAGGCGGCTGCCCTCGCTGCTTGGACGGAAGCATCGCCCGAAAATGAGCGCTACCTCACCGACTTGCAAGCGATCTGGCAACAATCGCCCCCCCTGCGTCCCGCTCCCGACCGCGTCGTGGACACCGAAGCCGCCCTTCAGCGGGTGCAAAACCGGCTTCGCGCTGCCCGCCCGCGCATGGTGCGCATGGCGACGGTTTGGCGGGCCGCCGCCGCACTGGCATTGGCGCTTGCCGCGACCTATTTTTTGTGGCTGCGCACGCCAGCCCTGCCCGAAGCGCATATCGTGGCGACCGATGCGCCCGTCGCCGAGACCCTTGCCGATGGCTCGCTCGTGACCCTCGGCCCAGGCTCGGGGCTGTCGCTGGCGGCCGGGTTCAACACCCGCGAGCGACGGATGCGGCTGCACGGCGCGGCCACCTTCGATGTGCAGTCCGATTCAACCCGACCGTTCGTGGTGGCTGTGCAAGACGTGGAGGTGCAAGTGCTCGGCACGGTCTTTCGCGTGGACGATACGTCACTCCCCTCGCGGGTGCGGGTTGCCGTAGCTGAGGGCCGGGTGCTCGTGCAGGCGGGCGGACAAACGCTGGTGTTGTCGGCAGGCGAGCAGGCGGTGTACGACCGAAAGGCCAGATCGTTGTTGCGCGAAAGCCCCCAAGGCCGGGTGCTCCGTTTCGATGCAACGCCCCTGCGTGAGGTAGCGCAGCAAATCGAGCAAGCCTATGGCGTGTCCGTTTTTTTGAAAAACAAAGCCCTCGAAAACTGCCTGCTCACCGCCCGTTACAACAGCCTTCCCGTGGAAAGAGTACTGGAATTGGTGGCTGAAACATTCTCCATTTCTTTGAAAAAAACGCCCGCTGGCTATGTGCTGGACGGAGCGGGTTGCGAGTAGACATAGTCCGGTAGTCTAAGTCCAACCAATCACAATCAATACCCATCACAATATGCACAACCACTGCTTTTGGGGCCGCCAGGTGCGGCTCCTCCCTATCCTGCTTTTTCTTTTTGCAAGCCCAATGGTGTTTGCCAGCGATGTGCTTGAGCACCGCATTTCCGCCCATTTTCACGACGAGCCGATCAAAGCGGCGCTCACCGAAATCGCCCGGCAGGGCGGCTTCGAGTGGTCGTACAACGCTAAAATTTTGGACCCAAGCCGCCGTGTCACCCTGCGAGCCGACGGCTGGACAGTGCGTGAAACCCTGACCGTGGTGCTCGGCGACGACTACACGTTTCGGCAAAGCGCGGAGTACCTCATTTTGCGAAAAAACAAAAAACCGCAACAACGCCTCAGTGGCTACCTCACCGACCCCAGCACGGGTAAAAAGATTCCAAACGCCACCGTGTACGACCGCACCACGCTGCGCTCCACAGTTTCGGACAGCAACGGATTTTACCAACTGCCCGTGACCCCACGCTCGGAGGTCGTGATCGCCCGTTTGGCCTACCGCGACACCGTGATTGGCGTGACACCGCAAACGCCTCGTTTCGTCCGGCTCGACTTGGTGCCCGATACGGCATTTGCCGAGCCGAGCGGCCCTTCATTTCGCCAGCGCGTGGCTCGCGCACCGTATGCGCTGGAGCGCTTTTTTGTCAAAACCTCCCAGCGTGTCGCGTCTCTGAACGTGCAGGACTCCTTGCACAGGCACTTTCAACTGTCGTTTCTGCCCGGTATCGGCACCAACGGTTACATGAGCGGCAATGTGGTGAACGACTGGTCGGTCAACATACTCGCCGGGTACTCCCGCGGAAACCGGATCGCCGAATTCGGCGGGATTGGAAACATAGCCCGCGAAAACATGACGGGCCTGCAGGCAGCCGGAGTGTTCAACAACCTCGGCGGAAACGCCACAGGTGCCCAACTGGCCGGTGTGTACAATTATGTGGGCGACACCCTGCGCGGGCTTCAGGCTGCGGGCGTGGTGAACGTGGCCGGGTACGGGCGGGGCGTTCAGGCGGCGGGCGTGCTCAATCTCGCGCCGAACGGGCGTTTTTCCGTGCAGGCCGCCGGTGTGGTGAACGTGGCCGACACCATCGCCGGCGCACAGGGCGCGGGCATCTGGAACCAAGCCAACCTGCTGCGCGGGGTGCAGGCTTCGGGCGCTGGAAACCATGCCCGCCGGGCCGAAAACGCCGTCCAGTTGGCGGGCCTGACCAACACGGTGGGCGACAGCAGCCGGGTGCAGGTACAGGTGGCCGGACTGGCCAACGTGGCCGATACCGTGGTCAGCGCACAGGTGGCCGGGCTATTTAACTATGCCAAACGCCTGCACGGCGTTCAGATCGGCATTGTCAACGTGGCCCGCCAAAACAAGGGTTTGCAATTGGGCTTGGTGAACTTGTCCAAAGAAGGCGGCTACCTCGCCGTTGAGGGCAGCGCCAACGATATTCTACCGGCCAACTTCGCGTTCAAATCGGGCATCCCTGGCTTTCATATTTCGCTGAACGGCGGTGTGAAACCCGACTCCGGTACTGACAAAACCATTTGGGCCTACGGCATCGGTATCGGCAGGAACGCCCGTTTCAGCAACCGGCTGGGGATGGCGTTCGACCTCACATTCCGACACCTGAACGAGGGCAGCCACGACGACCGGTTGCAAGAGTGGGCGCAGTTCTCGCTCGGTCTCGACCTGCGCGTGGCGGGCGGCTTGCACCTCGTGGGCGGGCCGACGATGAACGTGTTCGCCTCCGACCCGGCAGTGGCCGAGAGCAACGCCTTGCGGGACAGGATCGTCCAGCGCAACGTCCTTTTCGAAAAAACCGCTGACGGCTGGCTATCGGGCTGGGTGGGCTGGACGGCGGGTGTACGGTGGGTTTTTTGATCAAAACCGAATCGGCACGTTCGCCTTTTTTTCATACCCGGTGCCGTAGTACAGCACCAGTTCCGCTGCGTCCCAGGTCTTGGGTACCTCGAACCGCAGCACGCCTTCACCCGTGGTTTTGGCTTGCACAAATGGAAAATCCACTTCGTAGGGCGCGATCTCGTCAGGTCCGTGTAGCAGGTGGAGCGTGTGGGACGAAATATTTTCGCCGTACGGCGGGCGGATGCAGCGCATGCGGACGCTCAGGCGGTAGTGCTGCGGTGTTTTGTTGTCCAGCGTCGCCTCCACAAACTGGAACCCGGTGGTGCCCACGTAGTCCGCCGACATGTCAATTGGAGTAGTTCGGAGGTCGCGTTTTCGCGCAGCAAGGGGAAAAGTTTGTCAATTTCGTTCTGGGACAGCAGGTGCAGGAGATGCTCTTTCGACATATACGGTGGGCGTTTTTTAAAAAAAAATTGCCCTGCGGGCAATGTTACATGGCATAAATAGCGGGCCAAAAATGCGCAAAAAAGAAGCACGGAAGGCTTGATTTTCCTCACGTTAAATTAATAAAAATACGTGCATCCAGCACTACGCGCTTGCTGAGCAAGCGGATAATGCCCGACTTTCAGGCAAAAATCCGCTACACCTATGCTCGTCAAAACTTTTGCTGCCGCCGTGCGCGGCGTGGACGCTCAAACAATCACCATTGAGGTAAACACCGGCGGGTCGCTCGGCACCACCGCCGACAAACCCGGCTATTTCATCGTGGGGCTGCCCGACAGCGCCGTGCGTGAGGGTCAGCAGCGCACTGAGGCCGCCCTCAAAAACTCGGGCCTGCGCCTGCCCCGGTTCAAGACCATTATCAACCTCGCGCCCGCCGATGTGCGCAAGGAAGGCTCGGCCTTCGACCTGCCCATCACCATCGGTATGCTGGCCGGTACGGGTGTGATCCCGGAGGACAACCTCGACCAGTTTTTCATCATGGGCGAGCTCTCCCTCGACGGGTCGCTCCGACCCATCAAGGGTGCCCTGCCCATTGCCATTCAGGCCAGGAAGGAAAAATTTCGGGGTTTCATCCTGCCCAAGGCCAATGCCCGTGAGGCTGCCATCGTCACCGATCTGGAAGTTTACGGTGTGGAATCCCTCAACGAGGCGATTGACGTGCTGGCCGGGGCCGATACCATCAAGCCCGTGCAGGTGAACGCCCGCGAGGAGTTTGCCGCCAACCTCGACAACTACGACGTGGATTTCTCCGACGTGCGCGGGCAGGAGAACATCAAACGCGCCCTCGAACTGGCTGCGGCGGGCGGGCACAACGTCATCCTCATCGGGCCGCCCGGAGCGGGCAAGACCATGCTCGCCCGGCGGCTGCCCACCATCCTGCCGCCGCTTACCCTGCACGAAGCGCTGGAAACCACCAAAATTCACTCTGTGGCGGGCATACTCGACAGCAACTCGGCCCTCGTCACCACCCGCCCGTTTCGCGCCCCGCACCACACCATCAGCGATGTGGCACTCGTGGGTGGCGGCTCTGACCCCATGCCCGGCGAGATCAGCGTAGCCCACAACGGCGTACTTTTCCTCGACGAATTGCCGGAGTTCAAACGCACCGCGCTGGAGGTCATGCGCCAGCCCATGGAGGAGCGGCGGGTCACCATCAGTCGGGCAAAGGTGTCGGTGGATTATCCGGCCAGTTTCATGCTCGTGGCCAGCATGAACCCCTGCCCCTGCGGCTACTACAACCACCCCGACAAAGAGTGCGTGTGCGGCCCGGGCGTGGTGAAACGCTATGTGTCCAAAATTTCCGGCCCCCTGCTTGACCGTATTGACCTGCATGTGGAGGTCACGCCCGTGTCGTACGACGAACTCACCACCACCGAGCGGCCCAAAGTCACCAGCGCCGAGATCCGGCAGCGCGTGCTGCACGCCCGCGAGGTGCAGGCCGAGCGCTTCAAAAACCTGCCCGACGTGCATTGCAACGCCCAGATGTCCAGCCGGATGGTGCGCGAAGTATGCGCCCTTGACCCGGCAGGCATTACCCTGCTCAAAACCGCGATGGAACGGCTACAACTCAGCGCCCGTGCCTTCGACCGGATACTGAAAGTGGCCCGTACCGCGGCCGATATGGCGGGCAGCCCGGATATCCGCATCGAAGATTTGTCGGAGGCGATTCATTACCGAAGTTTGGATCGGGAGGGGTGGGCGGGGTGAGGATGGGTGCGGCCCTCATAAAAACTCACAAGGCCCGAAAATATCCTCCAACGCCCCGCCCAGTTCCGGGGACTGAAAATGAAAACCTGCCTCCACGATTTTGTCCGCCGAAATGCGGTTGCTGAACAAGACTGTATTGGCCATTTCGCCCAGCACTAAGCGCAGAGCGAACGCCGGGACGGGCAGGAGCAAAACCGGTCGCCCCATCGCCTTGGCCGTGGCTTGCACCAAAACCTTGTTCCGCACCGGTTGTGGTGCCACTGCGTTGAACACGCCTTCGATTTGTGGATTTTCGGCGGCCCAAAGAAACATCCGGCACAGGTCGTTGCGGTGTATCCACGAGTACCAGGCATTGCCGTTGGCAAAGTAGGTGCCGATGCCGAAACGCATGGGCCGGACGATCTCGCGCAAGGCACCGCCCGATAGGTCCAATGCAATGCCGATGCGAAACACAACCATGCGAACGCCGAACGCCCTAACCTGTTCGGCAGCCTGTTCCCACGCTACGCTGGCCCGCGCGAGAAAACCGTTATCCGCAGGCGTGTCGTTTTCGGTCAGCCAACGCTCGCCGGTATTGCCGTAATAGCCTATCGCCGATGCAGACAGGTAGACCTCCGGGCGGCAACCGGTGCGCTGCATGGCCGCGAGCAGGGTGTGGGCACCCTGGACGCGGCTTTCGACGATCAATTTTTTTCTGCTTGCCGTCCAACGCCCGTCGGCTATGCCCGCTCCGGCGAGGTTGATCACCACTTGGACACCGACAAGCGCGGAGTCATCCATTTGGCCGGACAACGGATTCCACGCAAACTGATCGGCTCCTTTGGGAAAACGAGTGAGCAAACGAACGCTATGGCCCTTAGCCCGGAGCATATCGGCAAGGCGGCGGCCAATAAACCCCGTGCCACCGGCGAGAAGGATGGTTTGTGCCATGGAAAATAGTTGGTGACGTACTGATCGCTGCAAGAACGCTACCTTCGCTCTACAAAAAAACAAAAAGTTCATGGCCCAGCACAAAGAGCTCAGCCGCCTCGATCGGTACATGACGGCTCTGCCGCCCGAAATCCCCGCCGTGCGCCGCGCCCTGCTCGACCGGCTGGCCGAGTACATTTTGCAAAAACACCAGGCCAACCAAGTGGCACGGTTGGTTTTTATCTGCACGCACAACTCCCGGCGCAGCCACTTCGCGCAGGTGTGGGCGCAGGTGACCGTGCATCAACTGCGCATTTCGCGGGTGGAATGCTACTCCGGCGGCACGGAAGCCACCGCCTGCAACCCGCGCACGGTGGCCGCATTGGAACGGGCAGGACTGACCGTACTGAACGGCGAACAAGCCGGGTCGGACAACCCAAACCCGGTCTATCAACTGGCCTTTGCCGACGACGCGCCGCCCGTTTGGGCATTTTCCAAGGTGTACGACCAGCCGCCCAACCCAATATCCGGCTTTGCGGCCGTGATGACCTGCTCGCAGGCTGATGCCGATTGCCCTTTTGTGGCCGGTGCCGAACGGCGCTTTACCGTCACCTACGAAGACCCCAAACTGGCCGACGACACACCGGAAGAGGCAGAAACCTACGATGCCCGGTGCCGACAGATCGCCTCGGAAATGCTGTACGTTTTCCGGCAAATTGCTTGAAAACAAAGGAGTGAACATAGTAGGAGTTTTTAAGGCAAAGCCGTACATTTGTCGCCTCGACTATTCTTAATCCTACTCTCCATGTTACGCTTCCTTACTCCGGCCCTCTTTTTGGGGGTACTGACTATCGGCCCCCTTTCGCTCTGTGCCCAACTGTACGAGCTCCCGTTCAACGAAATCATCCAGCGTTCCGGCATCGTGGCCGAGGGGCGCGTCATCGCCCGACAATGCCTGTGGGACCGCTCCGGCTCCCACATTTACACCCTGAACACCGTGGAAATAACGGCAGTGTACAAAGGCACGGCGTTGGCTCAATCCCTGCTGCTGGTCGTCACTGCTGGCGGCGTGGTGGCCGACCGGATGGAAATCGTTTCCGAAACGGTGCAGTACACCTTGGGTAATGTCGGCCTGTTCTGCCTCGTGCCTGCCGCGCGCGACCTGCCCGTGGCGGCATCTGTTTGGGAAAACTACGGCTCCCCGCACGGCTACTTCCGTTACGACCTCGCCGCCAATGCCGTAGAGCATCCGTTTCACCCCGTTTCAGGCATCGAAAAGTTTCGAAAAACCGTGCAGGACGCAGCAGGCGAATTAGTTGAGCATATACCCGGCAAGGCGCTCGTGCCGCTGCCCGACGCGCGGATGGCACCCGTGGTGTCGTCGTTTTCGCCCACAGCCATCACGGCGGGTACGGGCAGTTTGCTCACCATTTCGGGCACGGGCTTCGGCAGTGGGCCGGGCTTGGTACGGTTCATTGACTCCAACTCCGGCTCTGCTTTTTCCGCTGACACCAGCGATATTGTGAGCTGGTCGGACACCGAAATTGAAGTAACCGTGCCGTCCACAATCAAAACGGCAAGCCGATGCGCAGGCACGGGAGTGGTCTCGGTAGTGGACCAAAGCGGTGTCACCGGTACCAGCGCAACGAACCTGACCGTGCAGTACGGGCACACCAATATCGTTTACGACGAGGAAAAATACGGTGCCAATTTAGTGGAAGACAACGGCAACGGCGGTCTCACCTTCACGCTCAGCACCAGCATTTGCAGCAGTTCGTTCCAAGACGCGGTGAACGCCGTCGGGCGCGCCTTGCGTACCTGGCGCTGTGCCACGGGGGTGAACTGGTCCTTGTCCACCAGCACATCAGGCATTAACGCCCCGGCCAGCGACGGCACCAATATCATCACGTTTGACACCGGCTCGCCGCTCGGCAGCGGTGTATTGGGCGTTGCCCACAGCTATTTCAGCGGCTGTTTCAGCGGCTCCGACCTGTACTGGAGCGTAGCGGAAGTGGATTTAAATCTCCGAAAAACCGGAGTCACCTGGTACTACTGCGACAACCCGGCCACGATCCCCGGCGGCAGTTTCGATTTCCAGTCGGTCGCTTTTCACGAACTGGGCCACGGGCATCAGTTGGCGCATGTCATAGATGCCACTGCCGTCATGCACCGCTCCATCAGCGCCGGGCAGGTGAAACGCACGCTCAACTCGAACGAACAAGCCGGTGCCGACTACATTTTCGGCCTGCCAGCGCACCCCTGCGGTGCCGGGCCAATGGACCCGCTGGGCAACCCGGCCTGCCTCGGCCTCACTCCGCCCGGAGCCTGCAACGCCGCCGGCCCTTGCACCCTGTCGCTGCCGGTGGAGCTCACCGACTATTCCGGTCAGGCCAAACGCGACGGCATCCTGCTCGAATGGGCTACGGCCACCGAGCGCAACAACGATTTTTTTACGCTGGAGCGCTCCACTGATGCATTGGCCTTCGAGCCGCTGGCCAAAATACCCGGCGCTGGCACCACCGTTCAGCCCGTACAGTATCAGTTTTTGGATAAAAAACCCCTTCCCGGCTTGAACTACTACCGCCTTCGGCAAACCGACTTCGACGGCGGCACGGCCCTGCTCGGTATGGTGGCCGTGCCGTTTGGCAACACGAGCAACGACTTGCGTGTACACCCCAACCCCGTACAAGGCCCCAACCTGTTCGTGGAACTGGCCAGCGCAGGTTTGCCCGACGAACCGCTTGACCTGATCCTGACCGACTTGCTTGGACACATCATCCGACAGGAGCGGGCGAGCGGCGCAAGCACCTCGCTCCCCGTCGCTGACCTGCCTGCGGGCACTTACCTGCTGCGCGTTTGCCCGCAGGGCGGAGGCCGGTGTGCAGGGCCGGTGCTGGTCGTGCGGTGAAGTGTGGCTCAAAGTAGGCTCGAACCCAAATTTTAAGCCTACTTTTGCGCGGCAACCTGCATTCGACCTACGAACATGAGCCAAGATCAAGAACACAAAGACCGTTTGCCTGAAGCACAAACACTGGAACAGCCCGGGACGGAACTCGACAGCGGGCCTGTTCACGTCGCTGCTGACGTGGACGATATCAAAGAGAGCAACGACGACCTGTACGAGCAGCAGGAATTTGTGGCCGACCCGAAGCAATCGCTCATCCGGCTCGACAGGTTCATCATGGACCGACTCAGCCACCGCTCCCGCAGCAAGGTGCAAAATGCCATCCGCGCCGGCTCAGTAAAGGTGGACAATGCCGAGGTAAAGCCCAACTACAAGGTGAAACCCGGCAACCTCATTAGCATCGTATTGCCCAAAAACATGGACGACGTGCGGGGGGCCGACGCGCAGGATATCCCGCTCGAGATCGTGTACGAGGATGCCGATGTGATGGTCGTGAACAAACCGTACAACATGGCCGTACACCCCGGCGTGGGCATACCCAATGGCACCTTGGTGAACGCTGTAGCCTGGCACCTGCGCGAGCAAACGGACGACCTGCCCATCAAGGAGGGCAACGAGGCCGACCGCGCGGGCATCGTCCATCGGATAGACAAAGACACGACTGGCCTCATGGTGGTAGCCAAAAACGAGTTTTCGATGGTACACCTCTCCAACCAGTTTTTCCAGCACACGATCGAGCGCAAGTACTGGGCCTTGGTGTGGGGCGACCTGCCCAATGACTCCGGCACTGTCATCGGCAACATTGGCCGCAACCCCAACGACCGCAAAGTTTTCATGGTTTTTCCAGAGGCCGACAACGGGAAGTTCGCCGTTACCCACTGGCGGGTATTGGAGCGTTTTTACTACGTCACCCTCGTTGAGTGTCAGTTGGAAACGGGCCGCACGCACCAGATTCGCGTCCACATGAAGTACATTGGGCATACCCTGTTCGGCGACCCCCGCTACGGCGGCAACCAAATTCTGAAAGGCACACTGTACGCCAAGTACCGGCAGTTTGTGGAAAACCAGATTGCTATGCTGCCTCGGCAGGCACTGCACGCCAAGGTGCTTGGCTTTACGCACCCGCGCACGGGCGAGCACATCCGGTTCGAGTCCGAACTGCCGCGCGATATGCAGCTCGTGATTGAAAAATGGCGCGACTACGTACACACGCGCAAGGAAAATTTGTGACCGACACCATGCAAGAAGCTCATCCCGTCATAAAAGGCCCCGAAGAAGAGGGCCTGTTCCCGCCCAGACTGATCGTATTCATCGTCAACCCAAAGGCAGGAACCAACTTGCAGCGTAACATCCAGCAAAGCGTTGAGCAACATCTCGACCACCGCCTGTTCACCTACGGAATCTGGTACACCGAACGCGCTGGCCACGCCGCCGAACTGGCTCAAAAAGCCCGCGAAGAAGGTTACGAAATCGTGGTAGCAGTGGGCGGAGACGGCTCCATCAACGAGGTGGCATCCGTGCTGCTGCATACCGACACCGTACTCGGGATCATACCCGCCGGCTCTGGCAACGGACTGGCCATGCACCTCGGCTACGGACGCGACATGGACAAGGCCGTGCGCAAACTGAACACCGCCCGCACCCAAACCATTGACTGTGGCAGGCTCAACGGACGACCGTTCGTCAACCTCGCCGGCATCGGATTCGACGGCTTTGTGGCCAAACAGATGAAAGGCAGCAACTGGCGCGGATTTTTGCCCTATTTTCTCCACTCCGTGAAAGCGGGCCTTACGTTCGATCCGCATACCTGCACCATCGAGGCCGACGGCCGGGCGATTACCGAGCGGTGCTTCGTGGTCACGGTCGCCAACGGCCCCATGTACGGCTACAATTTCCAGATCGCCCCCGATGCCCGGCTTGACGACGGCCTGTTCTCCGTCGTGATTTTTCGAGACGTGCCCCGCTGGCAGTACTTTGCCGCCCTGCCCGCCAGCCTCAACGGCAAATTGTACGAAGCGGGATTCGTGGAGCACTTCACCGCCAGCCGTGTGAAAATTTCCTGCAACGACCGCATTTTCGTACACGTGGACGGCGAAAGCATCGAAACCGACGGCGACCTGGAATTTGAAATCATCCCCAAAGCCCTCCAGGTACTCGTCCCCACATAAGCACATTAGCAAGCACATTTTATGAAAAACAAACACTCCGGCGGCTTCGTGTTTTCCACCGACCCGACGTTCGCACCCGAAGAAGAAACCGAACCCGACATGAACTTGCCCAACGACAAACAGGTACTGCGCGTATGGCTCGAACGCGGCAAAGGCGGCAAGGAAGCCACTGTCGTGAAAGGCTACATCGGCTCCGAAAGCAAATTGGACGACCTCGCCAAACTGATCAAGAACAAATGCGCCGCTGGAGGGAACGCCAAGGACGGGATCATCATCGTGCAAGGCAACCACCGCGACAAAGTGGTGGCGATGCTAATCGGGATGGGGTACGCCAACACCAAAAAAGCAGGAGGATAATTTTAATGATGAATGATGAATGATGAATGATGAATGATGAATGAAAAATGATGAATAGCCATTTACCGATTTTGGGGTTTGTTGTTGGGCTGCTGCTGGCGGGCTGCAGTACGTCGGTCAAAACCACAACGGGCACTCAACCCAACCGGCCCAATCCCACCC
>JBEBHD010000176.1:0-11710 GCA_040080915.1 Saprospiraceae bacterium
TCATTGATGCCCTCACCGACGGCTTGCGCACGGCCATGCAACGGCACCCTGAATTGGTGCTCATGGGCCAGGACATCGCCGAATACGGCGGGGTGTTCAAGATCACACAGGGGTTTTTGGAAGAATTTGGTCGCGACCGTGTGCGCAATACGCCTATTTGCGAAAGTGCCATCGTCGGTATCGGACTGGGACTCGGCCTCAAGGGCATGAAAAGTATGGTGGAAATGCAGTTTGCCGACTTCGCCACCTGCGGCATCAACCAGATCGTGAACAACCTCGCCAAATTGCACTGGCGTTGGGGCCAAAATGCCGACGTGGTGGTGCGCATGCCTACCGGTGGCGGCACGGGTGCCGGGCCGTTCCACAGCCAGTCGAACGAAGCCTGGTTCACCCACGTCCCGGGCCTGAAAGTGGTATACCCCAGCACACCCGAAGATGCGAAGGGTCTGCTGCTCGCCGCATTTGAAGACCCCAATCCGGTCATGTTTTTTGAGCACAAAGCGCTGTACCGCAGCGAAAGCGGCTCCGTACCGGAGGGTTTTTACACCATAGAAATCGGCAAGGCCCGCCAGGTGCGCACCGGCCACGACGTGAGCATCCTGACTTACGGACTCGGCGTGCGCTGGGCCGAAAAAGCCGCCGACGACATGGGCCTTGATGCCGACATCGTGGACCTGCGCTCGCTCGTGCCGCTCGACTACGAGGCCATCGCCGCCAGCGTACGCCGCACCAACCGCGTGCTCATCTTGCACGAAGACACCATGTTCGGCGGTATCGGCGGCGAAATCAGTGCCTGGATCACCGAAAACCTGTTCGAGCACCTCGACGCGCCTGTGCTGCGGGCCGCCAGCCTCGACACGCCCGTGCCCTTCGCCATCCCCCTGGAGCAGAATTTTTTCCCGCTGGAGCGGCTGCAGGAGCAGTTGGGGAGGTTGTTGGCGTATTGACAGAGAATGCGTTACTTTGGCCAAAAAATCATTGCCATGAAAGACAACCTGACCGAAATGCCTGTATTATTTGATTTTGAGGTTTTGAACGGCGAGAAAAAGTCGTTTGACTTAGCCCTGTACGATACAGAACAGCCTCAATTGTACTACGCACACAAACACGGTGATTTGTGGGCAGGAAACTCGCTCTACTGGATGAAAGCAATCCCTTCGGAAAGCGTGGATATGATATTTGCGGATCCGCCTTACAACATCAAAAAGGCTGAATGGGATGATTTTGAGTCGCATCACGCTTATGTGACTTGGTCAATGGAGTGGATCAAGGAGGCTGCACGGCTTTTGAAGCCACAAGGGACGCTCTACATCTGCGGATTTTCGGAAATTTTGGCCGACCTGAAAGCCCCCGCCATGCAGTTTTTTAAAGGCTGTCGTTGGTTGGTTTGGCACTACAAAAACAAGGCAAATCTCGGTAATGATTGGGGACGTTCGCATGAAAGTATCCTTCACTTGAGGAAAACCAAACAACATATTTTCAACATTGATGCTGTACGGATTCCTTATGGCAATCATACCCTGAAATACCCCTCGCATCCACAAGCCGAAACGAGCCAGTATGGCAATGGCAAACGCAACGATACCCTTTGGGAACCACACCCTGACGGTGCCAAGCCCAAGGATGTGATTGAAATACCAACGACCTGCAACGGCATGAACGAAAAAACCCCGCACCCAACTCAAAAACCCGAGGAACTGCTTCGCAAGATCATACTCGCCTCTTCAAACCCCGGCGATTTGGTGCTTGATCCATTTTTGGGTTCTGGTACCACTGCGGTGTGTGCGGAGCAGTTGGGCCGGCGCTGGCTGGGGTGTGATATGTCGCCGGATTATCTGGACTGGGCCGTTCGTCGAATTGAAATCGTGCAAAACCGCCCGGTAGAATTCTGGATAAAACTCGATACAGACAACGCCAAACGTCGAAACGCCATCCGATGACATTGGACCAGATACTTGACAAGGCTACTGATAAAACCAACTTTCAATCACTGGAAGGGTACTTTGATTTTTGCCGATTTTATCTCGAATACATCCAGACAAACCTACAGGCTGTTATCGTTTCGCAAAACGAAAACCACTACCAGTTTTTCCAGTACGACGAAAATGGGGGCTTTCAGATCACTCGTCCCATTAACTCACAGTTGATGCTCAATGCCGATTCGTTTGGTAACGCAGTGCAAATCTTCCTTGATGTTCTTGGTAGTTTGTCCGAAAAAAAGAGGGGCGGTGCCCAGGCAAATCAAGCAGCCGCTATCAACAATGTAGTTTACACCCTCCAGCAATCTATTGGTGCAGCGTTGGATGCTCTCCCAGCAGGCAGATCAAATACTGCCCGAAAACTGAACGGCGATCTTTTTGAACAGCTCATCCGATTGATACTTCAACGGTTAAGGCTGGAATGCAGAGCCGGGACAGTACAAGTCCCCGTAGTAATTGATGGCGAAGCAGCATTCAAAATGTCGTACCAACACGATTTGATCGTGGAGAAAAATGGAAAAATCAAACTGTTTGGGTCGGTCAAAACGTCGAGCAAAGACCGCATTGACAAGATATTTGTGGACAAGTTTCTCTACAACAAACTCACTTCGACCACAGTACCGCATATTGCCGTTTTCCTGCATGATGTGCAGCGCAAAAATACCAAACGCGAGGATGAGTACGGCATCAACGCCACCTTCTTGCCCGGCCATTTCAAAGGCTACACCGTGAAACTGAATCCCCTTGATGGGGTTTACTACTGCGATATCCGACCCAATATGCGGACGGAGGCTATTCTGAAAGATCATATCAAAACCTTCGACAGACTCCTTGCGGAGGATATCTGGACCTTCTTGAAGTAGGCCGCCAGCCTCGACACGCCCGTGCCCTTCGCCATCCCCCTGGAACAGAATTTTTTCCCGCTGGAGCGGGTGCGGGAGCAGTTGGGGAGGTTGTTGGCGTATTAAGGCGCTACAAATCACGCTACGGCATATTCTGAATATTCCCGGAGTTCAAGAGGTAAAAAACCAGCCACGATGTCCAAAACTCAACAGGCCGCTATCGAAGGGCAATGCACCGAAGCCCTGAACCGCTACCTCACGCTCGAACTCGCCATGCAGGAGCAAAAAGCGGTCGAAGATTTTGTATTTGACAAACCTGTACGCACGCCGGAAGATGCCGACGATGCCGCCCAACAACTGCGCCGGGACTGGGACTTGGGCGACGACCCGATCCCGAACGTGGTGGCCATGCTCGAAGACAAAGGTTACAAAGTCCTCGAATTGGAAACGGATGCTGATTTCGATGGCCTGAAAGCCCACGCCGGTGCGGCCCGCGTCATTGGGTTGAACAAAAATATCGAAGATGCCTGCCGCAAACGCTTCACCGCCTTGCACGAACTGGCCCACCACGTCCTGCTCTTCCCGTCCGACATGCCGCAACGCGAGCAGGAACAGCTTTGCCATTGCTTTGCCGGGGCGGTTTTGTTCCCCAAGGAGCAGGCATTAGAAGTCCTGCGCCAAGAGCGGTTCCACTTTTACCTGCCCGAACTCGTCCTGCTCAAAGAATACTGGGGCATCTCCATAGTGGCCATTTTTGCCCGCGCCAAAAACCTCGGCATCATCAGCGAGCACGTACACACCAAACTGATGATCAGCTACAACGCCCGAAAATACCGCGACGGAGAACCGGGAAACTTCCGGGGCGATGAAAAAGCCCTACGCTTCCGGCAACTGCTCTACCAAGGGCTGGCAGAAGAAATACTCACCATCAACCAAGCCGCTACCCTCAGCCAAAAGACGGTGGGGGAACTGCGAAATGAACTGGACCAGTTGGCATGAGAATAATCATCACAGACACGAATGTGTTTATTGACCTCATCAAATCGGAAGCGCTGGATTTGTATACGATCATCACCAATCTTGCCTTCGCCATCTAAGACGCCGACCCCTGGATTTTTGCCGTGCTCACGTCCCGCCTGCACATGACCTGGGTGTGGGCAGTATGCGGCAGACTAAAAACCGACTACCGCTATTCATCTTCGCTCGTTTACAACAACTTCCCTGCCCCCCCACTCACCCCTGCGCAAAAGGCCACCCTCCAGACCCACATCTATCAGGTGCTGGCGGAGCGGGAGCAGCATTCGGAAAAGACCCTGGCGGAGCTGTACGACCCGAAAAAAATGCCCGTGGGCCTGTCGGCGGCGCACCGGGAACTGGATACCGCCGTGGAGCGCTGCTACCGCACTGAGCCTTTCGGCAGCGACGAAGAGCGGCTGGAATACCTGTTCCGGCTGTACGAAACCATGCTGAAGGAAGAGCGGGAAAATTGTGAAGCAGGGCGAATAAACACACGCTTATTCCACCCTGGAAAACCGCAAGGCCGACTGCGGGCGCAAAAACAGGATGCCCGTGGTGGCGATGGTGTCGCCGATGGAGAGACCTTCGGTAACCTCGACCATGCCCGCCTGCCGAACGCCAGTCTTCACAGCCGTGGGCACGGCCACTCCGTTTCGGCTGACGAATACTTTTTTATCACGAGCCTGCGGTACGATGGCCTGCGTGGGGATCAACAGGGCTTTCGATTGTTTTCCGAGGTCGAGGCGCACCTCGGCGAACCCTCCGGGAAGGAGGGTTCCCCCGCTTCTGTTCTGCACCAAGGCACGCACGAGCAGGTTGCGTGTTTCGGCGGCGATGTTTTGTTCGGTGGCTACCACCGTGGCCGAGTGCGTGCGGGCATCGCCTTCCACGGAAAAGGTGACCGTTTGGCCGGCGCGAACGAGGTGGCCGTATTTTTCCGGTACGGAAAAATCTAATTTGAGCGAACCGCTCGCCCGGAGGGTGGCCACCGGCAACGCAGGGGTGACGTAGGCACCGGGGCTGATGCGGCGCAGGCCAAGGAGGCCAGTGTACGGTGCCCGCAGTTCTGTTTTGCCGATGTTGATGCGCACGAGTTCCATTTCGTTTTTCATGGTTTGCACATCGAGAGCCGCCAGATCGTACTCCTGTTGGCTTACGCCCTTGACTTTTAGCAGGTCGCCGAGGCGTTGCTCGGTTATTTCGGCTTGCTTGAGGCGGGTGCCCAGCGTGCGGAGCTGGGTTTGCAGGTCCTGGTCAAAAATTTTGATGAGCAGATCCCCTTTGTTCACGGTTTTGCCTTCGGGCAAGTTAATGGTCACTACGCGTCCCGAGGCTTCGGTGTGCAATTCGGTTTCTTCTTGAGGCAGGAGCGTGCCCGCTGCTGTGACGGTGGCCCGGAGCGTGGAGGGTTTCACGATAAAACCCTCAATGGAAAGCATGTCGTAGTTGGAGCGGGCAGGTTTGGTACTGCTGTCGGGCTTGGTTTCGTTCCCAGTGCAGGCGGTGAACAAAACGGTGGCGGAAAGGGAGAGGGGGAAAAACAATTTTTTCATGGCGATGCGAATCGGACGAAGCCTGCGCCAGGTCACATAGCGGGACAAGCGGGCTCGTTCTGCGGACAAAGATGCCGCATCGGCGTTATTTCAAGGATAAAAAAACAAGACAGGCAGAGACGTAAACAAAACAGCCTGCGTATCAACGCAGGCTGTTGAACGGGCGCATTTCCTCGCCAAGCCAGTTTTTGTTCCAATCGTCCATCGGAAGGAGTTTTTTGGCTTGGCGTTTCACCCGGCGGGTGAGGTACGCAACGGCCAAACGGGGCGAAATGCGCCAGATGCGGAGAAATGTATGAATACGATTTGCCATGGTAGTGTTCAATTTTGTCGGATTAGAAAATGCTTGAATCAAAACAAGGTGCTAACGAGACCATTCAGCAAAAAGTTTTCCAAAAAACCTTCATGCCCTGTTAAAAACAAATCTTTTTTGGTTGTTATGCCAGTTTTGAACGAATCGAGAAGTTTCGCAGTACCTTTGTCGGCCCAAAAACGGCTTTATCAACAAACACAAGACCCGGTTCATGGCTCAAATCCTGTCCATCGTCATCCCCGCTTACAACGAAGAACGGACCATCCACCGAATATTGGACAAAGTGAAATCGGTGGAACTCATCAACGGTATTGCCAAGGAGCTCATCATCACGAACGACTGCTCCAAAGACGATACCGCCGGTGCCATCCGTCGGTATATGGATGCCAACCCCGATCTGAATATTCGTTACTTGGAGCACGAGGTCAATAAAGGCAAGGGAGCCGCTTTACACACCGGTATCCAGCATGCATCGGGGCAGTATATCATCATTCAAGATGCTGATTTGGAGTATGACCCTGCCGAGTACAATCTCCTGCTCCGCCCGCTGCTTGAGGGCTATGCCGACGTGGTGTACGGCTCGCGCTTCATGGGCGGGCGCCCGCACCGAATCCTGTTTTTTTGGCACAGCATCGGCAACAAGTTCCTGACCTTTGTTTCCAACATGTTCACTAACCTGAACCTGACCGACATGGAAACCTGCTACAAACTGTTTCGGTCGGAGATCATCAAAGGGCTGGACCTGAAAGAAAAAAGGTTTGGGTTTGAGCCGGAAGTGACAGCCAAAATGAGCCGTGTGCCCGGTGTTCAAATCTACGAGGTAGGCATCTCCTACTACGGGCGCTCTTACGCCGAAGGCAAAAAAATCGGCTGGAAAGACGGTGTGCGGGCTATATACTGCATTCTCAAGTACAATTTGTGGGCAAGGTGATCTGAAAAGACCAAGAGGCCCGCAGCGCTGGATGAAACAGCACTGCGAGCCTCTTGTGTTTAGCGGGTCAATGGCAGCAGTCAGGCGTGAGCGCTGCTATCGGTTATTTTTACCGGCTCGAAACCGTACACTTTTTCTTTGTATCGGGTGAGTTGTCGCTTCAGGGTCTCGGTGGAGGCATTGATGGCCGACTCGAACGTTTTCGCAGTTTTACGGTCTACCAACCAGCCCCCCGGCACTTGCATGTGGACTTCGGCGATTTTCTCTTGCACCTTGTTTCCGGAGTCCTGAAGTTTTAGGTGTACCTCGATATCAACGATACGGTCAAAAATTCGGCCCAAACGACTGAGTTTCTTTTCCACGTGATGGACCAGTTTGGTGTCGGCATGGAAATGAACAGACTTCACGCTAATGTTCATACGCACAAAAATTTAATGGTGAACAAGTTGAATAATTCTGGCTTTATATTTTGGCTATCGGAATCTTGCGAGCATTTGTTTTTTTGAAAAGCCAATTTTACAGCGACTTTCAAACTTGACCAAATCTTGGTCATAAAAAAATTCCGAACGCCTAAAGTTTCTATCTATCGGCAGTTTTCGCCGGAATACGGGGCCATCCGGGGCGGTGGCAACACAACGCGTAACGGGCGGCTTCTGTGTACTTGCCCCAACCAGAAACTTGTCATCTTTGCAGCTCGTTGGCCAAACTGCACAATACTCATGCTCGATATGCAACCAATTCAAGGGGATACCTTTACCGCTGTAGCAGAACTATTTGACAAGCAACGGCGGCATCAGTACACGGTGGCACGCTCCACAGTAAAACAACGCCGCGAGAAGCTGCGCCGGTTGCACGATGCGGTGCTGCGCCACCGGGAGGGCATCAAGCAGGCCATGTTTGCCGACTTCCGCAAGTCGCCTCACGAGGTGGATATTTCTGAAATCCTGACGCTGAACAGTGAGATTCGCCATGCGATCCGGAACCTCGGCTCTTGGATGTCGGTACAGCGGGTAGGCATTCGTCTGCCCTTGCTGGGCACTTCAGCCCGTATACACCACGAACCCAAAGGGGTATGCCTCATTATGGGCCCTTGGAATTTTCCGTTCAACCTAAACCTGATCCCGTTGGTATCGGCAGTGGCAGCGGGTAATTGCGCCCTGATCAAACCCTCCGAGCACGCGCCGAACAGTGCACGGCTGATCAGGCGGATTGTGGAGGAATGTTTTTCGCCGGAGGAGGTAGCAGTAGTCGAGGGCGACACGGAGTTGGCCAAGTCCTTGCTGGAGCTGGAGTTCAACCATATTTTTTTTACGGGCAGCACCAACGTCGGCAAAATCGTGATGACTGCAGCCGCCAAACACCTGGCTTCCGTCACGTTGGAACTCGGCGGCAAAAGCCCGGTCATCGTGGACGAAACCGCCGACCTTGATCGGGCCGCATCGCGCATCGCATGGCTGAAATGCATGAACGGCGGCCAAACCTGTATCGCTCCTGATTACGCACTCGTACACCACTCCGTACACGATGTATTCGTGGAGAAAGTCGGAGCATGCATAAAAAAATTCTACGGCGACGACCAGCAGGCACGCCGCCGCACGCCCGACCTGAGCCGGATGGTACACGGCCGCCATTTCGAGTCGGTGAAAAACCTGTTGGAGGATGCGCTCCAACGCGGCGCGACCGTGGCTTTTGGGGGCAAGCACGATGCCGTCGAGCGCTATTTCGAGCCGACGGTGCTCACGGACGTGCCGGAAGGTGCCGCCATTCTGGAACACGAAATTTTTGGCCCGTTGCTGCCGGTGCTGCGCTACGACACACTTGAAGCGGCGTTGGCCCGTATCAATGTCCGACCCAAGCCGCTCGCGTTGTACATTTTTAGCCAAAAAGAAGCCAGCATCCAGCAGGTTGTTCGAGAGACACGCGGGGGCGGTATTTGCATAAACGAGTGCGGGTTACAGTTTTTCAACCCGGAGCTGCCGTTCGGGGGGCACAATGCGAGCGGGATTGGCGCGTACCACGGCGAGACGGGTTTTCGAGAGTTCAGCAATGCCCGGGGCATTACTCGGCAACACAGTCCTTTGCCCACCACGGCGTTGTTTTTGCCTCCCTACGGCTCGCGGCTGATGAAGCTGGCTGTGAATTGGATAGCGCGGTGGCTATGAAAGAAAACACCGGCCAAGTAACAACAACGCCGGAAAGGTATCGAACCCTTCCGGCGTTGTTGTTATACCTCGCACTGCAAGGTGCTAAGCCGCTTTTGTCATACTGAGCGCTGCTAATCAAAATATTAGGCCGAAGGCCATGCGCAAAACCTCGCAGCGCGGAGTATAACCGACTGAAGCACAGGAGCAATCAGAAGAACCGGCTGCGGTTATCCTGAATTTCCGACTGCTTTTTCCAGATATTGATCAGGTTCATACGAATGCCCGCCACGGAAGAGGAGGTTGCCTGTCGGCGGAACATCGTGAAATCAGGCGGCAACGGCACATCGGGAATGTCGGACGTAACGTGGAGCACATACACGCCAGCAACCCCTGCGATGGGTTTGCTGATTTTCCCCTTGCCAAGGCCGAATGCCGTGCCCACAACGCGCGGTTCGGCACCGGTCGTCGGCAGGTAAGTCTGCAGCATGGTTGCTCCAACGGCCGTGTCCACTTTTACGCCCCACTGACTGGCTATGGCTTCCAAGCTCCCGGCGCTTTGCAGTTTTGATTTCAGCATGTCTGCTTTCTTGCGATTGCGCACCTCGGTCTCGGTGCGCGGCGTGCTTTTCAACGAGGCCACGGTAGCTGGTCCTTTCGGGCTAATGCTTTTGAGGGCCGTCACGAGGTATTGGTGGTCGAAGTAACCGCCGTTGGGATCACGGAAGGCGAAAACATCTTGGCAAAGCGCATCGGCTTCCGTTTTGGGGTCGAATGCCCAACGGATGATCTCGCGCACTTCCGGGCCGGAAATGGTGCCGATAGCAAAGTCGCTTGCCGTAACCGGCTGGCTCGGTTGGACAGAAAGATTTTGTTTGCCTGCCAGATCGGTCAAACCGTTGCGATTTTTCGCTTTTTGCAACAGTTCCAAGGCTTTGTCCTTGACACGGGCCTGGGTTTCGGTGCTGGGTTCTATGGGCTGGGTCAGGTAAGCCGCACGCACACCAGCCTCGTTTTTAATAAACTTCTTGCCCGTAATTTCGATCAGGTGCCAACCGAATTGGGTGGACACTTTGTAATACTTGCCCTGTTCGCCTTCGTAGAAACAGACATTGTTGAATTCGGGCACCATAGCTCCTTCCGAAAACCAGCCGAGGTCGCCGCCTTTGGAGGCCGAGCCGTCCTGGCTGTTGCGGACTGCCAGTGTGTCAAATGGCACCAGATTAGCGTTCAAAATCGCCATCAGGCTGTCCACTTTTTTCTCATTGGCAGGCGTGGCCTCGCGGATCAGGATGTGGCGGGCGCGCACGGAGTCGGGCGTGGTTTTGCGGCCAAGGATTTTGGCCACGGCCCACGCGCCTTTGTCTTGGTAGGGGCCAACTATGGTGCCCACTGGTAGGCTGAGCATGGAATCGGCTACACTGGCGGGCAGCAGGTCTTTCTTACGGTAGTTGGACTCCACTTTACCGTAGTTGGATACCACATAAATGGAGTCGTTGGCGGCCTCACGCAGGCCAGCCAGCATTTTGGTCACGGCCTCGTATGCTGCGGCACTGTCGCTGGCAGTGGGGTACACGTTGAACGTGACGTATTCGAGCATGCGGGTTTCGTCCGTCTGGTCGTGCAAGCGCGGATTTTCTTTCAGATAAGCCTCAAAATCAGCGTCCGTGAGTGCGGCATCTTTGTCCGAAATTTTGGAGTACGGCACGCACACATAATTGAACGACAGGCGCTGGTTGTTTTCTTTGAACGTCATTTCCGCCATCCACGTGGGGGTGAAAACGCCTTTGCTGGCCAGGTTGACGATCTTGGTTTGCAAGCGCTCTTTGATCACCTCTTTTTGCTGGACGTTCCAGTAGGCCACGTTGGTCGGGTCGGTAAACGAGCCGGACTCGATGGAGGATTTGATGTTGGACAGGGTAGCGCGGTTGGGCTGCCCGTCATTTCCGGTGAAGCGCTCCAGAATGATCGGGCTGAGGTTGTTGCCGTACTGGAGGTCGTCCAGCTCGTCCTTGCCTACGCCGAGGCCAATTGCTTCCGCCTCTTCGTTCACCATGGCACTTTCTACGAAGTAGTTCCAAATTTGCTGGCGCGCTTGCAGGATGTTGTCCTTGGCGTTGGTGTAAATGAGTTTTTCATACGTGTCGAATTCTGTGCGCTTGATTTCCACGTCGCCCACTTTTCCCATGGTGTTTGCATCTCCCGACCGGTAGCGCTGAGCGTTAGTGATGATGTCCATCAAAATAAAGCCGCCCAGTGCCAAAGTCATCAGCACGATAAGAATCCACCTGTTTTGTCGAATCGCTCCGAGTATCGCCATTGCTGTAATTGTTTGAAAACCAAATTTTTAAAATAAAAAAAGACTGCTTTTGAAAAAGGCAAGCGCAAAGGTAGACGTTTGGCCTCTAAAAAGTGAAAATTTTTAGGAGCCGAGCGGCTCAACCCTATCCAACCTGCCCGACAGACAAATGTGTGCAGTACCTTTGCCCGCTATGGCACGCAAATTCAAATCGTTCGTAGTGCCGGCTGTACCCATCCACGGTGTGGCCGACCGTGGCAAGGGAGTCGGGCGCACTGCCGACGGACTGGTCCTTTTCGTGGAAGGAGCCGTACCCGGCGACGTGGCCGATATCTTTGTACAAAAAAAGAAAGGTGGCTTTGGAGAGGGGCGCATCGAAAATCTGATCCAACCCTCACCGCAGCGCACAGAGCCATTCTGCCAGCATTTTACCGTATGCGGTGGCTGCAAATGGCAACACTTGGACTATTCCGCCCAGTTAGAGCACAAAAACCAAAATGTGCTCGATGCTTTTCAGCGTATTGCCAAGGTGCCTGTAGGCGCGTTCCTGCCCATTCTCGGCGCACCCGAAACGACCCACTACCGAAACAAACTCGAGTTCGCTTTTTCGAACAAACGCTGGCTGCTGGCGGAGG
>JBEBHD010000177.1:0-11663 GCA_040080915.1 Saprospiraceae bacterium
CCTCTCACCCCGCTCACCCGCTCACCCTCTCACCCGCTCACCCGCTCACCCGCTCACCCTCTCACTCTCTCACCCGCTCACCCTCTCACTCTCTCACCCGCTCACTCGCTCACTCTCCACACTCGCAGTGTGTTTTTGTAACAAATTTTTCGAATTTCATTTTTCGAGTATCCCCGGCGCAGCAGTTCGGCGATGAGGTTGGGGTACATGCTCACGTCGGCCAAGTCGGGTGGGAGGGCGAGGCCCACGCCATCGAAGTCGCCGCCGAGGCCGATGTGGTTTGAACCCACGAGCTGGCGGATGTGGTCAATGTGATCCGCTACGGCACCCACGCCGATTCCAGCCTTGGCCAGTTCGGCACGCATGAAAGCCCGGCCTTCCGGACTGTTTTCGTCCAGATTATCTGCCTTCATCTTTTTTTGGGCTTCAAAAAACACCTCGCGGCTGCTCGTGCTGAGGAAATAGTGGCTGAACGGTACCTGCACCACGCCGCCGTTGCGGGCGATGGCGCGGATGAGCGTGTCGGGCAGATTGCGCTCCATGCCGGGCGTGAAGTGGCGGCAGGCACTGTGTGTGGCGATGACCGGTTTGGTGGTCACCTCGAGCACGTGCCAGATGGCCTGATCGGAGAGGTGGCTCACGTCCACGAGAATGCCCGTGCGGTTCATTTCGCGCACCACATCGCGGCCAAAGGCGCTGAGGCCGCCGTTGGTGCGCAGGGTGTCGTAGGACGAGTCGGAAATTTTGTTGTCGCGGCTGTGCGCGAGGGTCACGTACCGGATGCCCCGGCGGTGGAAATAGGCCACATCGGACAGCGACTCAATGGGTGCCCCGTTTTCCATGCCCATGGGCAGCGACACGATGCCTTTTTTGAAATTCTCCTTGATGTCGGCGGCCTTGTGTGCGAGCGCAAACTTGTCGGGGTAGGCTTTGGCCACGGCCAGCACGAGGTCAATGAGCGAATCGGCCACGGCTTTTGCGCTTCCGGGCGGCCGTTTTTGGTAGTCGGCGGGCACGTAGATGGACATGAACGCCCCGTACAGCCCGCCCTGTTTGGCGCGTTCGTAGTCGAAATCGCCGCCCGGGTGCCGGAGGGCGTGCGCCTCGTAGCCGGGCTTGAACCACTCGTTGCGCTCCACGAGGCTCCAGGGGAAGTCAATATGGGTGTCTATCACGGGCGTGTTTTTCAGGATTCGCCGGGCTTGTTCGAGGTGTTTGGCGGTGGGTTCGGCGGGTTTTTGGGCGAAGCCCACAGCATGGGCGAGTAGGAACAGGAGGAGGGTGAGGGTACGGTGCATGGTGTTGTGTGTGTTTGTGCGGTGAGGGGGAGAGCGGTTTTCAAAAGTCTGCAAAATACCCAAGCCGGGGTCACATTTCGCCAAAAATAATTTTTGAACGGGTGGGAAGGCGGTATGGGAAAGCCTGTGGAAGGTGTTCAAAAAAGCGGCTCAAGACCATTTCCGCTAATCCAGCGCGATCATCCACAGTGTAACGATATGGTGCTCAACCTAATCAACCTCCCAAGCCCTCGAGAATCACAACAAAAGCGCTTCTATTGCAAATCAATTGGCAGTAGAAGCGCTTTTGTTGCTAAAGAGGACGCATCTTTGCTCAAGATTTACAAAACATGATTCAACGGAGCATCGCTGCGCTGCTAAAGGAGCGCTTGCAAAAAGGCGACAAAATAGTCATCATTTACGGGCCTCGGCAAGTGGGAAAAACCACGTTGGCGCGTACGGTCATTGCTGATCTGGAAGGCCGAAAATTGGAGATCAATGCCGATCAAAGCCAGTTCAATGAGGCGCTTTCCAGTCGAAACCTGACCAAACTCAGGCAGTTGGCCGATGGTTACGATATTCTGTTCATAGACGAGGCACAACGCATTCCCGAAATTGGGCTAAACCTGAAAATCCTGCACGATGAATTGCCGGACTTGAAGGTGCTTGCCACAGGCTCTTCGTCGTTTGATTTGGCCAGCAAGATACGCGAGCCTCTAACTGGCCGCACCTGGTCACATACGTTGTTTCCCATTGCGGTATGTGAACTCGCTGCCGATCTCAACCGATTTGAACTGGATGCGCTACTGGAAGATTTGTTGGTGTTCGGGGCCTATCCGGCCATTTTTTCGCAAACCAACCGTTTGGACAAAATAGAGTACTTGCAAGAGATCGCGCGCTCCTATCTTTTTAAGGATATTCTTGAAATGGGGGGCATCAAGTTTGCGCCCAAATTGCGCGACCTCGTGCGGTTATTGGCCTACAAAATTGGTCAGGAAGTGTCGGTCAATGAAATCTCGAATGCATTGAAGACAAGCCGGGGCACCATTGATGGGTATATTGATTTGCTCGAAAAATCCTTTGTTGTTTTTCGTGTGGGCGGATACAACCGCAATATGCGCAAGGAAGTGACACGCCACGATAAGATTTATTTTTACGATCTGGGCATCCGAAATGCTATGATCGAGAACTTTTTGCCCATAGCCAATCGCAACGACGGCGGACAACTCTGGGAAAATTTTCTCCTCCTGGAGCGCATGAAATCGCGTGCTTACCTCCGCCAACGGGCCAATACGTATTTTTGGCGGACAACTACCGGGGCCGAATTGGATTTAGTAGAAGAGGCAAACGATCAACTTTACGGCTTTGAGTTCAAGTTTTCACAAAAAACGGTCAACGCACCCAAATCCTTCATCGAGACCTATCCAAACAGTTCTTTCAAAACAATCAATCGCGACAACTACCTCGATTTTTTACTGGAAGTCGTGTAATAGTCCGTTCGTGTGTACCTGCCCGGTGAGGCGCGAACCTCTCTCCCCTCAGGGCAGACGCATGAACGTTTAATGACACATAAAAAAGGTTTAGATTATTGATAATCAAGTAGGTTACATGATTGCTGAATACATGATTGTTGATTTTAGAAGTATCCGTAGCGTACACTACAAGCCTGAAACATCCCTCTGGCGGTCAACTCTACGCACTTCAACAATCTTAAATCATGTAATCTGCAATCATGTTATTTTTACATTTTGACATTGTCGGTTTTTACACGTCAATTTTCATGCGTCTGCCCTGCCTCTCTCCCCTACCCCGTCAGCAGCACCGCAATCAAATAGTCCGCCAACAGGATCAGGATATCGCTGTACACCACGGCACGGGTGCTGGCCTGGCCGAGTTCGATGCTGCCGCCCTGTACAAAATAGCCTTGGTAGCAGGAAACGGTAGACAGGAGAAAGGCGAACACGAAGGCTTTGGCGTACATCATGAACACGTTGTACGGCTCGAAAAAGGAGCGAAGCCCCTGGATATACTCGTCGTCGGTGATAAGGCCGGTGGGGACACTGGCGAGGTAGCCGCCCGCAACGGCCACGTATGCCGAGAACGTCACGAGCAACGGGATGGCCACCAGAGAGCCGATCATTTTGGGCCGGATGAGGTAGGCTGCCGTGTTCACACCCATCACCTCCATCGCATCTATGTGCTCCTTTTGGCGCATGCCGCCGATCTCGGCGGTCATGTTGGAACCGACCTTGCCCGCCAGCACGAGGCAGGTGATGGTGGGCGACAACTCGATGATGGCCAAATCGCGCACGATGTAGCCGATGTAGTAGCGGGGGATCAACTGGCCGTCCAACTGGTAAGCGAACTGCACGGCGGCTACGGCCCCGATGAACACGGAAATGAGGCAAACGATGATGAGCGAACCGACCCCGATATCGTTGGTCTGCCGCATCGTTTCTTTCCAGTACATCGACACCTTTTCGGGCCGCCCGAACGCCTGCCGCATCATCTGCAGGTACAGGCCAAAATGGTACAGAAAGTTGAATCGCTTATCCGAAACAATCATTTTTTAGTGGGTTAAAGGCGCACTTAGTGATCGCCACCGGATTCCTGCACTTCCTCCTCTATGGTGATGCTCGTCGGCCCGGCGATGATCTTGAACTCGGTGCGGCGGTTGAACCGGTGCTCCTCGTCGGGGCATTCCACGCCGTTTTTGCAGCGGTTCAGGATGAATTTTTCGCCCGAACCGACGGCCACAATCCGGTCGGCCACTATGCCCTTGGCCGCCATCCAGACCTTGGCGCTGTCGGCACGGCGCTGGGAAAGGCGCTCGTTGTAGTCGTCGCGGCCCTGAGCGTCGGTGTGCGACGACAGTTCGATCTTCATATCCGGGTACTGGTTCATCAAATTGACAAGAAATTGCAGGTCTTTTTCGGCATCGGGCAGGATGTCGGCCTTGTCGAAATCGTAGTAAATGCTGTTGAGTCGGATCGGCTCGTCGCGCTTCACGATGCGGGTCGTGGGTTTCGGCGGGCGCTTGGTGCGCAAGGTGAGTTTTTTCTCCACCTTCACGGTTTTTTTCACGCCAGTGGTGTTGAACCTGACCGTGTCGGGCGTGTAGCCCTCACGCTCCGCGATCACCATGTAGGATTTTTCGGGCGAGAGCGTAAACGCAAAGTCATTGGCAGCACCGTTGGTCTTGGTGTCCACGTTGAGCGGATTTTTGTCCGTCACGTCAATCACTTGCACCGTGCAGCCCTCCAAGGGTTGGTTGGCTTTTTCATCTTTCTTTTTCAGCCGGAACGTGGTGGCCACGAGCTCGACTTTGATGCGCTCGAGCTCCCAGCGGTAAATGTCGTCGCAGCAGGTTTTGCTCTTGAGGTTGTTGGGGCCGGGGCGATTGCTGACGAGGTAGCCGCTGTAGCCGTCGGGGCTGCGGGTGTAGTACTGGTCATCGAGACTGGTGTTGATGCCGAGCGGCAGTGGCTCCGGCGTGCTCCAAATGGAGCCATTCCACTGGCTCTCGAATACGTCAAGGCCACCGATCGAGGGATGGCCGTTGCTGCTGAAATACAGTTTGCCGTCTTGATAAAACGGGCTGGCTTCTTCGGCGGCGGTGTTGATTACGGCACCGATGTTCACGGGCAGGCCGTACACGCCTTCGGATTTGCGCGTAGCGTAGTACACATCATACCCGCCCTTTCCGCCAGGCATATTGGCCACAAAAAACAACACCTTTTCGCCAAACAGTTCGCCCTCGCAGGGGTGCTTGGCGATGTAGTCGCCGTTTACGCCGGTCACCTCGGTGGCAGCGCCCCAGCCGTCGGAGCCTTTCCGGGAAAAGAAAATCTTGCTCGATTTCATGTAGTTGTTGTCCATCTCGACACGGGTGAAGAACATGGTCTTGCCGTCGGGCGATACGGACACGTTGCCCTGGTGCCAATCCTCGCGGTTGACCTGAGTTCCGAGCATCGTGGGCGCTCCAAAGTCGGCCCCTGCTTGTGCGGGCGGGGCAGCGGTATATATTTTGGTGTACCAGTCGCCCTCGTCGCCATCAAGGGTGACCACGTCCTTGGTGGCCAGTGAGGTGAAATACAGTTCGCCGCCGCTGTACGAGGGCGATGCCTCGGTTTGGGGGCTGTTGGCTTTTTTGCCGAGGTTGGTCACGGAGAGTAGTTCGGGCTGTTTGGCCTTACGGCCCAGTCGGCAGCCCGTTATTTCCAAGCGGCTTTTGTGCATGAGGGCCGTGTCGAGGTTGTCGGCGATGACTTGGCCGAACATATCTTCTGCATCGGCGTATTTGCCGTTGTGCTTGAGTGTCAGGGCGTACAGGTACTTGAGTTCGGGGTGTTCGTTGCCGCGGTCGCGCTGCACGATCCGGCTGAGCACGCGCTCGGCGCGCTGGTAGTCGCGCAGTTCGAAGTTGAGCGTAGCGATGCGGACGTTGGCATCCTTGTCCTTGGTGGCATCGAAGATGTCTTCGTAATATTCCAATGCAGCGTAGGGGTTGCCGCTGGCTTCTGCTTCTTTGGCCGACTTGAGCATGGCATCGGGGGTGGATCGGTTGAGCGGCTGCGCCGAAACGCGGATGGCGGCCATGGCCAAAAGGCAAAAGAGGGTAATGGCGTATTTATTCATGGTTGGTAAGTAGTTTTTAAAATGTTCAATGTACAATGTTCCATGTACAATGACCAGTGATCAGGCAGCAAGGGGAGATTAGAAACGGGGGCAAAGCACTTTGGGCTTCACGACGGCAGGTTTGTAAATTTTGATGATGTAGTTGGCGGCGATCTCAAACCCGCCCTGGTTGGAGGTGGCCACTTCAAGGGGGGAGGTGTTCACATCGTATGCAAAGCCTAGGGTCAGGTCTTTGATTTTGGCTCCGATCATCGGGCTGATGGCATCGCCAAGGCGGTAGCTCACGCCAGCGCGCAGGGTAATGTCTTTTTCCGGGCTGAACAGGTAACCGGCCAAGCCCTGCACCGATATTTCGTCGTTGGCAGCCATCGTCTGGAACAAGAAACTGGGGCTGATCGTCCAGCGGTCGTTGAGTGCCAGATTGAACACGCCCGTTGCGATGGCGCGGGTGGGCAGCTCGGACTGGCCTTGTTGAGGGCCACCGGAGCCGCCGCCGCCACTGAGCAGGCTGTAATTGGGCTTTGTCAGGTGGAACATGGAAAAGCCGAGGCTCAGGTCGGTGGCCTTGTTCAGGCGTGTGGAGAACACGATACCCGCATCAATATCGGTGTAGTTGGCGTTGCCCAACACGCGACCCTGGTCCATACTTTTGGCCTGGCTGTAGTTGTTGGGGCCGATGAAACCGTCTCCAAACTGAACGAGGTTGTTGTCAATTTTCCGGTTTTCGCCGCCGTAGTGGCCGCCGATGGAGATCACGGTGTTGCCGGACTTGCCCAAGGCCAGATGGTAGGTGGCTCCGAGTTTGAACGCGCCGTGCGAGATAGCCGTCGCGCCGGCTTTGTCCTGATACAGCATCAGCCCGATGCCGATCCAGTCCTGCTTGCGGAAACCGCGGAGGATCGGTGCGTCCACCCAAACAGATGGTGTGCGGTACGGGTTGTTGGAGATGGGCGACCACTGGCTGCGGTAGATGCCGCCGATACGTGCCGTGCCTTCGAACTTGCCAGCGTTGGCCGGGTTGAGGGTCATGGGCGACATATTATACATGGTGTAGTGGATGTCCTGCGCCCATGTAGCGCTTCCGATCAGCAAGGCTGCGAGGAGGAAGAGTAGTTTTTTGCTGTGCATACGAAGTGTTGTTGGCTGTTAGCGGTCGGCGGTCGGCGGCAAGCGTAGGCCTTCGGCTAAAAAAGCGATTATCAAGATGTTGGTGTGCAGTTTTTGTAAAAAAAACGAGCCTATCGGGTTGACCCGGATTTGCGCCGCGAAAAGTAGGGCAAAATTGGCGAACGCATCCGCTCCCGCTCCGAAAATAACTTTTTTTGGAAACTTCCGGTCATTTCAGTGATTGAGCGATTGCGGCTGTGTCGAGGTCGTTCATGCAGCGAAAATGGCCCTTGGGGCAACTCTCGTGGCCGATTTTGGAGCAGGGGCGGCACGATAGCCCAAGAACCTCGAACCGTGCCTCGCCGGTCACCCCGTCGGGGTAAAACGGGTACATGCCGAACCGGGGTACCGTGTTGCCCCACAGCGAAATGACGGGCTTGCCAAATGCTGCGGCGATGTGCATCAGCCCGGTGTCGTGGGCGGCTACTTTTCCCGCCTGTCGCACCACCGAGGCGCTTTGGTGCAGGGTCAGCCGGCCGCAAAGGTCCAGTACGTGTGGCCCGGCGGTGGCGGCGATTTGTGCTCCGGCGGCCATTTCGGCCCTGCCGCCCAGCAAAACCACCGGAGTGCCCAAATGGCGGCAAACCTCCGCGATTTTTACTGCTGGCAGGCGCTTGGTGGCATGTGCGGCCCCGATGGCGAAGGCGACATACGCGCCCGCCCGCAGGCCGGGGGCCAGTGCGGGCAAGTCCACCTCTTCGGCGGGCGGAATGAAATAGTCCAGCCCCTGCCCGTCGTACCGCACGCCGAGGTGTCCGACGGTGGCCATGTAGCGGTGTACGATGTGGTGGTCGGGCAGGCGGTCGAGGCCGGTGTGTACGAGCAGCCATTTTTCGAGGTTCAGTTTGTCGAACGAACGGGAGGGGCGGCCCAAAGCCCATTTCACACGGGCACTGCGGAGGTTGTGGTGCAGGTCGAGCACCCAGTCGTAGCGCTCTCGGCGCAAGTCGGGCAGCAGGCTCGAAAGGTTTTTTTCCAATGAAAAAATGCGGGTTACGTTTGGGTTGGGCTCCAGCAGGGGGGCAAACGCCCGCTTGGTGAGGAAATGCACCTCCGCGCCCAATTGCTGCCGGAGGCACCGGGCCACCGGAGTGGTCAGCACAATATCGCCAATGGAACTGAAGCGTAGGATCAGGATTTTCATGTGTGGCACTTATGGCCGCAAAAGTAATGTACCTGGTGGTGTGACCTACTTCTCAGGACTCGGTCTAATGCCGCCGATTGCAAATTTTTGAAAACTTAGAGCGTGTTTAAATTTCAGTGCCGAGGCGAAAGCGAGCGAATTTTGTTTCAGGCAAGGCGAAATTTGCAGCCGTAGCCGGTTGCCTACGGCGAAAATTTCAACACAGCATGAAGCAAAATTTGCCGCTTGCAGCCCGGCGACTGAAATTTAAACACGCTCTTAATCGGGCCATTCGCTAAAACCGTTTTAAACTTGCGCATTATTCCTTTTCAAAAACATTCAACACCAATTCTTATGTCAGTAAAAGCAAAGTACCAAAGCGTCCTCGACCTCGGTGAAAGCCTCAACGTGCAAAACGGCAGCGTAGAAGAAGCTGGCGGCAAACTCAACGTACAAGGCACCGTAGCAGATCAATACCAAAAAGACCAGCTGTGGGATGCCATCAAGGCTGTAGGCGGCGACAACCCATCCGACATCATGGCCGACATCAAAGTGGCCAACACCGGTTACTACACCAAGCACACGGTTGAAAAAGGCGAGAGCCTTAGCAAAATCGCCAAGCACTACTACAAAGACATGATGAAGTACAAGGCCATTTTCGAGGCCAACCGTGATATTTTGGACAACCCGGATGTGATCCATCCGGGTCAGGTGCTTACGATCCCGAACGCGTAAGGGGCGCAGCACTGGTTTTGCGGTTCAGCCGAATACTACGTGTGTTCCTGTGGCTGATAATGCCTGGGGGGGCGGTTGCCCCCCCCAGGGTAAACGCATGAATGCGGAGTGCTCTGCTCGAAGGGATTATCTCCTTGATAATCAATTTGATTACATGATTGAAGATTACATGATTGTTGATTTTAGAAGTATCCGTAGCGTACACCTCAAGCCTGAAACCTCCCTCTGGCGGTCAACTCTACGAACTTCACCAATCTAAAATCATGTAATCTTCAATCATGTAATTTTTATGTTTTGACTTTTCCAGTTTTGGTACGTCAGTTTTCATGCGTCTGCCCTGGGTTGCCCCCCCCAAGGCATCCGCATTAAAATCTGAGGGTTTTGAGCCTGTATTCATCGGATAGCGAGCATAGGTTCATCCTGCGTACCAAACTTACTTTTGGCTTTTCCTCCCTTGTTTTCAAGAGGTTCAAAGCGATGCGGCGGATAAGGCCAAAGTGTTGTGCGCTGTTTGCCGCCCTTTTGCGGCTCTTGTCCTCGCCGAAAGTCACGTCCATGGACCAGTGCAGTTCATTTTCAATGCCCCAGTAGGCTCGCACCTGCTGGTTGTGTAGCGCTGATGACTGCACTTTGCTCCCCAAGTAGTGCCGCACCTCGGTGCAATAGGTGCCGGATGCCAAGATCAGGCGCTCGCCTGCGCCCTTGGCCGACATGCCTGCCAAATGGGCTACGAAACCCTTTACCTCAACATGAACCGATTTATCGAAAAAATCGCTGCCGCAAAACTCGATGGCTCTTATGTCAAAACCCTTAACCAAATCGAAAAAATACCACTACTCATCCTCGATGACTTCGGCCTCCAACCCCTTGACCAAAACCTCCGCCTCGCACTGCTCCAATTCCTGGAAGACCGATACGCTAAACGTCCCATCGCCGTGGCTTCCCAACTACCCGTCTCCGAGTGGTATAATTACCTCGGCGAACCAACACTGGCCGATGCTATTTTAGACCGCCTCACCGCTAACGCTCACCGCATCGAATTGAAAGGAAATTCCATGCGCCAAACACTCAAATCTTAACCCTACTTTTACACCCTCTTTGACAGGCTGCTCAGGGTGGTTAAGTTTGGAGCGAAATGGGTGGTCAAGTTTGGGCGAAATAAACAGTCGGCGGTGTAGGTGACCACGATCGTGTTGTCCGACGGGTGGTACATCGAGTTGGGCAGGTTGAGGTGGTTGTACTGGATGGTCAGGAACTTGTGGTTGTCCTGGGTCATGTTGCCGTTCGCGTCGTAGGTATAGTGCGGGGCTGTGGCCGAGGCGTTGTACTTGAAGCCCTTGGTGGCGCTGGCTGCGTCCACGATGCGAGTCAGCGTTCGGGCCGGGCCACGTCGTAGTAATAAGGGAGGTTGTCAATCGTGCCATTATCAAATAATTGACTGAATAAGGCACTATAAACCCAATATTTTGATTAGGCCGTATAATATAAAAAATAAAGACCCAAATAAAGTTCTATAAGTAGAAGCGATGTCAGATTTTTTTCGATCTTTTATTGACCAAAATAGAAAAAAAAGACCTAATAAAATAAAAAAAGACCCTACTACTGACTTTGAGATTTGCATACTAATACTGGCTGGGTTTAGACTTTACTTGTTGTTCAACCCCTTTTTTGGCTGCCTCATTAACTGCTCGAATTTGGGCCTTTACCACATCTTTTGTCACTTTATCAAGATTGCTATTCTCTGCAAGCTTCTCCACCGGTTTGGGTAATGCCGTGAATACTCCTTCTATAATAATATCGGTTTGTGTTTGTGCATCAATAGGTTGGTCTGAAATGGCTTTACCGGCAATGATAATACCATAACCGGCCATTTCTAAGCCTGTGCCAACCGCAACAAGCGGCGCCCCTACTTCAGGAAATAATGCGGCACTGGCAACGATTCCAGCCGAGGTAATTAAATCACCCGCATTTTTCAATAAATTTCCAACAGGCTCTGTAACAAACTCACGTGCTACTGTTTTCGCTCCCTCCCATGCATTATTGAGCATTTTAGTTGAAAGAAGGTCTCCAGGGCCTTCGATCGGTTCAATTTTAGGTTTATACTTCTGGAGTCCCCACAAGTCAATATTAGCAATCGGCTCATTCTCGGCATAATTGTAAACAGAAACCCAAGCAAATTTATCAGCAATTGGATCGACACCTGAAAATCTGCCAGTTACTGGATCATAATATCGCGCGCCATATGCATACCAATTTATACCCAACTCCTCACTCAGTTCCTTTCCGTTGTACTTGTACGCGTTGGTGGTGACCGGCACCGCGCTCAGGCCCTCCAGCGCCATGCCGAAGGGGTAGTAGTGCGTTTCCTCCAGAAACGCGACTGCCGTGCCGTTGGCGCGGAAGTTTACTCTCGCATTTCCGAGGTGGTCTTTCAGCGCGTACTCGTAGTGGAAGGCCGTGGCCCCGTTGGGCGTGCAGCGCCCGTCGGCGCGGTAGATGGCATCCAAACTGGGGCCAAGGTACTCGATCCCGCCCACATAGTTGCGCACGGTGCCGAAGATTGCCTTGGTCAGTTTTTCACCGTCGGCGGTGTAGGTGACCACGATCGAGAGGTCCGACGGGTGGTAAGCCTCCGACGAACCCCATCTTGCGCCGTGGCTGCGGCCTAATGATCTTTGCAGAAAACAAAGATATGAAAAACGGTTCAATCGGATCAAAGCGCC
>JBEBHD010000015.1:0-39455 GCA_040080915.1 Saprospiraceae bacterium
CCTCTTGGGGGAGGGGCTGGGGGAGTAGCCACGCCCGGCCAACCAGTTGCGACCACCCCACCGTCACCTAATTTGCCTGGCAATGACCGCCCAGCTACGCAAGATGTAGCCCTTCTCCCTCTTGGGGGAGGGGCTGGGGGAGTAGCCACGCCCGGCCAACCAGTTGCGACCACCCCACCGTCACCTAATTTGCCTGGCAATGACCGCCCAGCTACGTTGGATGTATCTCACCTCCCTCTTGGGGGAGGGGTTTGGCACATCGGCCTGAGCCTCATGCCGCACCGAACCTTCCAAAGCACACCGGCAACCGGGGAACGTCCAGGCAGGCCCGTATTTGTAGGCAGACCGGAGCGCCCCGAAGTTTCCACCGATTGGTGGCTGCGTTTTGGCAGGCAAACAGGTAAGGGATTTGGTTTGGAGAGCGGGATCGGCTCTTCCAAAAACGTCCGTGAAATGGCGCACACTGCACAGTTTCGTTTTGCCGACGGTACCCCCCATCCCGGTGGGCCGTTTGGGCAGCGGCGCAATTTTTCCTACGACCTGAGCACGTATGGCGGCTCGGCATCTGTCAGCTTGCGTATGGAATCGTCGGACGGTACTACGCCCGTGGATGACACGGAGCCTGTGGTTGTCAAGATCAAGACAAGTGAACAAACCCACCTGTTGAGCGTGCCGCTGCTGCTTACCTATCGGTTCGGAACCGGTCGTTTTCAGGCCGTAGGCAAGGCGGGCCTCATGGGTTATTTTTTCTTGAAAAACGATTTTTCGATCACCGCCCGAACCTCAGAAAACAGTCGCCTGCAGTTTGCTCAAAGTGCCGACGCGTTCGAGTACCAGCGCACGGGCGATTTTTTCCTCGGCTATTGGGTCTCTGCCGGGCTTGAGGTAAGGCTGAACAACCGATTGAGCCTGTTTGCCGAACCTGCCGTGGCCGGAAATTTTGCCCGCACGGACGAACAGGGCCGCGGGCTGCCCAACCAAGTGCTGGCCGGGCTGAATGTGGGGGCGAATTGGACGTTTTGACGACAAACAAATTCCGGGCCTGCGTGCAGCGAAAAATCAATGTCCCGCGTCTCCAAGATCGCGTACCTTCGGGACAATTCCCGGCCGATTGCCGGCAAGCCATACAAGCACAAGGCCATTGCTGAACGAACATGAACTCATCCGGGGTTGTTTGCGCGGGTCCGCGCAAAGCCAGCGGCAACTGTACGACCAGTTTGCCAGCAAGATGTATGCTGTGTGCCTACGCTATGCACGCTCGTCGTCGGACGCGGCCGATATCCTGCAGGAGGGTTTTGTAAAGGTGTTTACCAAGCTGGATCAGTTTCAGTTTCAAGGCTCGTTCGAGGGCTGGGTTCGACGGATCATGATCAACACGGCCCTGCGCACCTACCAACGTCAGCGCTTCGAATACGAAACCTCCGGCTATGAGCACCTGCCGGAAGCCCCCGTAGAACCGGATGCACTGGCCAGTCTGTCGGAGGCCGAGCTGCTGCGCCTCATCAGCCGCCTACCCGACGGCTACCGGATGGTGTTCAACATGGTGGCCATCGAAGGGTACTCGCACGCAGAGGTGGCCGATATGTTGGGCATTCAGGAAAGTACGTCCCGATCTCAATTAACCAAGGCACGTCGCTGGCTATGCGAACAACTGGAGACACTAAACCAGATTGCCCCTCAAAGAACCTGAAAACGAGTAAAAAATGGAACGACCAAACAACATAGACGACCTGATGCGCCAGCGTTTGCGCCGAGCCGAAGTGCCGCCCCCGGCCTTTGTTTGGCCCAACGTGGAGGCAGCTTTGCGCAAGCGCAAACGACGTTTCCTGATCTGGCTTTTCTTTGGCGGATTTGCCGTTGCGACACTCGCCGTCGGTTTGTGGTGGGTATACCAGAGCGCCACTGAACCTGAAGCATTCCAACCTGTTGCGCACGGCACGCCGCCAGATACCGCGCCATTGGCTTCGCCAAACCCAAACGAGACGATTGGCACGAACTCAACCAATTTGAATGAGCCAGCCCAAAAACTGCCCAATGCCACAGTAAGCACAGCCACGGCAATAAAAACCCCCAAAGGAGGTGTCCGTGCCGGAGCGAGCGACGACTTGCTGGAAACGGCGGTTTTTGAGCAATCGGCACCACAAAACTCAAGCGCAAATAATGCCGCAAATCTGGAAATACAGCTTGGGCAACCGCCTGCCGACATTGCCTCAGGCGAACCGGACGCGACGACCGCCGATGCCTCAACCACGAGCGTACAGGCTGGTACCACCTCCATGTCGTTTGGCATGACCGCTTTGGCGCTCAACCTGCCAATCCCTTTGGCGCTGCCTGTTCGGACAAATCCAATAATGCAATCCGTTTTGTTGCCTCCGGCCAAAGCCAAGCGGGCCACAAAAAAGTGCTACGATTTTCATGCTAACCCGAAAGCCTGGTTGGTAGATGCTTACGTCGGCCCGTCGTGGGCGGCCAAGCACCTGGCGACCAGAGACACCGAACAACAAGACTATCTGGCAGAGCGGGAACGCACCGAACGGCGTGACTTCGGACTCAATGCCGGTTTGCGGGCCTCGTACCTGTTTGGTGGCAATTTCCTGCTGCGTACCGGACTAAACCTCGACCACTTCGAAGAGCAATTCGAGCACATTGACCCGAATTTCATCCAGTACGATATCCGCATTACCCAGAAATTCATCAATGGCCAGTGGGTAAGTGTGACCGATACCTTGGGTATCCTGTACGGCACCAACTACCTAAAATCTTACAACAGGTTTACCCTGCTTGACATCCCCCTACAGGTCGCACTTGAGCTGCGCAGCGGTGCCACCGGAGTTAGCCTGAACCTTGGCGGATCGGTCAACGTGCTGTTCGAGAAACGCGGCAGTATGTTGCACCCTGACGGATTTCCGGTGTCGTTTACGCCCGGCTCAGGCCAGCAAGAAGTGTTTCGCAGCAGCCTTGGCATGAGCCTGATGGGCAGTATCCAATGGTTTTACCACATCGGCCCGCGTACGCGCGTGTTCGCCGAGCCGTACTATCGGCACATCCTCGACCCCGTCACCCGGCCCGAACTCCCGTACGAACAATCCTACGGCATTGCCGGGCTGCGGCTCGGCCTGACCCGTATTTTCGACTAATGCCATGTTAAATAATTCACCCAGAGCAGCATCGGGCAACCGAGCCGTATCATAAGCCACACAAAACCTCGAAATCATTTACGTTGACCATGCATCCAAAAAAGACATATCAATTCTTGCTGGCGCTGTATATACTGGCTGCGGCCGGGTGCCGAAAGGATGAGCAAAAGTTCATCCCGTATGAGCCTGTTCAAGAAAACCTCGGCTCACTATTGGGAAAAGTGCCCGACGCGTCCACTCAGACTGTTTTCCAGTTTGGCGGCAGTGTCGTGCCCGATACTATTCTTACTTCAACCAGTGGCGTGCGGGTTTTCTTGGTGGATACCGAGAACTTGTTTGCCGACGAAACCGGCACTTCGGTGCCTTGCAGCACTTGCCCCGCATTGAAAATCGAAGTGACAACGGCGCTGAGCAAAAGTGAATTCGTAGCGCACCGGCTGCCTACCTCCACTTACCCGGACCCCAAAATGTTGGAGAGTGTAGGAGCAGTCAATGTCCGGGTGTTTTGCGGAGCCAAAGAGCTCCAGCTGCTTCCCTCGCGCTACCTGAAAGTGCAATTACCGGCTCTTACGGATGCCCAGTCCGATATGTTGGCGTTTGTTGGCGTGCTGGATATGGAAAAAAACGTGGCTGGATGGTCCGGCACGGGCGAACCGGCTTTTTTGGCTCAATGGCCTTTGCCTGGTTCCGGTGCCCAGCAATCTGGCTACGAACTGATTGCCCGCCAGATTGGATGGAGTAATTGCGCCCGTCCGTTGACGGAACCAGGCAGTACGTTTTGTGTAAAACTACCGGAGCAGTTTACGGCCCTTAATGCCCGCGTCTTTTTGGTTTTTCAAAACAAAAACGCGGTGGCTGAACTCAAAGGAAACGACGCTAGTTCCAAGTTTTGTTTCTCCGGCGCACCCCTGGGCTACCCGGTGAACGTCGTTGTGGTGGGCAAAACCGGTGCTCAGTACTGGTTAGCCAACCTTTTCACAGAGGTCGGCACCAATGTGGAATTGCCCGTCACCCCGCTCCCATTGTCCGAAGAAGACCTCATCAATTTTCTCAAAAGCCTTTAAACCCTAATCCGCCAAGATTTTCAAACCAGACACACCCGTGTTTAGTATAGCATTAGGCCGAGCCGGAAAAGTCCGCGCTCGGCTTTCTTATGCACGAAGATGTCAAAAAAATACCGCATACGGTCGCTCGGAACCGTATGCGGCAAGGATGTGTGTAAGCGGAAATGAAAAATCCGGAGAGACTATTAAATTACGAGTTCTTCCACGAGGCGGGAAATCTGCGACAGCCGATCGTGGTCCAAAGAATAGAAAATGAACTTGCCTTGGCGGTCAGTTTTTACGACTCCTGCTTTTCGCAGAATAGCCAAGTGTTGGCTGGCGACACTCTGCTCAAGCCGCAACTTGATGTAGATGTCCGTGACCGTCAATTGTTGGTTTTCTTCGAGCAGGTCAATCATGCGCTGCCGCAGTTTGTGGTTGACCGCTCGCAGCACAAGCGCTGCCTTGCGCAGCTCGCCGTAGTCGAGGGGTAAGTCCTGTGCCCCATTCTTTTGCACAGTGGTCTCGGTTTTTGCTTTTCTCATATTATTTGTTTTAAAATTACTCAAAGTATCTATTTAAACTATTCTTTTCCTCTCCAAAACTATGCCACTTCATTTAGGGTAGTACCTACATGCTGTTATTAAAATAGGCGTAAGTAGATTGATTATCAACACAAAAGTAGAGTCGTTTTTTGTCAATTTGATTTTTTTTTATATTTTTTATTCAACTGCTATTTTCTTAGGGACCGTGATGTTTGGCGGTTTCATGTAAAAAGGTTCAAAGTAGGTTTTGTCCTGAAAATCAGCGTTTTGGAAACGCTGTTCTGCAATAACTGCCAAATGGGTAGCCGAACAAATGCGCGGCTCGGAAAAAACCGCATTCTCGAAAATGTCGCCGTTCAACATTTTTTTTGCACCATTCCCGGAAACAACCAGCAAGCCAGAAGCCAAGGCATTGGGCGCGTTGTGCAAAAAAATTTGAAACAATTCGTGTTCTAAAATCAACGGTTGAGCGGGCACAATTTCCCGGAGGTTGTAGTCATAGATTGCTGTCCAAACTTCTTTGCGGCGGGCATCCAACATAGGCATATAAAACACCGGTTTGTTCGCGCCCGGCGCATCAGACGCTAGGCTTGCGCAATGGTCACCTATGCTCGCCGAGGCGAGGGCCAGCAGGGTGTCCACGGCGATGAGCGGTTTGTCTAATGCATAGCAAATGCCCTTGGCCACGGCCGCTCCTACGCGCAAGGAGGTGTACGAACCGGGTCCACGGCTAATGGCTACTGCATCTAATTCGGCCAAAGGTATGTTGGCTTGGCTGCTACACGACTCAACGAGCAAGGTAAGGCATGCGGCGTGGTTGGGCTGGTTGAAGTCTTCGGCCAGCGCCACCACTGTGCCGTCAATAGCAATGGCTGTAGAGCAGACCTCCGTAGCGGTTTCGATAAGCAGGATTTTGGCCATGTCTTAACCGAAAAAACTCCCTTGGATGATACCGCCGCCTACCACGTCGTCACCCTCGTAAAAAACGGCGCTCTGGCCGGGTGCTACACCCTTCACATTGGCATGGAACTGCACATCAAGGTCGTTGCCCATAGGCAGTACCGTGCTCAGCGTGCCCGCATCGCGGTAGCGCACTTTGGTCACGGCTTCTATGCCGGATGCTGGCAGGGCGGCATACTTCATCAAGTTGGTCTTGCCTACGAGCATGCCGTTGCGGATCAAGTCGTCTTCGCGGCCCAGTACGACGGTGTTTGTGTCGGGTCGGATTTCGGTGACGAACATCGGCTCGCCAAGGGCAATACCCAGCCCCTTGCGCTGACCAACGGTGTAAAACGGGTAGCCTTCGTGATGCCCCAGCACGCGGCCTTGCACATCTACAAAATTGCCTCCGGCGACACGCTCGTCGAGGCCGTCTACCTGGCGGCGGAGGAACCCGCGGTAGTCGTTGTCGGGTACAAAACAGATTTCGTAACTCTCGGCTTTTTTGCTCAGTTCGTCCCAGCCGCGCTCGGCGGCCATTTCGCGCACCTCGGGTTTGGTGAAACCGCCAAGTGGCATGCGGGTGCGATGCAAGCACTCTTGGCTGAGGCCCCACAGGACGTACGACTGGTCTTTCTGGCGGTCGCGGGCGCGAGTGATGTATTTCCGACCCTCGTGTTCGTTGATGATGCCGTAGTGCCCGGTGGCGATAAACTCGCAGTCAAGCATATCGGCGCGGCGCAGCAGGCTGTTCCATTTGATGTGGGTATTGCACAGCACGCATGGGTTGGGTGTGCGGCCAGCCATGTACTCGTCCACGAAATTGTCAATCACGTAATCGCCGAATTCCTCGCGAATGTCCACGATGAAATGGTGAAAACCCAGTTTGACGGCCACTTGCCGGGCATCGTTGATACTGTCAAGGGAGCAGCAACCTGTTTCTTTTTTAGAACCACCAGATGTGGCGTAGTCCCAAGTTTTCATGGTGATGCCAATGACTTCCCAGCCCTCCTCGTGCAGGAGGACGGCGGTCACGGTGCTGTCTATGCCGCCGGACATGGCTACGAGTGCTTTGCCGAGTTTCGACATTTTTGGGTTGGAGGGTTTCGGTTGAGGCTGGTCAATATTTTTTTGGATAAGAACGTACGGCCAATGGCGACAAAAATGCGTGCATGCGGGGCATCAATCCTCCAGCGTTTGCAGGAAATAATCCACTTTGGAGGCGATGCTGCCAGCCTCCTTGTCGCTGCCGGCCTTGCGGGCCATTTCGGCGGCGGAGCGGGCTTTGGGTTTGTTGCCCAACCGCTTGTACACCTCGGCCAACGTGAGGTAGTACTCCGGCAGACCGCCGTTTTCCGCTGCGGATTTGGCCCACTTTTCGGCCTGTTCCAGCACGGGTTTTTCGGACGGGAACGCCCGGAGCAGCCCGATGACCAAGTCGTGCAGCCGAGCAGCATTGTTTTTTACAGTTTTTTTCTGAAACGTCTGTGCGGCCTTCAGGTAGTTCTTGACATCCTTGGTGGCCGCATAGTACTTCAGGTCGGCATCTTGCTCAAACTCCTCTGCTCGGGCGGGCAGGCCAGCCTTCATTTTGGTCTTGGCCTCTTGGAGCAAGCGCTCATCGCGAAACTCGATGGCTTTTTTCAGGGTGTTTTGGCAAGCGAGGTTGATGCGCGTGTCCACCGCTTCTTTGCCCTCTTGGGTCGCTATTTTTTCGCGGTTTGCCAGTAACAGCCCGAACACGCGGCTGTCGGCTTCGATGGCTCCTTCGAGGATGATCTTTTGATTGATCGGCGTGCCGAGGTCTTTTTGGCTGTTCAGGTACTCGTTGGTGATCTTCAGCGAGGGTTTGTTGGCGCGGTTAAGGGCACGCACATAGTCGAGCACCAGCTGCGGATCGCGGTTGCCCGCGGCGTACTCTTTTTCAAAATCCTTGGACGTGTCGGTTTTGCCTGCGGCTTTTTGGCCGAAGGCGACGAGGCCGTCCGCAGCAAGGCCGCCCACGTGCTTGTGTACCACCTTGCCCTCGGCATCGAGGATTAGCAGGGTAGGGTAGGCGCTGACGGGGTATTTGCCGGCAAACTCGCTGTTCTCCGGTTTTTCCATGTCAATTTTCAGGTTGATGAAGTTGGCGTTGAAGTAGTCGCCCACAGCGGGGTCGGGGAAAACGTTGGCCGCCATGCGTTTGCATGGGCCGCACCACGAGGCGTAGGCATCCACAAAAATCAGTTTTTGTTCGGCCTTGGCCTTTTCCAGGGCTTCGGGCCAAGTACCGTGGAAAAAGTTGATACCCTGGGCGGTGGCGAAAATGGTGAGGCAGCCTGCGAACAGTGCCGTAATGAGCAATTTTTTCATCTGCAGAAAACGTGTTTTTTAAACAAGGGTGCAAAAGTACGGGAAAATGCGGTTCCGGTTTCGGGCACCGTTTATTACCCCAACCACGCGCCCAGTTTTTGTTGGTAAATGTCGTACTCCCGTAGGTTGTTGTGCGTGCCGCCCGGTACAGTTACGAACTCGTCGCCGGGCTTCAGGCAGGCTTGCAACCGGGCGGCACAGGGGTAGGGCACCACCCGGTCGTCGGTACCGTGAAACAATAGCACGGGCAGTTCGGTTTGGCGCAGGTGGTGGTCGTTTGGAAAAAAAAATGCCGTGCGGAACGGCACATCGGAGCGGCGCAAGTGGGCGGCCACAAGGCCGCGAATGTTGTCGAACGGGGTTTCGAGCACAAGCGAGCGGGCGCGGACATGGGCGGCCAAAAAGCAGGCCATGGCGCTGCCGAGCGAGCGCCCGTACAGATGAATATTGCTTTCGTGGTGATCGGCCAACAGCCAGTCGTACACGAGGCGGGCATCCTCGAAGTAAGTGCGTTCATTTGGCTCGCCGGTGCTCTTGCCATACCCGCGGTAGTCGGGCACCACGAAATCGTACCCGCGTTCAGTAAAATCTTGGTTCAGGTGGCCCCAGCGCTGGAGGTTGTCGCGGTTTCCGTGAAAATACAGGACTACACCACGGCTCGGCCCGTTTTTGGCGGCAAAGCGCAGCAGGTTGATCCGGGCACCGTCGGGAGTGTCCAAAAATAACTCGTCGAACGGTCCGTCAAACGAAAAACGGTAGCCCGGCTTCAATTTGGTGGGCCGAAAGAGTGCCTTTTTTTGCAGGTACTCGGTAAACGGTTCGATCAGTGCGGGCACAGTGGGCGGGAGCGAAAAATTTGCAGTGGTGGTAGGTTCAGGGAATTTGCACTTCAGCAACGCCCGAATTCAGTTTCTGATTTCGAGCGTGGCGTTGGGCATCGCGTTTGGCTTTTTTCACCAGGTTTTTTTCAAGGGCATCGGTCAGGTCAATCCCGGTCTGGTTGGCGAGGCAAATGAGCACGAAAAGTGCGTCGGCCATTTCGTCGGCGAGGTCCTGCTTGGCTGTGGCCTCGTCTGCGGGGTTTTTGAACGATTGCTCGCCGTACAGGCGGGCCATAAGGCGGGCTACCTCACCCACCTCTTCCATCAGAATGGCGGTGTTGGTCATCTCCGAAAAATAACGCACGCCCACGGTGCGGATCCAATTGTCCACGGATTGCTGCGCCTGCTGGATAGTCATGGCTGAAACGGTTGTTGTGGCGGTGTGTGTCAGTTTGGCAAACGCGCGACACCTTTGCTAAAAAAGGCACCGTAATCCCGAAAAATTGGCCCAAAAACATGGTGTTGGGTCAGCAGGAATGCTTCCCCGCCGTTCACGTCTGTGAAATAGCGGATGACAAAGGGCGTGCCGTCGTGTTTTTCCTCCAACGATACGGGCCAAAAGCGCACCTGCTTGGTCGTGCTGTCTGTTTTTGTTAGCGATACGATGGCAAACGGGACGAGAGCCATCACGGAGTCGCGCACGGGGTTGGTCGTTTCGAAAGCCTCGGCCACCAAGCGTTCGAACTGGAGCAGGTACGCTTCGGCAGTCCCTTTGCGCTGGGGTACCTTGCTCACAGGCGTGGTGCTGTAAAATGGGCGCACCTCGTACTCCGCTTCGCGTACTTTTTCGATCTTGAACGAAGCGCTTTTTTGCTGCGGGTATTCCACGGAAACGGAGTGGATTTCTTCGGCTTTTTCAAAAAAAACTGCTCGGTCGCGCCAGTTGTCGTCGCCCAACATGTACCGTATACGGAGCTGCCCCACGAACGACGGGATGTGTGTCACGTAGGGTTGTTCGGCTCCTTCCATAATCATGTAGGTGCCGGTTTCGTCGCTGGTGACTCCACCAACATAGTAGCTTTTGATCAGCTTGTTTTCCTTGCCGTAAATTTCCACCTTTATCCCCTCCGCAGCGAGGCTTTTGATCATGGGCTCTTCGGCGGCTTTGGTGGGCAAATAGCGCACGTTCACATTGTGCATGGTTGCCAGCAAGGTTTGTACGGCGGTGGGCCTTGCCCGGTACGTGTTGTTGTACAGCCAGTGGCCTTCCTTACGGACGAGGGTGGCGGTTCGGCCCTTGCGATCGGCCAAGAAGATGCGAGTGACAGAGGCGGTGTCGGGCACAGCAAAGTCCATGTCCCACGATATACGGCTGCCGCCAGCCTGTTTGTTTTTTTGTCGGACAGTGTAAAAAACACCTACGCCGAGGAGAAGGAAAATAGCAACAAGTAGCCAGGTACGTTTCATGGAAGATGTATTGGCTGGTTGGTTGGGGAGAGGCAAAGGACGGTAAAATTGAGTACGCAAACAAAAAGTCTGCTCCGCATTGCGCGGAGCAGACACATCAAAACAAAACGAAAAACCAACTTTATCTTGAACCGGAGGTTTCCGGTTATTTATCATTCTTCACCACGACTCTTCAGTTTGACTTCCACAGTTTTTTCTTTTCCGTTTCGGACAAGCGTGAGTGCTACGGTTTCACCGGCCCTGGAACGACCGATTACCTCTTGAAGTTCCGGTACGGTGGATATGTTTTTGCCATTGACCTTGACGATGACATCGTCTGGTTGGACACCAGATCGGGCGGCAGAGCCTTGCGGGTCGAGTGCTTTGATCCAGACCCCTTGCGCAACGGGGATGTTCAGTTCGTTGGCCAGGTTGCTGTCCATCGTGGCAATGTCCACGCCGAGGTAGGCGCGTTTGTACTTGCCGTACTTGATGAGGTCGTCGGCTATGCGCTTGGCGAGGTTTACGGGGATGGCAAAGGAATAACCGGCGAATGTGCCCGTCGGTGTGGCGATGGCCGAGTTGATGCCGATGAGGCGGCCGTTGATGTCCACCAATGCTCCACCGGAGTTTCCGGGATTGACAGCGGCATCGGTCTGGATAAACGATTCGATGGCGGCTCCCCTGCGGATGATGTTGATATCGCGACTTTTTGCGCTGATAATGCCCGCCGTGACGGTGGAGGTCAGGTCGAAAGGGTTACCCACGGCCAGCACCCATTCGCCAACCTTGACGGCATCGGAGTTGCCCAGTTCGATGGCGGGCAAGTCGGCGGCATCAATTTTGAGCACGGCCATGTCCGTGCTGGGGTCGGCACCGATAAGACGCGCCTTGAACTCTCGGTTGTCGTGCAGGGTGACGGTGTACTCGTCGGCATTCTCCACGACGTGGTTGTTGGTCAGGATATAGCCGTCGGTGGTGTAAATTACACCGGAACCAGTGCCGGCACGCGGCTGTGAGTAGTCGTCGAAGTTGAAAAAGTCGTCGCCAAAGAAAAAGCGGAAGGGGTTTGTCTGGCGCTGACGTTGAATGGCATTTTGACGGCTTTCAGCGGCTTTGATATGGACGACCGTTTCCATAGTATGTTCGGCGGCACGGGTAAAATCAACACCGGCGGGGCCGCCGCCGTATTCGTAATTTACTTGTTTAGCCAACGATTGGGCGGGGGCTTGAGGCTCTTGGGGCTGTTCCGTAAATTTGATGGCACCGAAGGTAACGAGGCCTCCCACGGCACCGGCGAGTAGGGTGGACCAAAGTTTGTTCATAGCTACTTTTGTAAAATGATTTGACGTTTGTTAGGTTGTTTTGCGTTGAGCCTTTGAAAAACGACGTGGCGCGGAGTTTGCTTTTGGGGCTGGAGACTTTAACGTCTCGTTAACGGCGCTGCCTTGAAAGACCGGCTAAATGGGAATGCGATTATTTTTCTGTCAATTTGCCTTTTCGCTGACAAGGTGGGCCTAATTTTGCTCACGCAGGCTTGCCGCCGACAAGCAACAACAAAACCGATCATGTGATAAAAGCCGATGCCGTATGTTTGCCCAAACCGATAGTAATCAACCGCAACTCTCCACCAACCGACAACTGCCTTGGATGAAACTTCCGTCGAACGAACCGCTTGCAGTGGAGACCTTGCTGCGCCCGGAAACCGATATGGAGCGCCGAATACTGAAAGCCCCGGAGTTTCGCAAAGGCTTGCTTTGGGGCGAACCTCGATTCGGCCACCCGGAAGGCAAGGTGATTTTCCATATCCGGGAAGTGCTCGACAATGTTGACCACATTGCCAACCTGACAAAATTTCAACGTAGTCAACTGCGCTTGGCCACGCTCGCGCATGACACGTTCAAATACGCGGAAGACCGCTCGCGCCCGCGTGACTGGGCCAAGCACCACGGCGTACTGGCACGCCGTTTTTTGGAATCATACACCGACGACCGCGCAGTGCTTGATATTGTGGAAACCCACGATGATGCCTACTACGCCTGGCTGGGCCAAAAACACGCGACGTTTGGCGAAGAAAACATCCAAAAATCGCTGGAAGCCTTGCTTTCCCGCGTTGACCATTGTTTGCAACTCTACTACCTTTTTTTCAAGTGCGACACGCAGACCGGCGACAAAACCCAAGCCCCGCTCAAGTGGTTTGAGCGCAGCATACCGGGCATCGCACTTGTTCCAATTCGAGAGGGCATTTGGTAGTTTTCGGATAGCCTCTTACTCAAACCCGTTTTCGATAGGTCCAAACTGCAAGGCCGTTGGCTGCGACGGCATAGGCCACAACGGTAAAAAAGTTGTCGCGGATGTCCTGAAACCCTGCGCCCTTGAGCAGCACTAAGCGCATAAACGCCACGAAATACGATATGGGATTGAGTTTGTTCAGCGCTTGCGCCCAGTCGGGCATGCTCTCCACGGGAGTGAACAGTCCGCTCATCATAATGAAAATTACCATAAAAAACCAGGCCGTGAACATGGCCTGCTGCTGCGTTTCCGCAAAATTGGAGATCAGAAAACCAAGCCCGAGCATGCAGGGCGTAAACGCAGCCGTGTAGCCGAACACCAACCACAGACTGCCGAGCATCGGGATGTCGAAGGCAAGTTTGCCGACCGTGAGGCCGAGCGTCATCATAACCAGCGAGAGCAACCAAAACGGAAGCAGTTTTCCCAAAATGAATTGCCACTTGCGGATCGGTGTCACGTTCAATTGCTCGATGGTACCCATCTCGCGTTCGCGCACGATGTTCAGCGCTGTGAGAAAACAAATGATGAGCGACACGATCACACCCAGTATGCCCGGCACCATGAATGTTTTATAGTCCAGTCGGGGGTTGTACCAGTTGTTGACGATGGTTGGCTGGCTGACCGGTCGGCTGGCTGACAGGCTGATCTGCCCCAAACCATCGGCATTTGCTGTAGCCACGATTGTTTGGGCGTAGCCCATGCCCAACCCCGCTTTGGTAGCGTTGATGGCGTTGGCAGTCAGGGAAACGGTGGCGCGGTTTTCCCGATTCAGATTGCGTTCAAAATTCTGCGGGATTTCAAGAATCAGGTCCACTTTGTCGGAAGCCATGGAACGGTCGGCTTCCAGGGCAGAAAATGACGTGTGCTGAACCCGAAAATAACCCGAACCGGCAAACCTGGCCACCAACTGCCGTGACACGGGTGACAAGTCGTGGTCCACCACCGCCAAGGCCAGGTTTTTTACCTCGTAATTGGCCGCCAAGGCCAGTATTAACGTCTGCACAACGGGCATGACCAGCAGCAGCGGCAGCATGACGCGGTTGCGAAAGATTTGCAAAAATTCCTTTTGTACCAGAAACAGTACCGTGCGCATTTGAGTAATTCCTTTTACTTTTGGAACCGAAAATATGATCAAGCAATGGAAGACGTACTTGTGTTATCGGATTCGAACAGTCTCGATCACTCCAACCTGTCCTTAAAATTCCGAACGCTCAGCGCCAGAAAAAACAGCGCCATTCCGCCCAGTATTAGTGTTTCTTTCCACAAAACCTCCAGCCCTACTCCTTTTATCATCACGCCTTTTATTATCGGATTGAACCATGTGGCCGGAAATGCTCCGCCAATCACTTGCAACGGCACAGGCATACTTTCACGAGGGAAAATAAAACCCGACAGCAGCACGGTTGGCATCAGCAGACCCAGCGCCGACAGAAACATGGCTGTCATTTGGTCCTTGGCCCGCGTGCTGATGAAAATACCCAGCGACAAGGCTACGAACATGTACAGCAAACACTCACTCGTCAGCACCAACATTGATCCCCGCATTGGCATGCCGAAAACCGCAATGCCGAGCAAAACTACCACCATCGCGTTCAAAAATGACAACGCCAGGTACGGTGCCGTTTTGCCCAAAATGATCTGAATCGGTTTCAAGGGCGATACCAACAGTACCTCCATGGTGCCCAATTCTTTTTCGCGGGCGATGGTGATGGAGGTCATCATGGCCGATACGAGCATCAGGATCAGCGTCATCACGCCCGGTACAAAATTGAAAACGGCTTTTTGCTCCGGGTTGTAGCGCATCCGGGTTTCGACCAGTATGCCGGGCGATGCCGATTGGGTAATGAATTTTTGAGCACGCTCTTGCTGATAAGCAGCGATGATAGCCGAAGCGTAGTTGGCGAGTGTAGCGGCGGTGTTTGGGTCGGATGCGTCGCCGATGAGCTGTACGGCCGGAGTCGGGCCACCGGTAGCAGCGGCTTCCAGCAGGGAAGTAGCAAAATTTGGAGGAAAAACCACCGCCATTTTGATCTTGCCGGTACGGAATGCCGGTTCTAGATCGGCAGCCGATTCGAGGTGCTTTTCCAATCGAAAATAGCCACTGGATACGAGCCGGTTGGTCAGGCCGGTGCTCTCGGTGTCCTTCGACGGGTCAAGCACCGCAATCGCGGCGTTTTTTACTTCGGTAGTGAGCACGAAGCCGAACAACAGTACCTGCGCCACCGGCATACCGAACAGGATGAGCAACGTGCGCCGGTCACGCAGGATGTGCCGGAATTCCTTGACCACAAATGCTTGGAACCGGCTCGGACTGGATAAATTTTTTGATGAACCCACTGTGTGCATTACTTTTGTAAAAATTTTAGCCATGACGCGAGAAGCAACTGCCACACCGCCATCCATTGCCCCCCGATCCGCAAAAAACGCCCTCGAACTCAACGACGGAGAGGTGCTTCTGCCTATTCCCAAAATGACCGAGGAGGCGTTCGACGTATTTTGCCTAGCCAATCCCAACCTCCGCTTGGAGCAAGACCCGCACGGAAATATTACCATCCTTATGCCCAACTCCTACGATTCCGGCAACAACGAATCCGAAGCCATCATAGACTTGGGGCTTTGGAACCGCCGAACCAAGCTCGGCAAAGTACTCAATTCTTCCACCCTGTTTAAATTGCCCGACGGCTCCAAACGGATGCCCGATGCAGCTTGGGTTTCGCTCGAAAAACACCAACAGATCAGCGCTGAGGAGCGCAAATCGTTCGCCCGCCTCGTGCCCGATTTTGTCATCGAAGTACGCAGCCCCAGCGACCGGCTGAAAACGCTGCAAACCAAAATGCGCTCGGTTTGGATCGCCAACGGCGTTCGCCTTGCCTGGCTGCTCAACCCGGAAACGCGGCAAGCGTGGGTTTTTCGCGCTGACGGTTCCGAGACCCACATCACCGACTTCGAACAAACCCTTTCCGGCGAAGACGTGCTGCCCGGTTTCGAGCTTGACCTGCGGATTTTCACAGGTCAATGACCTCGTACGCACCCTGTCGGGTATTTTCAAACTCACCGCAGGAGACGCAGAGTTTGTTTTTTTTGAAAAAACTCCGCGCCTCCGCGCCTCTGCGGTTCAAAATTCACCGCCCCACCATATCCTCCGGGCGCACCCACGCGTCGAAATCTTCCGAACTCAGGTAACCCAGGGCCAATGCCGATTCTTTCAGGGTCAGTCCTTCTTTGTGTGCTTTTTGTGCGATTTCAGCCGATTTATAGTACCCGATCTTCGTGTTGAGCGCGGTCACGAGCATGAGCGAGTTTTGTACGTGCTTGAGAATGTTGTCGTGCAGCGGTTCGATGCCGACGGCGCACTTGTCGTTGAACGACACGCAAGCCTCTCCCAACAGGCGAGCCGAATGCAGAAAGTTGTAGATCATCATCGGCTTGAACACGTTGAGCTCGAAGTGGCCCATGGCACCGCCGATGTTGATGGCCACGTCATTGCCGAGCACCTGAGCGGCCACCATCGTCAGCGCTTCGCACTGGGTGGGGTTTACCTTGCCGGGCATGATGGAAGAACCGGGTTCGTTGTCGGGGATGAAAATTTCACCGATGCCGGAGCGCGGGCCGGACGACAGCAGCCGCACGTCATTGGCGATTTTCATCAGGCTTACAGCCACTGTTTTCAGTGCACCGTGACTTTCGACGATGCCGTCGTGGGCTGCCAATGCCTCGAATTTGTTGGGCGCTGTCACGAACGGCAGCCCCGTCAGCGTGGCGATGTGGCGGGCCACGTTTTCGGAATAGCCTGGCGGCGTGTTGATGCCCGTACCGACGGCCGTGCCGCCGAGGGCCAGTTCGCTCAGGTGGGCCAACGTGTTGCGGATGGCCCGCAGGCCGTGGTTCAGCTGGGCTGCGTAGCCCGAAAACTCCTGCCCAAGCGTGAGTGGCGTGGCATCCATGCAGTGCGTGCGGCCGATTTTCACCACGTCCATGAAGGCTTCAGACTTGGCCCGAAGCGTGTCGCGCAGTCGCTCAATACCGGGGATGGTTACTTCCACCAGCATCTTGTAGGCGGCGATGTGCATGGCTGTTGGGAAGGTATCGTTGGACGACTGCGACTTGTTCACATCATCGTTGGGGTGTACGGACTTCTGCTCGTCGGCCAATTGACCGCCGTTCAGCACGTGTGCCCGGTAGGCGATGACCTCATTGGCGTTCATGTTGCTCTGGGTACCGGAACCAGTTTGCCACACGACGAGCGGGAACTGGTCGTCCAATTTGCCAGCCAAAACCTCATCACAGACGCGCCCGATGAGGTCGCATTTTTCTTTTGTCAAAATGCCTGCCTCGTGGTTGGTCAGCGCGGCAGCTTTTTTCAGGTAGGCAAACGCCCGGATGATCTCTACCGGCATCCGGTTGGTGTCGCGGGCGATGTTGAAATTCTCGATCGAGCGCTGTGTCTGGGCGCCCCAGTAGGCATCGGCAGGAACCTGCACATAGCCCATTGTGTCTTTTTCGGTGCGGAAACTCATAAAAATGGGTTAGAAGGTTTCTGGTTAAAGGGTTTCTGATTTTTTGTCACCCCGCAAGGGGCTGGTTAGGGGGTTTCTGGTTGATTTCAGCGCAAAATTAATGCGGCATGCTGGTAGTTCTTTGGAAAAGCCGAAATTTGGCATTCGTTTCTATAAATGGTATCGCCGCTACGCGGCAAAAGAGCGTGGGGTAAACCAAAAACCCCCTAACCACCCCCTTGCGGGGTGACAAAAAACCAGAAATCCTTTAACCCCCTAACCGGAAACCTTTTTTCACACGTGATACGAATTTTTATTTCTGACGACCACGTCATGTTTGCCGAAGGCCTCGAAAGTATGTTGAGCGGGGAGCCGGATTTTGATATTTGCGGGCGTGCCCGCAATGCTGCTGACACGCTTCGGCAAGTGCCCGAAGAGGTGCCGGATGTTCTTTTGCTGGACATCAACCTGCCCGACAAATCGGGCCTTGACGTGTGTAAGCAGTTGCGAGCCGAATGCCCCGACGTAAAAATCCTTGCCCTGTCCATGCACAACGACGAGAGTTATATCAGCGCCATGCTCAATCTGGGTGCGCAGGGGTATGTACTGAAAAACACAGGCCGCGCCGAACTGTGCTCCGCTATCCGCGCTTTGGCGGCAGGCAGAACGTACTTTTCCCAAGAGGTGACGGACACAATGATGCAAAGCCTCATGCGCGAGCGCAAAGGCGGCACGGCCAAAGAACCGCCAAAAATTAGTCGCCGGGAGCGCGAAGTGCTCAAATTGATCATGGATGAGTGTACCACCCAAGAAATTGCGGCACAATTGTTTCTGTCGGAAAAAACCGTGGAGAGTCACCGCGCCGCACTGCTGGCCAAACTGGGGGTTCGAAACACGGCAGGCCTGGTAAAGGCCGCCCTTCAATGGAAGATACTTGACGAGTGAAAAAGAACCGTTTACACGACCGATTACCTGCTCCTTGGAGCAAACTCCTGCTGCTGATCTGCTTATCGGCAGCCCCCGCTCTGGTTCGAGCGCAGCCCGGTTTTGAGGAGCGCCTCTCGTTCGATCAAATCCAAATGCTGCTGGCCGACGGTATTTCCAAGCGCGACACCGTCAAGCAGGCTTTTGGCTGGTACAAATGGGCTATTTACCGGGAACAGGAAACGCTCAACCGGGACTCCGCTTTTCAGTACCTGGCCCGGAGTGTTGATCTTTTTCTTGCTGGCGGCGACACCACTGCCTACCACCGCGCACGTGCAGAACTTGCCATCCGGCTTCCGGAGCGCGGTAAAGCCGACGATGCCGTGCAAATGCAACAAGAGGCGTTAGACTACTTTCGGGCAACCAAAAACAGGCGCCTGGAAACCCTTGTGCTGGCCCAAATGGCCCAGGTGTATCAGTTAAAAGGCGACGTTGGAAAGGCTTCAGAACTGAAAAAGGCTTTCCGTGACAAGGGCCTGATGCTGCAGGATACGTTCCTGCTCATCACCGTTTTCCTCGACGATGTGGCCCGTCTGCAAAATGAGCGAAACTACCGTGACGCTATTTCCCTCGCCTTCCGCGTGCTCGAACTGGCCCAACAAAGCCGCCGGTTCGAGTACGTCACCCAGGCCGAATACCAGATCGGGTGCCTGAACAAATTGGCTAAGGACTACTACATGGCCCTTCGGTTCCTGAAGCGAGCCGAGGCATCCATTTCGGTGTACTACGATCCCTTGCGTCGTGATATTTACCGGCAAATTTCCGCCACCTACTCGGCGCTGGATAGCCTGAGGCCAGCTTTGTACTACGCCACCCGTCACATCGAATTGGGCGATACCCTGCTCAGTCGCGACCGCATCGCCACCTCACACCGCCTCGCTATTCAGTACGGAGAAAGAGAACAAGCCAGAAAACTGAATGAACTGACTATGAAACAAGAAGAACTCGAGCTGTCTAAGCGTCAACAGCGCGATTTCTTTTACGCCATCCTGCTTTTTTTCGGTGCCGTCATTCTGGCCCTGTTTTTTATGGTGCGCGACTACCGCCACCGCCTGGCCACCAACCGGGTCATCGCCGACCAGAACGAAATGATCAATAAGCAGACGATCCGCCAATTGGAGGCCAACTTCCGGCTCGAGTCCATGCAAAGTATGCTCGAAGGCCAGGAACGTGAACGCAAACGCATCGCTACCGACCTGCACGACAGCCTTGGCGGATTGCTCGCTGCTGCCAAGATGCGGCTCGAAAACCTGTCCGGTAAAGTGCCTGCACTCGGCCAAAACGAAGAATATGCCAAGGTGAAGGCCCTGCTCAACGATACCATTGCCGAAACCCGCCAGATCGCCCGAAACCTACAACCAGGTTCATTGCACCAGTTTGGCCTGATGAAGGCCGTGCGCGACCTCATCGTGCGCGTGCAGGGCGACGGCGTGCCCGTCATTGACTTCCAGCAGTTCGGCGAGTTCGAGGGCATAGACCACACCGTGGCCCTCAACTGCTACCGCGTGGTGCAGGAATTGCTGCAAAACAGCATCAAACACGCCAAAGCGACCGAAATACTCGTGCAACTTACCTGCACCGAGCACGAACTGGCGTTGCTCGTGGAAGACAACGGTACCGGCTACGATCCCGATACCGCCGCCAAGGGCATGGGCACCGACAATCTTCGGCAGCGCGTCCAGTTCATCCAAGGCGAGATCAGTATCCAGTCGGCCAATGGCCAAGGCACCAGCACGATGGTTACCGTACCGATAAAAGACCGCATACCCACCCACGTCGTGAAGGAAGCCACAGCGTAAGTCACTCTAAAAAATAGGTCAGGGAGGCCCGAAGGGCGCTGGTTCGGATATTTGGGCCGGGTGCCACGAAATCAATATAGTCGTACAGGTTTTTCAGGCCGAGGCAAAAACGAGCCGTAGCGCGGAAGCGGCCCTCGCCGAGCACAAGGCCCACGGCAGGCCCAAAGTCTAAGCCGGAAAAAGCATTATTGAGGTTCACCGCCCGCATGGCGTTGTTGATGTTCTCGTAGTCAAGGATCATCAGGTCGCGCTGGGCGCGGTCGAGGCCGTGGAAGTTGGCACCGAGGTAGCCGCCCAATTGAAACAAAAGCGGCACATCGCGGCCCGGGCGCAGGCCGACAAAAAGGCTGGTCTCGAACGAGTAGTAATAATAGGCGTAAGTATGTTCTTCCGGTTTTTGCTCCGGGCGGAAATGCACGGCCCGGGCATCCGCCCCTGCAAAAGTCAGTGCTACCTCCTGATTGAATTCAAGCATATCGCTCGGTGACACCGCAAACGAGCAGCCGATCAGAGGAGCCAGCCGCCCCGTTGAGGTGGTGAACCGGTCGGACCGCAGCGAGGTATAGTTCACGCCCACCATGAAACCCAACTTGTAGCGGATTTGAGCCTCGGCATCCAGCGCACCAGCAAATAAAAGAAGAACAAGTAAAAAAACGCGCATCAGAAAAAAGGGTTAGAAGGTTGTTGGTTAGAGGGTTAGGGGGGAGGCTTTGGGCTTGGTTGAGCGCCGTGCGTGGGTCTTTTGACCCCGCGCTAACCTCCTAACCAGAAACCTAAGTTTTAGAATGAACTTTGAAGTATTGGATCGGGATTACGCCCTCAAAAAATGCTTTGCCGACGAGCGCGCCAGCGCAGCCGATTGCTTGGAGTTCTTCTAAGTCGGAAACGCTGCTTATACCTCCGCTGGCAACCAGCAGTGTGTCGGGAAATTGCGTAAGGATGTCGCGGTATAGCCCGACCGCTGAGCCACCGAGCTCACCGTCGCGGGCAATATCGGTGACAGACACTTGGCGAACGCCTAATTTGGCCAAGCGGGCCAGCAAGTCGAACACGTCAAGGGTGGTTTGGTCCACCCAACCATGAACGGCCACCATGCGGTTGCGCACGTCGGCACCCACGAGGAAGCGGTCGGCCCCGAAACGCTCGACCCATGCACGGAACTCATCGGGGGCCAACACCGCCACACTGCCTACGGAAAACATTTGTGCGCCCGCGTCCCACACTTGCCGTAGGGCCGGGATGGAGCGCAGGCCACCGCCGTAATCAATTTCCAACCGGGTGCGGGCCGCTATCTGTTCGAGGATGTGCAGGTTGACCGGGTGCCCTTCGCGGGCACCGTCGAGGTCAATAATGTGCAGCCGCCGGATGCCAGCGGCCTCTAATTCGCGAGCCAGATCGAGCGGGTCGCTGGAGTATTCGGTTTTTTGATCGAAATCGCCTTGGCGCAGCCGAACGAGGCGGCCGTCCATCAGGTCGAAGGAAGGAATAATGTGCATGTGCTAATTTGAAAATGTGCTAATATGCTAATGTGCTAATTGCCCCGGCGACATGATTTTTCTTCTCTGTGTTCGCTCAAACTCCAGGAGCCTCTGCGCAACTTTTTTGTGCCACAACGGGCGATACTCCGTGAGCCTCCAAAAAATCCATGAGCCTCTGTAACACTTCAGCGCCGAGGAAACAACGCGCCAAAAGTACCGAACATCCCCAACTTCAAGAAATCGTTATTTCATCCGTCTTTTCCCGGCGAAGGTGCGCAGACGCAAGTACCTTTGTTCACCGATTTTCCCGCCAGCATCCTTTTTTGATTTTTATGAAACAAACACTCCGCACGATCCTCGCCTCCTCGGTTTTTTCCCTCGCCTTTTCCGCCCTTCGTTTGGCCGCCCAATGCCCCACAGTGGAGGCGGTCATGGTAGATGCTTGCGGGCCGGAATCGTTCAATGAGTTCATTATCATCCATTCCGGCAGTGGGTTCAACACGGCCGACCTGATGGTGGACTACGATCCCAGCAATAACGTGATCGGTGCCGTCAACAACGATATTAATATGAACAACGGCAACTGGCCTGCCGATCCCACGCCCTGCGGCCTTACCACAGGCAATGCTGCGGCCTATACCGGTTGCCCCAACCTGATCGCAGTCGGCTCAGGGGTGAACATTCCCGCCAACGCCATAGTGGTGCTGCAAACCAGCGCCAGCGCCACGAATGGCCTCTACAATTTTTCCGCCCTGTGCGGTGCCGGGCAGTGCGTGTTCGTCATCTCCAGTACCTGCGTGCGCTCTGCCGGTGCGTTTACCAATGGCAGTGGCGCGGGCACCCGCACCACTGCCGTTTACTTCGGCAGCGGCTGCGCCGATACGTTTACCTACGACCGCGCCCTGCTCGGCGGCACCAACGGCGACTACTTCCTGCCACCCACCGGCACCTATGGCAACGCCGGATGCGTGGTGCCGCCCAGCCCACCAGCCCCACCGCGGCCTAACATCTCACCCATCGCCAACGTAAGTGTTTGCGCCTCGTACACCCTGCCCGCGATCACGGGCACCAACCTCACGCCCAACGCCGCCTATTTCACCGGAACCAACGGCACCGGCACCCAATACAACCCCGGCGACGTGATCACCATGACCATCACGTTGTACGCCTTTGACCAAAACGGCCCGGGCTGTTCCGATCAGGAGCCGTTTACCATCACCATCGTTCCCCCGCCAACGGCCAACCAGCCCGCCGACGTGACCGTTTGCGCCAACGCCCCCGTCAGTATCCCGATCACCGGCAGCACCGGTGCCACGTTTCCGTGGACGAACTCGAACACTGCCATCGGGCTTGGTGCCAGTGGTACTGGCAACATCAACTTCAACGCCGCCAATGTAACCGCCCAGCAAACGGGCACTGTCACCATAACTCCCATGGCGGGCAGTTGCACGGGCACGCCCGTGAATTTCAGCATCACCGTCAATCCGTTGCCACAGGTGAATGACCCCGCCAACCAGACTGTGTGCGCTGGGGCTACCGTAAACGTGACGTTTACTACCCCTTCGGGAAACCCAACTTACAACTGGACGAACTCGAATACGGGAATTGGCCTCGGAGCCAACGGCACAGGCGACATCAGTTTCACTACCGCCAACGTATCCAACCCCACCACTGCCACTGTCACCGTCACCCCGGTGGAAAACGGCTGCACGGGCACGCCCCAAACGTTCACCATCACTGTCAACCCGGCAGCCACCGTCGTCCAGCCCGCCAACCAAACGGTATGCGCTGGCCAGAACGTAACGGCCAATTTCAGCGGCAGCACCGGTGCCACGTTCGCCTGGACGAACTCGAATACCGCCATCGGCCTCGGTGCCAACGGCAACGGCAACATCAGTTTCACCGCCGCTGGCGTGTCCGCCACCGAAACGGGTACCATCACCATTACGCCCACCAGTCCCGCCGGTTGCCCGGGCACGCCCGTGAATTTCACCATCACCGTCAACCCCGGCCCCACCATGAACGACCCCGCCGACCAGACGGTTTGTCCAAACACCCCCCTCAGCGTGGTGTTTTCCAGCGCCGGTGGAAATCCCACCTACGCTTGGACGAACACGAACACCGCCATCGGACTCGGTGCCAGCGGCAACGGCAACATCAACTTCACGTCCACCAACCCCGCCACTCCTCAAACGGGAACCATCACAGTCACACCCTCGGAAAACGGCTGCACCGGCACGCCCCAAACATTTACCATCACTGTCAACCCAGCCCCCCAGGTGAACGACCCGGCCAACCAGACGGTATGCGCCGGAGCCGCCGTAACGGTCACGTTCACAAGTCCTTCGGGAAACCCGACCTACGCGTGGACCAACTCGAACGCCGCCATCGGATTGGATGTCAGCGGCACCGGAAACATCAGTTTCACCGCTGCCAGCCCCGCTAACCAACAGACCGGCACCATCACCGTCACCCCAACCGAAAACGGCTGCGCAGGGCCGGCCCAAACGTTCGCCATCACCGTCAACCCGGCGGCCACGATTAACCCGCCCGCCAACGTCACAGCCTGCGCCGGCCAAAACGTAACAGTCAATTTCACCGGCAGCGCCGGTGCCACATTTGCCTGGACGAACTCGAACACCGCCATCGGACTCGGCACCAACGGTACAGGCAACCTCAACTTCACCGCCGCTGGCGTTTCTGCTCCCGAAATGGGCACCATCACCGTCACGCCCACCAGCCCGGCGGGCTGCACCGGCACGCCGGTGAATTTCACCATCACCGTCAACCCCGGCCCTGTCATGGATGACCCCGCCAACCAGACCCTTTGCGGCGGCAGCGCCGTAAGCGTCGCATTCACAAGCCCTTCGGGCAATCCAAACTACACTTGGACCAACTCGAATCCCGCCATCGGGCTTGGCGCTTCGGGTTCGGGGAATATCAATTTCACCGCAGCCAGCCCGGCCACTGCCCAAACAGCCACGATCACTGTTACCCCCACTGAAAACGGCTGTACCGGCGCAGCTCAAACGTTCACAATCACCGTAAATCCGCTGCCCGTGGTGACCCCGCCAGCCAACGTAGTGGCCTGTTCGGGTCAACCAGTGGTGGTCAATTTTGCCGGCACGCCCGGTGCCACGTTCTCGTGGGTCAACTCCAATACGGCTGTCGGACTGCCTGTCACCGGAAACGGAAACTTGAATTTTACTACTCCGATCGTTCCCAATCAAGAGATTGCGACGATCACAGTCACCCCGCAACTCGGCGCTTGCATCGGTACGCCGGCGAATTTTTCCATCACCGTCAACCCCGGCCCCTCCGTGGACCCCGTGGACGACCTCATCGCGTGCGCGGGCGACCCCGTCAGCGTGGTGTTTTTTAGCCCATCGGGCAATCCCACCTACTCTTGGACGAACACCAACACCGCCATCGGCCTCGGCGCGGCGGGTTCAGGAAACATCAATTTCGTCGCCGCCAATGTAGGGGGCATTCAAACCGGCACCATCACCGTCACGGCCAGCCTCGCCGGTTGCACGGGCGTGCCGACGGCGTTTACCATCACCGTTTCGCCCGCTCCCACGATGGGTCAGCCCGCCAACGCTACAGCCTGCGGTGGGTCTACCGTCAATATCGCCTTTGCCGGCTCGCCCGGTGCCACATTTCAGTGGACAAACTCGAACACCGTCACCGGCCTCCCGGCCAGCGGCACGGGCAACATTTCTTTTGTCACCGCCAACCCGGCCACGCAGCAGGTGAGCACCATCACCGTCAGGCCCGTCATCGGCGGCTGCCAAGGGCCACCGCGCGTTTTCACCATTACCGTCAACCCCGCGCCCACGGTTAATCCCATTGCCAATCAGGCCGTTTGCGCTGGCGATCCCGTCAGCGTGGCGTTCACCAGCCCCAACAACCCGACCTTCAACTGGACGAACTCGAACACGGCCATCGGCCTGCCCGCCTCCGGGTCGGGCAATATCGGTTTCCCCTCGGCCATGGTGGCCACGCCCCAAACGGCCACGATCACCGTCACGCCCGTGCAAAACGGCTGCACTGGCCCAGTGCAAACGTTCACCATCATCGTCAGTCCCGCACCCACGGCCAACCAGCCGACAAACGCCGTTTTTTGCGGAGGGCAACCGGCCAACATCCCGCTTACCGGCTCACCGGGCGCATCGTTCAACTGGGCGAACAGCAACACCGCCACCGGTTTGCCCGCTTCGGGCAATGGCACGAGCATTGTTTTTACCACCGCCAACGTGCCCGGGCAGCAAGTGAGCACGGTCACGGTCACGCCCGTTATCGGCAGTTGTAGCGGTGCGCCGGTGGTGTTCACCATCACCGTCGGCCCCGCGCCGAGCATGAGCGATCCCGCCGATCAGACCGTGTGCAGCGGCGCGATCGTCAACATCAATTTCGCCGGAACGCCGGGCGCGACATTCAGTTGGACCAACTCGAACACCGCCGTCGGCTTGGCTGCATCGGGCTCGGGAAATATCGGTTTTGTCGCCGCCAATTTGGCCGCGCCCGACACCGCCACGGTCACCGTGACACCCATGCTCGGCGCGTGTTCGGGCGCTTCGCAAACGTTCGTTGTGGTGGTAAATCCGGCTCCGGCAGTGAGCCCGGTGCCCAACCGGAACGCTTGCGCGGGCGACTCGGTCGTGCTGAATTTCACCGGCAGCCCAGGTGCCATATTTTCCTGGATAAACTCCAACCCGGCCATCGGCCTGCCCGCCAGCGGAACCGGAAATCTCAACTTTTTAGCAGCACAAGTTGCTGTTCCTGAAACTGCTACCATCACCGTCACACCCGGTGTTTCCGGCAGCGGAGCTTGCCCCGGCGCAACCATAACCTTTGAAATTACGGTACGACCCAGCATCGGCGTGGACTCCATTCCCGACCGTACAGCCTGCGTGGGCGAGGTCGTTTCGGTCGTTTTTTCCGGCCCCGGCAACCCAAACGTCGCCTGGACGAACGACAACCCGGCTATCGGCCTGGCGGCGGGCGGAACGGGCAACGTCAGTTTTACCGCCGCCAATGTGACCGCCCCGGAAACCGCCACGATCACCGTCTCACCGCTCGGCACCGGGTTCGCGTACATCACGAACAACACCAGCAACACCGTGTCGGTCATAGACTTGGCTTCCAACACTGTGGTGGCTGTCATCCCCGTGGGCATTTTCCCCTACGGCGTAAGCGTGGCCCCCGACGGGAGTCTCGTGTACGTGACCAACACGACCAGCGGCACGGTGTCCGTCATTGATGCCGCCACCAACATGGTGGTAGCCACGGTACCGGTGGGTACCAACCCACAGGGCATAGCGGTCAGCCCCGACGGCAGCCTCGTTTTGGTGACTAATACCGGTTCCTTCAGTGTTTCTTTGTTGGAAACCAACACCAACACCGTACTTGCTACCATCCCGACACCTGGCGGGTTTCCCACGGGCGTTGCTTTCCACCCCGGCGGGTTTCTGGCTTACGTCTCGGCAAGCAACCAGGTGTTGGTGCTGGACGTGATCGCGGGAACGATCATCGCCACGATACCCGTGGGCGGTGGTGCGTTTGGCGTATCTGTCAGCCCCGATGGCACGCGGGTGTACGTCGCTTGCGCCAATTCCGACAACCTGTACGTGCTCGACGCGGCCACCAACACGGTACTGACCACCGTGCCCCTCGGCGACGCGCCCAGCGGTGTGGTCGTCAGCCCGGACGGCAGCCTGGTGTACATCGCCAACGAAAACGGGGCCACTGTCAGCGTTTTGGACGCGGCCACCAACACCATTGTGGCCACGATCCCGGTCAGCGGGTTTCTGGCTGGCCCCATCGGCATCAGCATTACCCCCGACGGCAGGTTTGTCTACGTGGCAAAAATTCTCGCCGACGAGGTTTCTGTGATCAGCACGGTCACGAATACGGAGGTTGGAACGATTCCGGTTGGCATCAGCCCCATCGCGTTCGGCAATTTTATCACCCCTGTGGCGGCGTGTGTGGGCGCTCCGCAAACGTTCACCATCACCGTCGGCCCTGTGCCCGTGCTGGCGCAGCCGGGCGCTATTTCCGCTTGCGGCGAAACGGCGATCAGCCTGCCGTTCAATGCCACGGCCGGTATCACGGTGAACTGGGCGAACGACAACCCCGCTATCGGCCTTCCAGCGAGCGGCACTGGCGACCTGAGTTTCACCACCGCCAATGTGGCCACACCCCAAACGGCCACCATCACGGCCACGCCGGTGCTGGGCAGTTGCACGGGAACACCGGTGAGCGTGACCATCACCGTCAACCCGGGATCGAACGACACCCTGTTCATCAATTCTACTACTTGCGACTCTGCCCTCGCGGGTATAATCGTCCAAGATATGACCACCCCCTTCGGGTGCGATTCCGTGGTGGTGACGACCACTGCGCTGATGCCATCGAACAACTTGGCAATCACGGAATTCGCATGTGACCCGGCCGCATTGGGCGTGTTTACTCAAGTCCTCGTCAACCAGTTTGGTTGCGATTCCACGGTTGTCACCACGGTTCTGTTCGACATCACGGCGACCGACTCGGTATCTGTTTCTGCCACCACTTGCGATACGGCATTGGTCGGTATTTCCACCTTGTACTTGGTCAACCAGTTTGGGTGTGATTCCATCGTGACGGTCAATACTACCCTGCTGCCGAGCGATACGACGAGCGCGTCCGCAACCACCTGCAACCCCGCATTGGTCGGTCCTTCCACGTTGTACCTGGTCAATCAGTTTGGATGTGATTCCATCGTATTGGTCAACACCACGCTGCTGCCGAGCAGTGCGTCCAGCGTGTCCGCCATGACGTGCGACAGCGCATTAGTCGGCATCTCCACCTTGTTTTTGGTCAACCAGTTTGGGTGTGATTCCATCGTGACGGTCAATACTACATTGGCCCCAAGCATTACGACCAACATATTAGCCACGACATGCGACTCCGCTTTGGTCGGTGTTTCTGTGCATTATTTAGTCAACCAGTTTGATTGCGATTCCATCGTGACGATCACGACCACCCTGCGGCCCGACGACTCCACCAGCGTGTCCGCCACCACCTGCAATCCTGCTCAGGTCGGCGTTTCGGTGCAAAATTTCACCAACCAGTTTGGCTGCGATTCCGTGGTCACCACCACCACCACGCTGTTGCCCAGCAGCGCGACCAGCCTCACAGCCACTACGTGCAACCCTGCGCAGGCTGGCGTTTCGGTGCAAAATTTCACCAACCAGTTTGGCTGCGATTCCGTCGTGACCACCACCACCACGTTGTTGCCCATCAGCGCGACCAGCCTCATGGCAGCTACCTGCGACCCCGCACAGGTCGGTGTTTCCGTGCAAAATTTGACCAACCAGTTCGGTTGTGACTCGGTCGTCACCACGACTACCACGCTGCTGCCCAGCAATACGACCAGCGTTTCTGCCACTACTTGCAACCCTGCGCAGGTCGGTGTTTCCGTGCAAAATCTGACCAACCAGTTCGGCTGTGACTCGGTCGTCACCACGACTACCGCGCTGCTGCCCAGCAATGCGACCAGCGTTTCGGCCACCACTTGTAACCCCGCACAGGTCGGTGTTTCCGTACAAAATTTGACGAATCAGTTCGGCTGTGATTCCATCGTCACCACGACTACCACGCTGCTGCCCAGCAATGCGACCAGCGTTTCGGCCACCACCTGCAACCCCGCTCAGGTCGGCGTTTCCGTGCAAAATTTGACCAACCAGTTTGGCTGTGATTCAGTTGTCACCACGACTACCACACTGTTGCCCAGCAACGCAACCAGCGTTTCTGCCACCACGTGCAACCCCGCACAGGTCGGCGTTTCCGTGCAAAATTTGACCAACCAGTTCGGCTGCGACTCCATCGTCACTACCACCACCACGCTTGATTTGACTGGTTGTGCTGCGGTGGTGAGTGTGAGCGGCACCAACCCGCCCTGTGCGGGCGGTGCGACGGGGTCGTTTACCATCACCGTCACGAGCGGGCTGCCGCCGCTCCAGTACAATTGGGCCAACAGCCTCGGGGGTACTGGTTCCGGCCAAATAACAGCCCTCGCGCCGCCCACCACAGTGAGTAACTTGCCCGCTGGCACGTACAGCATCACCGTCACCAACCCTGTCAATGGTGCCACGACCACCGCGTCGGTCGCAATCACAGCACCACCAGCACTTGTTGCTTTAGCAGCAACGCCGGCACCGTTCAGCGGCTTTGAAGTGGGCTGTGCTGGTGGTTCAGACGGTTCGGCCACCGCATCCGCTGTGGGCGGTACGCCGTCGTACCAGTTTTCGTGGAGTACTGGCTTGCCTGGCCCCGCGCTAACAAACCTCGGCGCGGGAACCTACACGCTCACAGCCACCGATGCCAAAGGCTGCACAGCCACGGCCACCGCAACGCTTAACGCTCCGCCACCGCTTGTGCTCGATCTGAAACTCGACCGCGGTGACTGCGGCGACACGCTCGTGGACGCAACAGTGACAGCCTCGGGCGGCGTGGGACCGTACAGTTTGACGGTAGATGGCAACATGGTGCCTGGAACCACCATACCCAGCCTTGGCGCAGGTGTACACCTGCTCGCCGTGACGGACACCAACGGCTGCTCAGCCGACTCCGCTGTAACCGTTCTGCTGCCGCCGCTGCCCAGCATCGCCCTTCCCAACGACACCACTGTAATCATCGGCAACGCCCTGCGCATCGAGGCAGTCACCAACCTGAGCACCTGGAGTAGCCTCGTGTGGCAGCCCTTGCCCGATACGGCTTGCGCCAACTGTCTCGTGCAGGAGTGGGTGCCGGGCGGGTTTCAACTGATCCGCGTGACGATCACCGACACGTTCGGCTGCACAGCCACTGACCAAATCCGCGTATCGGTAGAGAAAAAAACTGAACTGTATGTACCCAATGTGTTCCGGCCCGACCGTAGCGGATCCAACGACGTGTGGACCATCAGCGCTGGCCCTTCGGTAGTCGAGCTGCGCGAGGTGGCTATTTTCGATCGTTGGGGCGATCAGCTGTACCTGTGGAACAACCCGTTGCCGCCCAACCAGTGGCCCGGCTGGGACGGCACCGCGCGCGGCGGCCTCAAGGCCAACCCCGGTGTGTACGTGTACTACCTGAAGGTGCTTTTGGCCGACGGGACGGTGGAGGTGGTGAAGGGGGATGTGACGATTTTGGAGTGAGGCATCAAAGGCTTCGTATACTCGTTGCCAGTGGGGGCATTGCATAAATCCCATTCGCACCCTTGCTGTTTTCGGGAAAAAAGCATCAACTTTGTTCGCAGAAATACCGACCCGTCCATGCAAAAAAAGAAAAACCAGAGACCGGGCTCAGTACCGGGGTCTAAACCAGAGACGAACCAGTACGACAAAGTCTTCAAGGAAACTCTGCGTGCCCAGTTGCCTGCCCTGTTGACCGAGATACTCAAACTGCCCGAAGGAACCTTTGAGCCTGTGCATATTGAACTTCAACGAACAATCGAGCGAAAAGCCGATTTTGTGGGTAGGCTGCGTGTTCGAAAGGGAACAGATACCATTGTACAACTGGAGGTGCAGACAGGTGATGATGCCCAAATGGTCTTTCGGCTGCTGTTCTACTCTGGCCTCATCCTGCCCCAATACCCAGAGTGCGATCTGCAACAGATCGTCCTCTTCCTCGGCCAAAAGCGACCGAGTATGCCCACGCGGCTTCAGCGAACCGGACACGACTTCCGCTTCCGCCTCGTTTGGATCAAGGACATCCCGTATCAGGATTTCGTCCAAACGGGCAAGCCTGAACTCGTGCTTATGGCTATCCTTGCCGACCACGGTGCCAAGGCTCCCGAGGAGGTGATGACCGAGATTGTCAATGAACTGCGCCGATTGACACCCAAGGGGATTGCCCGAGAACTACGGCTCCAACAGCTCCACATCTTGTCCAATCTACACAACCTGCAACTAACATTCGAGCAAATTATGCAAAACATATCCGAAGTCATTGACGAACGAAAAGACCCTTTCTTCCTCCGGGGAGAAAAGGCTGGCATCCAAAAAGGATTTGCTGAAGGTATCGAGATAGGCATTGAAAAAGGCATTGAAAAAGGTATCGAAAAAGGTATCGAAAAAGGTATGGAAAAGGGTATCGAAAAAGGTATCGAAAAAGGTATCGAAAAGGGTATCGAAAAAGGTATCGAAAAAGGTATCGAAAAAGGTATCGAAAAGGGCTTTGCCGATGCCGTCGAGAAAATTCTGCTGAAATTTCCCCATTTCAGTGATGCCGAGGTAGCCGATATCTTCCAAGTGCCGGTCGAGCGTATCACTGCCATTCGCCAGCGCTTGGCAGAGAAGGGCAAGGCTTGAGTGCCGAGAACCGCCTCTGTCCACTCAACCTACGCCGCAATGCAACTCATCAACCTGTTTTTCCTCTTGCTCTTCAGCGTGCTGCTGGCATTGGCCTGTGCGCCCCCCCACCGCCCCAGTTCGCAGCAAGGCTTGCTCGATTATTTCGACACCATGGCCACTGCCGATTCTCTTGTTTTCGAGGTGGAATATGTAGACGACGAGAATGCTGTTAGTGGCGATACCATCCCGAACGCCCTGTTTTTCAACCTGATCGACTCGGCCATGCTGGCCGAAATCGAGTATGTGGCCGACTCCTCCATAGCCACCGTGCTGGCCCGGCGGCGATTTCAGTTGAGTGCCAACATCGAGGCTTGCCATGTGGATATCCGTCAGGCTTGGTTTCAACACCAATCGCTGCTGCTGTACGATCGCCGCCGGGGGATGTTTACGGATCGCATCACCGTGGCCGAATGGTACGGCGGCGACGGTGGCCAATTGCTGACCGGTTGTTGGCTAACTGACTACGACGGCGATGGCGACAAAGACCTCGTAGTTCGGGAAATACAACACACCCTGCGCCCCGACGACGACGGCGTAGCGGTGGACGAGTTGCTTGAAACGGCAGCGCTCCGGGTTTGGCAAAAGGATAGTTTTGTGGAACAACCGCTGGCAGACACGGCGGCGGCTGTTCGGCGGTACCCGATTCGGTCGTTTTGGTGAGTTAGAGCCGGACGATACTTGCCTCATTTCAAAAAAGAAGCAAGGCGAAAGCCGAGATTGTCGCCCTTGTTGCCAGGTAACCAGTCGTTGCGGCTTGTGACACGGCAACGCACCGCCGATACTGCCCATGAACCACCGCGGTTCACACGGGCCGAGCCTTTTTCCGGCCCGGCCGGGTTGGGTTGCGCTTCTTTTGGGTAGCCTTCGTACCAATCCGAGCACCATTCATTTACATTTCCGCTCATGTCGCACAGGCCCAGTTCGTTGGAATTTTTTCGGCCCACCGGGTGGGTTTTTCCGCTGGAATTATCGCTGAACCACGCTACTTTGTCAGTGTTGTTACCGCCCGCGTAGGCCGTCACCCGAGTTGTGTCTTGGAGCATTTTTTGTCCGCCCCGCGCTGCGTATTCCCACTCGGCCTCGGTGGGCAGGCGGTAGTTTTGGCCGGGGTATTTGGTATTGAGTTTTTTTAGAAACACCTGCACCTCATTCCAGGAAACAGACTCCACCGGGCAGTCGTCGCAGCCGGGGAAAGCCAGTTCAGGCGGGTCACTGTCCATCACCGAGCGCCAATCGGCTTGTGTTACCTCGTATTTCCCGATCTGAAAGCCGGATAGGGTGACGGCGTGGGCTGGTTTTTCATCATTGTAGCAGTCGCGGTCACGGCCGTCCATACAGCCCATCGTGAACGTGCCGCCCTGTACGGGCACCATTTCCAAGCCGGAACGGGGTTGGTCAGGTAAGGGAGCGAGCGGGTTTAGCACTGGTGCGGGCACGGATTTCAGCGCCTCCATGCGCGCGCGGGCTTCGGGTCGTTTGGCGCTGCCGGGGTGTTTTTTCACAAAATCCGAGTAGGAGCGGGCGGTGTTGGCGGCTTCTGCGGCGGCCCAGTCGCGGGCCTCGGCGGGGGCCAGTAGTGGCGACTCGTCTTCGGGCGTGTGCGGTGGCTCGAGGCTGCGCTGGCGCTCGGTCAGCAGGGGTGCCAGTTCGGTTTGCACGGCCTGCCATACCTCTGGGCGGGTTTCGGCGGCGCGGGCTACGGATTCCATGCGTTTGCTGTCGGGGAAGGTTTTCAAAAACGCCCGCACAGATTCCACTTCCGGTTTTTGGCGAATCCGCTCCAAGGCCGCCACTTCGAGGAGGTCTATTTTTTGCAAAACCTGCTCGCGCTTTTCCCCCTCCGGAAACGCAGCGAGGTACGCCTGCAGGTCGGCTAATTCGCCGGTACGTTCGGCCTTGCGCCAATAGGCTGTTTCGAGGCGCTGATGTACGGCGGCGGACTTGGTGTTGTTGCCGTATTCCCGGATGTATTCGGCGTACGCCTCGGCGGTATCGCGCAGGCTGGCCACCCACCAGTCGCGTGTCGGTGGTGGGGTTACGGCCCAAGTTATCGCGCTGCCCACGATCAAAAAAAGCAACCCAAACGCCACGGAACGCAGCGCTCTGGACTGGGGGCGGGGCAGCGGGGCTGGCATTTCCATTACGCTTTTTGGTGTACTTTGGGGTATAGCGGCGGGTGCTTGCTGTTCAATGCCCCTTCTTCCCGGAGGAGCAGTCCCCGCCGGGGAAGCAGCCGGGGTCGGCCCCAGCGCTAAGCGTTCGCCGGTCGCTTTCATTTCACCCTCGTCGGTGGCCGCCTCACCGGTCACGATGGTCACCGTTTCCAGTATTGATACCTCGCGGGGTACATAGCGCTCAAGGAGGGCGTTGTATTCCATCATGGATACCTTCACGAGCAACTGGTGCTCGCCAGCGGCTTGGGGCGTGACGCGAAACAACCACTGGGTATAGCCCTGCTCACGAACGAGCTGCTCGGCTTCGCTGAGCGGGCGAATGGCGAACACGGCACCAGCGGCAGGGTCGAGCAATTCGGCGCGCATCATGTCGGACACCTCCACACGAGGGCGGAGCCGCACGTCGTCGTCCAGCACGAGGTCTTCGAGTATGGCATCGTCGTCCACGGCAACGCGGATAGTGCAGATGACGGGTTTTTGCAGGGGCATGCGGTGCGGCACGCGGTAGAGCACACTGCCGGTGCGGGCGGCGGATTTGCCATCGGTGCGGGGCGCAGTAGCGGAAGGCGGCTCCAAGTCGGCTGGTTCGATGGCGCTGATGAGGTCGTAGCAATCGGCTCGGACAGTGTCCACGCGGCGTTGGTACTCGTCGGGCGCGATGGTGTTGCGGATGCGCTCCTTGTTGGCATCCTTCAGTCGGCCCTGCATGGCGAGTACTTGGGCGTGTCGGTCGGTGCCCTCGGGAAGCAAATCGCGCAGGGCAGAGAGGGCGGCAGCAAGGTCCTCGGTGAGTAAGTCGAGCAGGTCTCGGCGAAGTGTAGGAAGCGAAGCGGCAGCGGGCATGGACGGTTTAGTGTTTGGTCGTGCGGGTCAAAAGTAGGATAAATGTATCGGGTTTTGCGCTGGCAAAACAACACGTTTTTTCCAAACAACTATTACGCATCCCGCTCCCGCTTCGGCACCGGATCGTGTCCGAAACCGCCCCAGGGATGGCAGCGCAGAATGCGCCGAAGGGCCAGCCAACTGCCTTTGAAAATGCCCCATTCTTCGATTGCCTCCACGGCGTAATGGGAGCAGGTGGGCTGAAAACGACACTTGCTCGGCCCAAGCAACGGCGACAAGGTGACCTGATACAATCGGATGGGCAGGACGAAAATTTTTCGCACGATTTTTTTCACGCCCCAAAGGTAGCAAAGCCCCTACTTTCGCGCTAATTATGAAAATAGCACTTGCCCAATTGGATTACCACATCGGCAATTTCGAGAACAACCTGCGCAAAATGCTCCAAACCGTGGAGCAGGCCAAGTCCCTCGGTGCCGACCTCGTGTGCTTCGGCGAACTGGCCGTTTGCGGCTATCCGCCCCGCGACTTCCTTGAGTTCAACGACTTCGTGGGCCGAAGCCAGGCTTTGGTAGATGCGCTCCGGGCTGTCAGCACCGGCATCGGCATCGTCGTCGGTGCGCCCACGCCCAACCCGCAGATCGAAGGCAAAGATTTGCACAACTCCGCGTACTTGCTTTTTGAGGGTGAAATCATCGGCGTGCAGCACAAAGCCCTCTTGCCTACCTACGACATCTTCGACGAGTACCGCTACTTCGAGCCGGGGCGTACGTTCCGTACAGTGGCGTTCAAGGGAAAAAAAATCGCCCTTTCCGTATGCGAGGACATCTGGAACGTGGGCAACGGAAACCCGCTGTACACCATTTGCCCGCTCGACGAGATGGTACATGAGCAACCGGATTTTATCCTCAACCTCTCGGCCTCGCCGTTCAGTTACGAGCAGGCAGCGGAGCGCATACACGTCGTGCGCTCCAATGTGCAGCGGTACAAAATCCCGATGTTTTACACCAATCACGTTGGTGCCCAAACGGACATTATCTTCGATGGCGGCAGCCTCGTGGTCTCGCCAGACGGGCTGGTTTTTGACGAAATGCCCTACTTCGAGGAATGCCTGCGCGTATACGATTTGGACGAAGTCCTGACTGGTGGCCGTGCCAACGAGCAACCCAAGGAAAAAACCACGCTGATCCACGACGCGCTCGTGGTCGGCATCCGCGATTATTTCCACAAACTCGGTTTCAAACAAGCCATTCTTGGGTTGTCCGGCGGCATTGACTCGGCCGTCACCTGCGTGCTGGCGGCTGAGGCACTCGGCCCCGAAAACGTACGCGTGCTGCTCCTGCCCAGCCAGTTCAGCAGCGGACATTCGGTGGACGATGCCCGCCAATTGGCCGAGAACCTCGGCATCCGCCACGATATCCTGCCCATACGCCCCATGTTTGAGGCCTTCGAGGCTGCCTTGCAGGGGCAATTTGCCGGGCAGCCGTTCAACGTCACGGAAGAAAATATCCAGGCCCGCATCCGGGGCACGCTGCTCATGGCCATGAGCAACAAATTCGGGAATATCCTGCTCAACACCACCAACAAAAGCGAAATGGCCGTGGGCTACGGCACACTCTACGGCGATATGTGCGGCGGAATATCGGTACTCGGCGACGTGTACAAAACCGAGGTGTACGCCCTCGCCCGCTACCTGAACACCCTGCCGATCGGTGCCACCGCGGGAGGAGCCATTCCACACAATTCCATCGAAAAACCGCCCAGCGCCGAGCTGCGTCCGAACCAAAAGGACAGCGACAGCCTGCCGGAGTACGACATCCTCGATCGGGTGCTGTACCAGTACATCGAGTGCCGCCAGGGCCCGCGCGAATTGGTGGAAATGGGTTTCGACGAGGCCCTCGTGGCACGGGTGCTGCGCTTGGTGAACATCAACGAGTTCAAACGCGAGCAGGCCGCACCCGTTTTGCGCGTGAGCCGCAAAGGCTTTGGCATGGGGCGGCGCATGCCGATCGTGGGGAAGTACCTTTCGTGAATTTTTATTGAGCGCACCACCATTTGATTTTCCGGCAAATCCCGCTACCTTCGCGCCCGCTTTTGCGGAGCGGGTACTTTTCTCGTTCTAAAAGCAAGGGGTAACGGCCTCGCCCCGAAGTGAGGCCGACAAGTCAACATTCAATTCAAAAGCCTCAAAATCAACCGTCTTTTTAATTATGATTCTCGACGACGAAAAAACAGTAAGCCCCGAGCAGGAAGAAATCCAGGCAACAGCCGAAGAAACCGCTCCCGAAACCACGGCTGAAACCGAAGCTCCCCAGGCCGAGGCAGAACCCGTAGCCGAAATGGAAGCCACTGAAGCCGAGCCGGCAACAGAAGAGCCTGCAACCGAACCCGAACCCGTGGAAGCAACCGAGTCGGTAGCCGAAATGGTGGCAGAAGCCGAAGTAGCAGCCGAGCCGGTAGCCGAAATGGTGACCGAAACGCCCGAAGCCGAAGAGGCCGCTGAACCAGTGGCCGAAATGGCAGCAGCGGAAATGCCCGAAGCAAACGACGATAATGCCGCAACTGAAAGTGCTTCGACTGAACGTACCGCCGAACCCGAAACAGAGGCTGTATCGGACGAAGACGAAGATGAAGACATCGAACTGCCCTTGGCCGAACCGATCATCGCTGGTGGTGCACACGACGACTTCAACTGGAACATGGACAAACGCGGTGCCATCGCCTATTCCGGCAATGAGCGCGCACAAATGCTGGAGCAGTACGACGCTACACTGAGCCGCGTCACCGAAAACGAAATCATTCGGGGCCGCGTCAGCGCCATTACCAGTGGCGACGTGGTACTGGACATCAACTACAAAAGCGACGGCCTCATCTCCCTCAACGAATTCCGCGACACACCCGACCTCCAAAAAGGCGACGAGGTGGAAGTGTACGTGGAAAGCCAGGAAGATAACCAAGGCCAGCTCGGACTCTCCCGCAAAAAAGCCAAAATCCTCCGCGCCTGGGAAGGCATCGTGGATTCATTCAAAAACGGCACAATCATCAGTGGCACGGTCATCAGCAAAACCAAGGGCGGCCTCATCGTGGACTGCAACGGATTGGAAACCTTCCTGCCCGGTTCGCAGATAGACATCAAGCCGGTCATTGATTACGACCAGTATGTGGGCAAGATCATGGAGTTCAAAGTGGTCAAGATCAACGAGCAGATCAAAAATGCCGTGGTCAGCCACAAAGCACTCATCGAAAGCGATCTGGCCGAGCAGCGCGAGCACATCCTCGCCAGCCTCGAAAAAGGCCAGGTGCTCGAAGGCATCGTGAAGAACATCACCGACTTTGGCGCATTCCTCGACCTCGGTGGCGTGGACGGCCTGTTGTACATCACCGACATCAGCTGGGGCCGCATCGGACACCCCAGCGAAGTGCTGCAGCTCAACCAACGTATCAACGTGGCCGTGCTCGACTTCGACGAAAACAAAAAGCGCATCAGCCTTGGCCTCAAGCAGCTCACCCCACACCCGTGGGAAGTGCTGCCACAGGATGTGGTCGAAGGTGCCACCGTCAAAGGTCGTGTGGTCAATATCGAAGACTACGGCGCGTTCGTGGAGATCATGCCGGGCGTTGAGGGCCTCATTCACATCAGTGAGATCAGCTGGGGCAACCAAAGCGTCAACGCCAAAGAATACTTCACAATGGGTCAGGACGTGGAAGCCCGCGTGGTCACCATTGATCGCGGCGACCGCAAAATGTCCCTCTCCATCAAGCAACTTACGTCAGACCCGTGGGGCGATATCGAAACTCGATTCCCCACCGGAAGCCGCCACACCGGCACCGTGAAAAACATGACCAACTACGGTATCTTCGTTGAACTGAACGAGGGCGCAGGCGGCATGGTACACATCAGCGACCTGAGCTGGACGCGGCGCTATGCCCACCCCAGCGAATTCACCAAAGTGGGCGTGCCTATTGACGTGATTGTGTTGGACATAGACAAAGACAAGCGCCAGATTAGCCTCGGACACAAACAGATCGAGGACAATCCGTGGGACACGTTCGAAGCCCTTTTCCCCGTCGGTTCCTACCACGAGGCCACGGTGCTAAAGCGCGACGACAAGGGTGCCACGTTCCAGTTGCCACACGGCCTGGAGGCCTTCGCCCCGGCCAAGCATATCCGCAAGGAGGACGGCCAACTCGTGGAACCCAACGAAACGCTCACGATCAAGGTCATTGAGTTCAACAAAGAAGACCGCCGAATCCTCGTATCGCACACGCGCTACGTGGAGGATCTGAAGTACAAAGCCGAGACGGCTATGAAAGCCGAACGCAGCAAGCAAGACAGCGAAGCCAAGGCCGCTGTGGCCGAAGTGCAGAAAAAAGTCGAAAAGGAAACCCTTGGTGACTTGGCTGCATTGGCCCAACTGAAGGTGCAATTTGATGAGAACGAAGAAGCCGCGAAATAGGCTTTTTCAACGATAGAACCTAACCGTGAGGCCGTCTCATAAGCATCAGCGCTTTTGAGGCGGCCTTTTTTTTCGCCCTGACCTTGGCCAATTGCCCGGTCAACCCACTAGCGTAAAAACCAAAAATGGGCGTAACGGCTTAGTCTGAGGCCCTCCTTGGCGGCAATGGGGGCATCGAGCTCCGTGGGTACCCCAGGGGGGGCAGGGCAGACGCATGAAAACTGACGTGCCAAAACTGGAAAAGTCAAAACATAAAAATTACATGATTGAAGATTA
>JBEBHD010000371.1:0-3101 GCA_040080915.1 Saprospiraceae bacterium
TTGCCGCTTGCAGCCCGGCGACTGAAATTTAAACACGCTCTTAGCCGCCGGTACTCCTTTTCCGTCAGGGCCAGTTCGGGGGCGGCCACCGGATACTTGATGGTTGTGGTGGGGATTTAGAAGGCGAACAAGAAGACACACCAACGGTACGGTTTTTGTCAACAGCCGAGAACGCGCGGTTTTTTACCCAACCCGTGTTACCTTTGCCAACACCGTCACCCTTGCCCAACGCCGATTTGCGATGCGCCAGCTTGTTCATATTGCTCTGCTGCTCTTGCTCGCCGGAGGAACCGCCCTCTTGCCCGCGCAAACGCGCACGGATTCTCTCGAGCAGGCCTTGGCCCTAATCAGCGAACTGGCTGAGGCCGAAAACTTTGAGCAGGCCCAACTGGAGGCCGAGAACCTTCGAATCTACCTCCAGGCTAATCTCCTCCCCTACCCTGCCGACGCAGTCTCCTTGTTGTCAACTGTTTATCGAAAAAACCGCGACAAAAAAAACGCTCGCGCGTTTCTTGACGAGGCGTTTGCCAGTATCCCAAACCAGCCCGATGCGCGTGGCGAGGTGGAATTGTTGGCCGCACTGGCGGAGGGCTACACCGACTGGGGCCGCCCGGAAAACGCGCTCGTTTGTCTGCAACGACTAACCGCCATGCGCGACACGCTGGCCGAACGGGAACGCAGGGCCGATCTGGCTGTATTTCAGCAACGCCTCGACTCGCTGACGCTGGCGCGCAGGGCCAAACTACCCCTCCCCGCTTCAGATGCTGTGACCATTCAGCGCGACATCTTGTTCGCCATCGGCGGCCTCGTTTTTGCCCTACTCCTCCTGCTGCTTTGGCAGAACCGCCGAAACAACCGCCGCTGGCAAAAACTCTTGGCAAAACGCGATCTGGAACTGGAGTTCTTGCGCTCCGAGCGGTATTTCACCGCGCTGCATATCGAGCCGCCAAGCGCCGAAGCATCGGGCGCAAACCAAGCCACCGCTGTTTATGAACAATCCGCCTACGCCCGGGCTGGCGACCGCCGACCCGACAAAACCGCCCTGCTCATCGAGCCGAACAGGCAAATCGTGCTCTACCTGAAATCGCTCCTGGCCGATCGCTTCGAGGTTGAAACCGCCCATTCGGCAAGCGAGGGCATGCTGGCAGCCTCCAACCACCTGCCCGACCTTATTGTGTGCGATGCGGTGCTGAACGGCCAAACGGGCATTGACGTGGTGCGCCAAATCAAACTCGCCGAACGAACCAACCATATCCCGGTCATCCTGCTCACCGAGCGTTTCGGCAACGAAGGCAAACTTGATGCCCTGCGAGCCGGAGCGGATGCCTGGTTTGCCCGCCCCGTGCTCGACCGCGAACTCGACGCATCCGTAACACTGCTGCTGGATGCGCACCAACGGCAACATCAGGACTTTGCCCGTTTCCTGCACCTGTATTTTTCCGAAAATCGTATCGCAGTCGGCGACCCGTTCGTGGCCAAGGTGGTGGCCGCTATCGAGCAGAATCTGAGCGATCCCGATTTCATGGCCGACGACCTCGCCAAGAAAATGCAGTTGCACAAACAGCATTTTTTCAAAAAACTGCACGTCCTGACCGGAAAAGAACCCGCTCAACTGCTTCGCGAAATGCGCTTGGAAAAAGCCAAGTCGCTGTTGGAAATTCGCGCAGGAACGCCTCAAACCATCGCCGAATTGGTCGGTTTCTCCAGCGCGGGCACGTTTGCACTCGCATTCAAGGAATATTTCGGGGAAAACACCCTGCTCTTGCGGATGCCCACGAAGGAGAATTGACTCAGCCTCATCTTACTTTCCCTCTCGCAACCACCGCATACCGCCCTCGGGCAGCACATTGTTTCCAAAATCAAAAAATGTAGCGTGTTCCTGGTGCGAGCCTTGCCCCCAGGGAGTCCGACATGGCGACGACACCCAACTCGGCTCCCAGTACAGCACGCCCGCTCCGCCACGGCGTTTCACCTCTGCCGTCAGGTCGGCCAGCCAGCGATACTGCGCGTCAGGGCTTGCCGGCGTGTAGTCGGGGTGCGTTTCGCTGATGATGTTGCTGGCGTTGTCGTTGTGATCGGTCGTCCAGATATAGCCCGTTTCCAAAATCATCACGGCCTTGGCGGGGTATTGTTTGCGGATCTGTTCGATCACGTTTCCGGTTTGGGCTATAGTGGTCGGCTTGTGCCAGGCCCAGTAGTACGACATGCCGATTACGTCGAAATCGGTCACACCGTTGGCACCGAAAGCGGCCAGCAAGGCGGGTGTTTGGGAGGGGTCGGCGATGTGCAGCACGGATCGAATCTTTTTTCCTGTGTTTTTTTCCGCAGCACGCACGGCCTTAAAACCGGCAATAAAAAGCGGGGCGTTGCGCGTCCAGTTTATGGGCACACCGGCAGCATCATCCTGCAGCGACAGGAGGATGGGGCGGTTCACCTCATTGCCGATTTGCACCATTTCGGGCCATAAACCCTGGGCGTTCAGACTCACGAGTGTTTCAAAAATATAGTTGTAAACCGAGTCCCGCAGCACGGGCAGATCGTTCACTACGGGCTGCCAGGCAGCAGGCGCAATCTGGCGTTGGGGGTCAGCCCAGAGATCGGACAAGTGAAAATCCAGCAACACAGCCATCCCTGCTGCCTTGGCCCGCTGCATGCTGCGGCGCACATCGCCAAGGTCGGAATAGCGTTTCCCTTGGTTCAGCGTGTCGTACCATGAAGGCGTATGCCACAGACGCAGCCGAACCAGGTTGCAGCCGTTGTCGGCAAACATTTGGTAGGGGTCCTTGGGCTGGTTGTTTTCCAGGAAAACCACACCGCAGTCTTCCATTTCATTGGTGTACGACAGGTCGGCCCCAGTAAAAAAGGTTGGCTCTTGAGGCTTGGCACTGTCCACGAAGCAGGATATCTGGAACACGAGGGTCAGCGGAAGGGCAAAACGGAAAGCGCGGGTTAGCAACATGACAACGTGTTTTTGGTAAGTACCTGGCCTGAATTAAATGAAAAAAGGTACCTATTTAGCACCAGTATACGACGGCCCTAACCGTAAAGTTTTTCACCACAGATTTTCACAGATTCACACAGATTTTTAAACGGATAAGGAA
>JBEBHD010000178.1:0-11626 GCA_040080915.1 Saprospiraceae bacterium
GTCATAGCACTTTCCATCCTAAATCATATATCTGTGCCGTTACGGGGAGTCGGGTCAAAATTGGCATCAAAACACCCAGTGGCGGTTCCTGGAAAAGTTTCGCAAATTACACGCTTAACCTCCGGGTGGTTTTGAAAAACAGTCATCCAGACAGAGTAAAAACCCGTATCAATTACGTCTGGAAACAATTCCAAGAATTCGCTTCGTTTGTCTTCGGTAGTATTCAAATATCTGGTTTCAAACCGCTTGGCCTTCATCCAAGCACCAAGCCTGTTTTCAAATCGGCGGTCGGATGCCTCTTCGTATTTGATGGTGCCCGCTCTCGGGGCGATCTTGTCCAGTCCGAACAATGCGATGGTTTTTTTCGAGCGTTGGCGATCAACACCAACGAAATTGGATGGTTTGACGATACCGCTGCCGTCGTATTCAAAGGCCAAGAACGTGTTGTTTACATGAGGCCAGTAGTACTGATGCCGATTGCTGTCGTTGATGTCAGTGTTCAATTTGACCGAGTTGCAGTTTGTGCAAACGAGCAGAAAGTTGTTCCAGTCCAACGTTTTGCCTCGGTAAAGCGATTTGGGGTCAATATGTTCTACTGCTGGATTAGGGAGTGGTTGTTCGCAGTAAGAGCAAAAAGCGCCCAATTTGCAAATCAAATACCGCCTTGCCTGCGCGTAGCGTGAGAAGGCTTGCTCTTGGCGAATTTTGCCACGCGAATCAAAGCGTACAGGGCGGTCTCCACGTTCGACAGGCCTCATGGTTTGCTTCCGGTTTCAAAGAGTTTTTCAATTTTTAGGCTGGCCACAAAAGCCGGGTCGTCGCTGAATTTTTGGAGGTGATCTTCCAATTCCTGTTCCATTTTAGGAGTTATGCCGCCGTTTCTGATCGCCTTGAGGTAACGTTCAGCAAAAGCCGTTTTTTCTTCAAAAATAATACTCCGGTGGCTGGGAGCGCCCATGAAGAGGGCGCTTTCCTCAAGCGAGCGATTTAGTGGGTCAGCTGCCAAGAGGGGGGCATCGTCCAGATTGATCACTTCTGTTGCCTTCAACGACTGAACGATGAACGGGGAGTGCGTGGTGGTTATGAACTGTACCCTCGGGAAAGCCATTTTCAGGTTTTCAACAACCCGCCGTTGCCATTTGGGGTGCAGGTGCAAGTCCAGTTCGTCAATCAGCACCACCCCGGGGGTTTCTTCGACCGCCCGTTCTTTCAGATGGGGGTTCAGTTTCACACAACGGTAGGTCAGGTCGGCAATGATTCCGATAAAATTTTGGTAACCATTTGACAGGCTGCTCAGGGGCAAATACACGTTCTGACCATTTAGGTCGTGGAAAAAACCGACGAATTCATCTCGGGCAAAATCGTACTCAATGCCCTCCCACTCGGGAATGATCTTGCTTACCGTGTTTCTAAACGTGGTTATTTGTTGAATGTCAATCGGGTTTTGAAATTTATTCCGTTGATCGGTCAACGTCTTGAACCAAGATTTGAACAACTTGCCCGAAGATTTCACGGATAGGCAGTCTATATAACCTTCAAGCCGCGAGCCTTGCTTTGCATACGATACTTTTTCTTTTTTTCGCTTGGTAAGGCGATGCTCGGTGCCTAACCGTTCAGGGCCGAAATATGCGATCAAAGGCAGGACGACGCTTGGGCTCTTTTGCTCGTCCCTGGCCAATCGTTGGCTTTCATTCGCTAATTTTTGAATTGTTTTGGCTCCGTTGTCAAGGCTGATCTTGTTTTTTCCGCGATCCATCTTTTCTTGCTTGCCACTCCATTTCAAGGATTCGCGGTCGAACAACCGGCCTTCAGCCTGAACGATCACAGGCAACTGCTCGCGCATTTCCGTGCCATAGCCTGGAGACAATCGCACATCTTCGGCATAAATTGATCGGGGAGATTCGCTCTGTGGAGAGCGGTAGATTGGGTCCAAGCCTCGAACGAAACAGCCCAAAGCGAATGAAAGCGCATCCATCACGGCCGTTTTGCCTGAGGCGTTGTCACCGATAATTACGGTAAAGCGCTCCGAAAAATTCAATTCGCACTCTTCAAAGCGGCGGTAATTTTTCAAAAACAGGCTGTTAATGCGCATCTCTTAGTTTTTCTGCTGCAAAACTTGGTAAATGTGTGCGCAAAAATACTGAACACAACTCCAAAAAGGTGAGAGGTTATCACGCCGTTTTGTACCGCCGGAAATATTCCCGGAACGAGATCATACGCTGTTGCTCCTCGTCCCAGAGTTTGTTGAAGACGCACTTCAGGCTTTGCCAGAACGTGATCTTGTTGGCGATCTGCTCGAATACGGGGTTCTCGTGGTGGCAGCGGGCCAGTTCGTAGCTGGGCACGAGCGGGTTGAGGTGGTGGATGTGGTGATAGCCGATGTTGCCGGTCAGCCAGTGAAACAACCTGGGCAGTTTGTAGTATGTACTGCCCTGAATGGCGGCACGGATATATTCCCACTTGTCTTTCCAGGCCTTGTAGGTGGTTTCGTGCTGGTGTTGCACATAAAAAAACCACACGGCGATGATGCCAAAAAACACGAGGATCGGCAGGTGTATCAGCAAAAGGGCTTTGTAACCGATCAGCAACGCCAAGGTCACATACACCACCACGAGCAACAAGTTGTGGCGCAACAACGCCATTCGAGCGTGCTCCCATCCTTTAATTTTGATGGTCGGGATACGGCTGTGTACCAAAATATACCACGCTGGCCCGATCACAAACAGCACGGGCGCACTACGGAACAGCATGTATTGCAGTTTTTTCCAGTAGCTCAATTGCTTGAACTCGTTCACCGTTAGCAGGTTGATGTCGCCGATATCGCGGTGTTCCCACAGGATGCCGTTGTGGCCGTGGTGGAAATTGTGGCTTTTGGCCCAGTAGCGGTACGGCATGAAACTGATGAGGCTGGAAATGAGGCCGATGGTGTCATTGGCCTTGCGGTTGGCGGTGAAGGACTGGTGCCCACAGTCGTGCTGGATAATGAAAATGCGCACGAGGAAAAAGGCGTTCACGACTGCCAGTACCAGGGTGAGGGCGATGGACACGTCCATGAGAAAGTACATAGCAACCCAGATTCCGAGGAATGGAAGGAAGGAGGTCAGGATTTGGGTAAATGCTTTTTTGTTATCGGGGAGTTGATAGGCTTTTACAATGGCGGGAAGTTGTTCGAGGATGTTTGGGGAGACGGGTTGTGGTTGCATGAACTTGTAAAATGTTGGTAAACTTAAACAATGTTCCCGATGCACCGGCACCGGCGGCGGGTAGCCCACGCAAATGTCCGCTCTTTTGACCGAATCCGTTGTGAAGCGCTTGTTTTTTTTAGAGCGTGTTTATATTTCAGTGCCGCGAATCCGTTTCCCTTTCGTTCTTTGCAGCCTGATGAAGGTGCTACTCGCAACACTCAACGCAAAATACATCCACACCAACCTGGCTATTCGTTTGCTGTACGAATTGAACCGGGACTGGCCGGGATTGGCGTGGCGGGAGTTTACCATCAATCAGGATCGGGACGAAGTCGCCCGTTTTTGTGCCGATTTCGAGGTCGTTGCGTTCAGTTGTTATATCTGGAACATCACCCAAACCCTCGAGGTTGCCCGAAAAATCAAGGCCATCAACCCCTCGACAAAAGTGCTGCTCGGCGGCCCGGAGGTGAGTTACGACTGGCAGGATGTGCTGGCACGGCCGGAAGTTGATTTTATCATCACCGGGGAGGGCGAAACACCGTTTCGGGCTTTTTTGTATGCCTGGCCGGAGGTTGGCCACCTGCCCAATGTAGCCAGCAAAACACCCGACGGAGGAGCCCTGTATTTTTCCGATCCAATTATTTTCAATCTTGAAGAATACCGCGACATCCGGCCCTGGCGCAACGACCCGCCGGAGACACTCGCCACCAAAGTTCTGTATGTGGAAACCTCCCGCGGGTGCCCGTACAAATGCGAATTTTGCTTAGCCAGCCTCGACAACAAGGTGCGTTACCTCCCTGATACACACATCAAACAGACGCTGCTCTACCTGATGCAACACGGGCGGGTCATCAAGTTTCTCGACCGCACGTTCAACATTAAGCGGGATTTCACGCTGGATATTTTCAGGTTTATTCTGGAGCACCACCGCCCGGAGAACGTGTTCCAGTTTGAAATAACAGCCGACATTCTACACCCCGACATCATTCGTTTCATTCAGGAACACGTGCCCAAAGGGTTGTTCCGGTTTGAAATCGGCATCCAGACCGTCAACCAAAAAGCAAATCTGGAAGTAAGCCGAAAGCAAAATTTTGATAAAACTAAAGGCATCATTGAGGCGCTTGCCGACAAGGTGGAGATGCATCTGGACTTAATTGTCGGCCTTCCACTGGAAACCCGGGACGACGTGAAGTACAGTTTTGAAACGGTGTTCCGCCTGTTTGCACCGGAACTGCAAATGGGTTTTTTGAAATTCCTGAAAGGCACCCCGGTTCGGGAAAAGTACGCCCAACACGGGTTTGTCTTCGACCCCGAACCGCCCTACGAGGTCATCGAAAGCAACTACCTCTCCCGCCATGAACTTGCACAACTGAAATTGGTGGAACACGCGCTGGAAATTTACTGGAACAAACCGCGCGCTACCCGCACCCTGAAATACGTGACCGCTCGCTACAGCATTTTTGAATTTTTGCTTGGGCTGGGCGAGTGCTTTGGCGAACAGCACGAATTTCACCGGTACACCGTCCCCAATGTGTACGAACGGCTGCTGGTTTTTGCCCAACGGCAGTACCCGGACGATACCGTCCTGACCGGGCTGATTGACTTGGATTTTTGCCTGTATCAAAAAGAACGCCCCCGGCCCTTGCTGCTCAAAGAAGTGGACGAGGCGCAGAAAACGGCGTTGATCGAGGCTTTTCAGGCGGATACGGCCCGCCTGTCTAATGGCAAAGTCCGGTATCTGGCTCTGGCGCTTCCGTTTGACTGGGATGTGTTTGAGCAGGATCAGCTGGTGGTGCAAGGCGAGTACTGCGTGTTGTTGGCCTACGACGGTATGCACGCTGGCCAGGTTTTTAGTTCGACTTTAGCCACTTAGAGCGTGTTTAAAATTTAAACACGCTCTTATAAGCGACCGAACAACGCTGTCCCCTACCGCGGCACCTCCACTTTTTTCACCAGCTCCTCCAGCACCTCGCGTACATGGTAGCCTTCCATTTCCCGGTCGGGGGTGAGGATGACACGGTGGTTGAGCGCCGGGAACACGACCTGACGGATGTCGTCAGGGGTCACGAAGTTTCGTCCGCCGATGGCAGCCACGGCCTTGGCGGTTTTCATCAGGGCCAGTGATGCCCGCGGGCTGGCACCGAGGAACAGGTCGCCGTTGTTTCGGGTGCTGTGTACGATGGCAGCGATGTAGTCCAACAATTCCTCCCGGATGAACACTTGCTCAATACGCTGGCGGCAGTCGGCGATATCGTCAGGGGTGAGCACGGGCTGCACCACCTCGCGCAGGGCACCAGCGAAATCGTTCTGAAACCGCCGCAAAATCGTTTTTTCCTCGTCGAGGCTGGGGTATTCGAGTATGATCTTGAACAGGAAACGGTCGAGTTGGGCTTCCGGCAATTTATATGTTCCTTCCTGCTCGATGGGGTTTTGAGTGGCTACCACAAAAAACGGCAGCCCCATCGGGTAGGTATGCCCATCCACCGTCACCTGAAATTCTTCCATCACCTCGAACAGTGCCGCCTGGGTCTTGGCCGGAGCGCGGTTGATCTCGTCAATGAGCACGATGTTGGAAAAGATCGGGCCGGACTTGAAGTTGAACTCCGAGGTTTTCATGTTGAACACCGGTGTGCCCACTACGTCGGCGGGCATGAGGTCGGGGGTGAACTGCACGCGGCTGAACCCGGAGGCGATGGTACGGGCCAGCAGTTTGGCGCTCAGTGTTTTGGCTATTCCGGGCACACCTTCCAGCAAAACGTGCCCACCGGTAAACAACGCCACCAACATCTGGTCGAGCATGGTTTCCTGTCCCACGATCACCTGGCCGATCTGGGCTTTTACGCGTTCGGCTCGCGACTGCACAGGGGATATGTCCACATTCGCCGACCGTGGAACTACTGCCGGTTCGCCCAGGGTGTCTGGTATTTCGTTGTTTTCAAATTCCTCGTTTGTCATTTTTTGTACCGTTGTTTTGCCCGCAACCGAACCGATCGCCAGCGGCTGCCAAGGTCGGGCTATCCTGCGGAAATTCAGTAGTGCGGCGCATATTTTCCATGCATGGAGCCATCTTTGCGCCAGTCATGCCGATCAACCACATCCATGCTACCGAGCCGCGCTGGTTTGCTGTGCGCACCCGCGCCAAGTGCGAAAAAGTCGTGCAACAAACCTTGTCGAAAAAAGGCGTACACGCTTACGTGCCGCTCCTGCGCCTGATGCGCCGGTACGTTCGCAGCACCCGCCTGACGGAAAAACCGATCATTACCGGTTATGTTTTTGTGAAAATTGTCAAGCGCGACTACCTGCCCGTGTTGGAAACCGAATACGCGGTGGGTTTCGTCCAATTCGGCCAAGACCTGTTGGCTATTCCCGAAGAAGAGATTGAGCTGCTGCGCCGCATTGCAATAGAGGACAACCTCGACGTAACCGCCGTGCCCGGCTTGCTCATGGAAGGCGACCCGGTGGAAATCAGTGGCGGAGCACTCACCGGACTGCGTGGCCACATCGTCAAAACAGAAGGCAAGCGCCGGTTCCAGGTAGCGTTGGAACGGCTGGGGTACAGTTTGCTCATTACCGTGGATGGGGGGCTGCTGGGACGGGTTTGAAGTCACACTACTGGACATTTTTGGAATGAGACCTTCCAGGTTTGACAAACCTGGAAGGTCTGGGTACACGAAAACAAAAATGTCTAGTAGTGTGGTTTGAAGTATACTTCGCACTGCGAGATTTTGTGTGCATGGCCTTCGGCCTAATAATTTTGATTATACCTCGCACCTTGCGGTGCGAGGTATAACACACCTCACGGCCGAACCCCCTTCCCGTGCCGTTCCGCCCACTCGAACATCTCAGCCAGCACATGCAGCACGCTTTCCCGCGCACGGTAGCCGTGGCTTTCGTGGGGCAGCAGCACCAAGCGGGCGTTGCCGCCATTCCCTTTGATGGCCTGAAAAAGGCGCTCCGACTGGATCGGGAATGTGCCGGAGTTGTTGTCGGCCTCGCCGTGGATGAGCAGCAGCGGCTTTTTGATCTTGCTCGCATGTGTGAACGGTGACATGTTCATGTACACCTCCGGCGCTTCCCAAAACGAGCGGCGCTCGCTCTGAAAACCGAAGGGCGTGAGCGTGCGGTTGTACGCGCCCGAACGCGCGATTCCGAAAGCATAGTCGTCAGAATGGGCCAGCAGGTTGGCAGTCATAAACGCCCCGTAGGAGTGGCCACCCACGCCCACGCGCGTGCGGTCCACGATGCCAAGCGAGTCCAGGTAGTCAATGGCTGCTCGCCCCGACGACACGGCTTGCTCTACGAAGGTGTTGTTCATCGTTTCCGGGTCGCCCACGATGGGGATGGTTGCATCCATGAGAACAGCGTAGCCCTGGGTCACAAAAAACAAGGGCGAATCGTTGCGGTAGTAGGTAAAGGTATTTTCCGAGCCGCGTACCTGCCCGGCCGTGGCCGCGTCGGAGTATTCCAGCGGGTAGGCCCACATGAACAGCGGCAGCCGCTGACCGGGCTGGTAGCCGGGCGGCAGGTAGAGCGTACCGGATAGCGGTACACCGTCCTTGCGAGTGTACTTGACCAAGCGTTTTTCTACGCCGGTGAGCTGCGGAGCGGGGTCTTTGAACGCCGTCAGGGCCTTGCGGGCCTTGGTTTTCAGGTCAGTCGCAAACAGGTTGGGCGGCTCGGTTTTGCTTTGGTAGCGGGTGACAATGCGATCCGTTTTTTTACCTTCAAACATGATAAACTCCTCGTAGGCCGCATCGGGGCATTTGAAAACGGTTTGTTTTTCGCCGGTTTTCAGGTTGATCTTGTCCACGCGCGGAAAATTTCCCTTGGGCGATGCGCCAGCTGAGCTGAACCAGGCCCAGTCGCCATCCTGCACGAGCACTCGGTCGCCAGAAGGCAGGCGGACGGTGACGGGGGTGCCAGGATTCCCGTAGTCGTCGCGCAGGCTGCGATCGAAGAGGACGGTTTGGGCGGCGGGGTTGTTCAGATCAGTGCGGTAGGTCGTGCTCCAGCGCCGGTCGCGGTCAAATTCGGCGAGCAGGATGATGTCCTTTTCCGCCGTCCAAGTCATACCGGACAAGCGGTGTTTGGTTTTCAATACCTCCGACGGGGCGGCGGTAAAAGGCGCGTTGAGGCGCATGAGTTTGTCCCTGAAATCAGCCTTGTTCGTCGGGTCGCCGCCATCCAAGGCCTCCGACCAGAGCAGGCAAGCGGGGTGCAGCGCCTGCCAGCGGGGGCTGCGTGGGCCGTTGACTACGCCCTGGCGGGGCGTGTCGTCGGTAACGGGGAACTCGGCTACTGTGTACACAGGCTGGCCTTTTGGATTCCAGATTTCTGTTTTTCGGGAAAAATCGTAGTACTCCACGTTGTACGAAAACGGCCTGCGCAGCGTAGTCACGAGCAGGTGGTTCTCGTCGGGCGACCACTCGGCACCGAGGTACAGGCCAGCGGGAGCAATTCGTGATATCTTCCCCAATTCGCTCGACACGGTCACGAGCTGGCTCGTGGCATAATACTCGAACAGGCGTTCGTCGTCGGCGTTTTGCAGCAAATCCTGAAATGTGCGCACCTGTGCAAGTTTGCCCACGGTGGTTTCCTCCACGGTGGGGCCAGCGGGTGCGGCGGCGGGCACAGGCGCAGGGTCGCGGTAGGGCGGCACGACACGGGCCAAAAGCCGGTCGTTGTCGTTCATCCACTCGAAGGCCGGGCCGAGCACATCGTTGAGCAGGAGGTTGCCCGTGCGGTGTGATTTGCCCGTCCACGTTTCGGCTATCCACAGCTCCACGCCGTTGGCTTTGCGGATACCGAAAGCGATCTTGCGTCCGTCGGGCGACCACTGGGGCATGCCCGCCAGCGCACCATCCGTCGGCAGTTCGATCTTGACCGGTGCTTCCTGCAGGAGCCAACGGATAGTGATGGCAGTGTACTCTGTGGTGTTTTGGCGGCAGTTCAGCGCCGGGTTGATGCGCAGTCCGGCGAGGCGCAAAAACGGTTGGGCCAACAGGGCGATGCCGGGGTTAGGATTGTAGTCCACCAGCATGACGGCATCGTTCATCGGGCTGGTGCTGGTCAATGGTGTTGGGGCAGCCAGCACCACGGCAGCCACGTCGGCAGGCGGCTGTTTGTACGCGCTTTGGGCGAGCGAAAGGAAGGGAAGTAGCAAGAGCGGGAGAACGTAAAGGTGTTTGAGCATGGCCTGAATAATGTGCTAATTGATAAATGTGCTAATGTGCTAATTGGTCGTACTTGGCGCGAAAGGTAATCCAAATCGTCAGTGTAAAAACTTAGCCTAAGCCCGTAGGGCTGGCATTTTGGTAGAATTTGACCGGGCATAGAGGGCAGAACCGCGTAGCGGTGTTATTTTAATCCCACCGCTACGCGGTTCCGATGGCAATGAATGACCCAATTCTACCAAAATACCAGCCCTACGGGCTTAGACTAAGTTTTTACAAAATTTTCATTGTAACTCCACCGCCTGGCCTTCTACCGGGAATACAACCCAATACGACACGGCCTTTCCGGGGAAGACCGCCGGAGCCATTTGGCTCAGCCAACCTGCCAGTGGTGCCACTGCCTTGGCCTGTTCTTTCCACTTTTTCATGCCTTCGGCAAATTTTGCAAACAGCACCACCACCACTGTGTGGTCATTTTCCAGCAATAAATCCGCGTCGGTGCATAGCCAACGCTCGCCTATCCAGCCTTCTACGGGGAACTTCGGAAGCCACCGCTTGGGCGCGAACCTAACCCCGGCAAACTGTCGGAAACCCTCTGCCAGTCGCAGGGCATTTTCTGTGCCGACGGCCGAGCCGATGCCTCGGTTCTGGAGCTGCAGCCGCACCAACTCCAGACGCTGTTCCCGCTGCAAGGCCGGGAAGTCAGCCAGCAGGATTGCCTTCATCGCCTTGCCGATCTCTGGTTTAAAATCGCCGTTGAATTCCAACGTGTTGGCAAAAGACTCCGGCTCCGACAGGGAATAATGAAAGCCGCCGGGCCATTCGTTTGCCGGGTCAATTCGTTCGGGCAATCGGGTTTCTGCATGGCGGCCCAAGGGCGGTTCGGCGTATAGCTCGGAGATGTTACCGGGCGCTGCTTCGGGAAAATCTTTGGGTTTGTAAAGTGGTTCGTTTTCGCAAAAAACCACACGGTCGTTCCAAATGAAGGGCGTTTCGTCGCTGTCGGGGTCGAGTGTCGGCATGGTTTCGTTGCCGTTGTGAAAAACGCGGTTTAGCCAGGGTGTGCCCTTCGCATTGGTCGGAAACACGAGGTAGTCACGGGCGCGGGTGAGGCCCACGTACAGCAGGCGGGATTCCTCTTCCAAGGCTTGTTTGGCGGCTTGTGCCCAACTATCGCTTTGCCGCAGGGTTTCGTCCAAGCGGGTATTTCGGACCTGATCGGCGTACGGGTTTTTCCAAAAACGCAGCCAGCGGTGGCCGAGGATGTTGTCGAGATCCGGCTCGTCGCGCTCGGAAACGAGGTTGATGCCCCAAATTTTTTCCTTAAACGGCTGGTTGAGGTTGTGGCAAATGCAGATGGGATACTCCAGGCCCTTGCTCCGGTGGTAGGTCAGCACGTTCACAGCGTCGGGGCTTTCGCCGCTGCCCTGGTAGTCCTGCCCGGAGCGGGCCAGTTCATCGAGCCAGAGCAAAAAGCCGCCAAGAGAGGCTGCGGCATGCAGGCGCTGACAGGCCGATTCGTAGTCGAGCGCATAGCGGCGCAGGCGGTCGAGGTTGTCGAGGCGTTGGGCGGCGTTGCCGAAACGGACGGCTGCGCGGCGCAAATCCAATTCGTCGAGCACCAGGTTCAGGATTTCGGAGGCGCTCAGGTCGGCGGTACGGGGACGCATCTCGAAAAGCCGACGGATGGTATCGTGCTCCATGGCCCATCGCCCGGGGTCTTCACCCTGTTGGAGGCGGTGCAGGTAGTTGAGGCGGTCGCCGACGATCTCGTCGAGGGTTTTGGCCCCCGTGAGGGCGAGTATTTCGGCGATGCTGAGCGCGTCCGACGGGATGAGCAGGTATTTCAGGCAAGCCACCGCGAGTTTGCCCTCGGCGGTTTCGAGCAGTCCGGCGCGAGCAATGGCAGCCTTCAACCCGGCACGGTGCAGGGCTTCTGCCATGATTTCGCAGTTTCGGTTGGAGCGGCACAGCACTGCAATGTCACCTGGCCGGGCCGGGCGGGTTGCATCGCGTTTTTTCGACCACACGGGCGTTTGGCGGTCCAGCAGGATTTGTATCTGATCGGCGATGCAGTTCTCCATCCACGGAGTGCCGGGCACTTTGCGGTGGTCGAGTTCGTTGCGGAAATACCAGTGGACAACCCCACACCCAGCCCCTCCCCTGGGGGGGAGGGGGGCTTGATTGCGCTCTGAAGGGTGATCTGGGAGTGGGTTGTTTTTTTTGTTTTCGGTACCGGGAATGGTACTATTGGTTGAGGGTAAGCCC
>JBEBHD010000372.1:0-3085 GCA_040080915.1 Saprospiraceae bacterium
GATTTCCCCTTTCCGTTTAAAAAATCTGTGTGAATCTGTGAAAATCTGTGGTTAAAAATGGTTCGCCGGAACAGGTGCTAAATAGTTACCAATTTTCAATGACTAAGTGACCTGTGAGACAGCCTCAAAAAATCATTCGAACTCCTCTAAAAAACGCCCGAAGACTCCAGTGAACGATGCCGTTGACGGTATTACTGGAGGAGGTATCCATGCTTACGACCATCTTGTGGTAGTTGTCTTGAATCAGGTTCAGGTTACCGAGCTCCCGTTTGATGGTGGCTGGGTCGGACAGCAAGTAAGCTACTTGGATGTACACCCGCTCGTTGTTTTTTTCTGCGACGAAATCAATTTCTCGCTGTTGCCAGGACAAAACTTTTTGCAAAGTTGCCAAAAGTTTTGTTTGTAGCGAAAAGTTTTTGTAACCGGGAGGGTAGTGGTGGAGTATGGCTGATCACGGCATCTGGTACACTTCCAATTCGGTCAAGGCACAAGGCCCTTTGGCGGACAGGATAGTGACGCGAACAAGTTGGGCCGACAGTGTAGGAAGGGCGAGTATCCGGCGCGGGCCGATGGTACCGCCCGTCGCGACTTCGCGCCACAGGTTGTTTTCCCAAATTTCGACCTTAAACTGCTTGATTTGCTGCCCTTCGGCGATGTGCTCGCGCAGCAACACACAATTGAAGGTTGTCATTTTGCCCAAATCGAGCGTGCAGTGGCTGCCTGTTCCGCCCAGCGTTACCGAGCTTTTGCGCTTTGCGTCGCATAGTTTTCGGGAAAATTTCTGTTCGGAGGCTCCGCTGGAGTACGCGACTTTTTTGCCGAAGGCCAGATTGTGGGCAAAGGCTGCACGCAGTTTTTCGCCAAAATGTGTCAGCGATACGGAATCGTTGGTGGAGATGAGTCCGCGCCGGTTGGGTGGCACATTCAGGATCAAATTGGCACCGCGCCCTACCGAATTAAGGTAGATGGAAAAAAGTTGCTCCGGTGTTTTCACCTTTTCGTCTTCCTCCGGGTGGTAAAACCAGCCGGGGCGGATGCTCACGTCGCACTCAGCCGGAATCCAGTGTTTGCCGTTTTCGTTGCCCCGGTTAAGTGTGTCGGTGGGAGGGCCGGTGGCCCCTCGGCCAAAGCCTGCTGTATCAAGCAGGCACCAGTTTATGTCAGATTCTATGAGGCCGCGTTCATTGCCAGCCCAACGGCACCCGGGGCCTACGTCGCTGAAAATCACTGCGTTTGGTTGGAGTGCGGCAGCCGTTTTTTCATATCGGCGGAAATCGTACACCTGATTTTTCCCATTTGGGCCTTCTCCGTTGGCACCGTCCCACCAAATCTCGAACAGCTCGCCGTAACGGGTAAGCAGTTCGGTGAGTGTGGCCACATAAACGTCGTTGTACTCCGGTGTTCCGTACTTGGGGTGGTTCCGATCCCAGGGCGAGAGGTATAGGCCGAGTTTCAGGCCGTATTTTCGGCATGCTGCGGCGAGTTCGGCGACCACATCGCCTTTGCCGTTTTTCCAGGGGCTTTCGCGTACCGTGTGCGTAGAGTATTTGGAGGGGAAAAGGCAAAATCCGTCGTGGTGTTTGGCCGTGATGACCACTCCGCATGCACCTGCTGACTTGGCGACGCGGCACCATTGTTCGCAATCGAGGCTGTTGGGGTTAAAAATGGCTTCTGGTTCTGTGCCGTGCCCCCATTCGAGGTTGGTGAAGGTATTGGGGCCAAAATGGAAGAACAGGTAAAATTCCGTGTCGTGCCATCGCAGTTGAGCTGGGGTGGGCTTTTGGGCCAGTGTTTGGGCTGAAACAAACACCAGAAACAGAGCGACGAACGAGCAATTCATGGTTGGGAGGCTATTCGATAAGTCCCCGACCTTCCTTCACGATCTTATCTTCTTTCAGCAAACGTTTCATCAGTCGGTCGAGGATGCCGTTGATGAACTCCTTGCTGTTGTCGGTGGAATAAACCTTGGATATTTCTACGAACTCGTTGAGGGTGACCTTGGTGGGAATGGTCGGGAAATGAAGTAGTTCGCACAGGGCCATTTTGAGCATGATCATGTCCAGTATAGCCACGCGGTCGGCATCCCAGTTTTTGAGATTGGGCGTGATGAGGTTGAACAAGGCCTGGTCCTCTTGGCAAGTTTTGCGCAGGAGCATCTCGCCAAACTCGCGTACAGTTTCGTCAGCGGGTTCGTGTTCTTTGTAAAAATCGCCTTCGACCGGGGTAGCCTTGAGGGTTTTTTTCATGGCCCCCACCACCAGCGATTCATCGTCGAGCCAGTTGTTGTAACGGTCTTCTGTCATCTCGATAAACAGATCGTTACCTTGCAAGAAGCGGTACAGTTCGAGCAAAATTTTGGAATGGTCCTGATCGGCAGGTTCGGCCATTTCCACGTATTTCTGGTACGGTTCTGTAGCGTTGAAGGCGTTGTACATCAGCCGAATTTGATCCTCATCAATGTTTTCGTTGGCATGAAATTGCGCAACGATTTTCAGAAAACCGACGTGATTGGCGATGCTCCTGGTGCAGGGGTTGTTGTACAGGCGGGGTGTGAAGTTCTTGTCCTCGTCAACGGGCAGCAGTTTGGCGGCTCGAAGTTCGGCATCTTTTTCGGCGTATTGGGCCACCTTGAGCACGAGGTACAAGTGGAAGATGTATATCTCGTACGTTTTCCAGATGCCAGCATTGTAGCCCTTGAGCAGATCAGGGAAGGCCAATTTTTCATCGCGGTTGAGCATGTAGAGCAACTGCATCACCTTGATTCGAACGCTGCGGCGACTAAGCATAAACTTTCAAATAACGTTTGGATGTGATCGGTGGAAAAAAAACCGGCACAAAGGAAAGCATTGCTGTCCGTTTTTTAAAGGCCGGAGCGGTTTTAAACCTCTCTTCTCAAAAAAATAAAAAAAGCCCCCCTCCATCTTACGGAGAGAGGCCATCCCAAAAACCGATTTTAAAGTATGTAAAATAATTAGCGGGTGAGAGAGTGAGCGAGTGAGAGAGTGAGCGGGTGAGCGGGTGAGCGGGTGAGCGAGTGAGAGAGTGAGCGGGTGAGAGAGAGTGAGCGGGTGAGAGAGAGTGAGCG
>JBEBHD010000179.1:0-11542 GCA_040080915.1 Saprospiraceae bacterium
CCCCAAGGCCCAAGCCCACCACGGCCAGCCGTCCTTGGGCAGTGCCACCGGCCCGTCCGAACCCGACAGCGTGAACGCCGCCCAGTGGTACGGTGCTTTGCGGGCATCGGCACCGGCCTCGTCCAGCAGGTCTAACTTAGCCTGGCGCAAAGCCTCGGACTTGGACAACCCGTCTTGCAGGTGGCGGTAAAACGCAGAAAACAGATTGGCCGTGGAGCGGTCGTTCACCGACCAGTAACTGGCCACAAGGCTGCGTGCGCCCGCGTATGCAAAGGCGCGTGCGAGGCTCATAACACCTTCGCCTTCGGCAAACTCCCCCGCATTGGTTTCGCAGGCACTGAGAACAACAAGTGATGCGTTCAGCCGCTGGGCATAAATTTCCGGCAGCGATACGGTGCGGTCAACAAACTCAATTCCCGGCTTTTCGCGCTGTCCGGCGTGGGCGTGTGTGGACAAATGCAGAACATCGTAGGCCGCTGCGTCGCGCAAAAACGTGTCGGCACGGGCTTGGTCGCCCTGCAAGTGGTCGGCAACGGCATCTTCCGGTTTTTCATTAAGGCTATTGGGCAGGGCGGCAAGGCCATCGCGGGCGACAGATGGAAACGGTGCGACGTGTAGCAGCGGTTTCCCCGGCAACGACTGCACCGGTTTTTCGGCCAGCAACGCCGCCGACCAGGCGTACTGCACCGTGTGCGAGCGCAGCAGGTAGGGCGCCTTGCCGTACGCGCCCTTGTGCGGGGCGGTCAGCAGTGCCTCAAATGGCAGATACGACAGCCGCCCGTCGGGCACGATGATCAGTGCCTCGGAGTTTTTCAAAACCTCGCTTGGCAGCAGGCGCTGTTTCAGGAAATAAGCCGCATCAAAAAAAGCAGCGGGGTTGGATTCTTGACCGGTTTTGTCGGAAAGCAGCGCCTGAAACCGCGCAAACGTCGTATCGAACACCGAATCGCGAGGCACCTCATAAGCCGAAATGCTGCCTATGTGGCGTAGGGTTAGGCAGAGGTAGCGGTCGCCGGCATCGAAAAATGTGAGCAGGGCGGCTTTTGGCGGCAGGGCGGTTCGGATCCAGTCGAGGTTGGCGGTTTGGCCAGCCTCCAAGTACTCTCGGTAGCGGGGGTATTTGTTTTTCAGTATTCGCAGCAAGTCCTCGTGGCGGCGATCGAGGCTGTCAATGTAGGATTGGAGTTGCTTGATAATGGCTGTGTCCGCCTCTGCCAGGCTGTTTTGCGTGCTGGCTATTTCGCGTCGCATACCGTCTTCGATCCGGAGCAGCGAATCTGGTATGCCAGTGGATACCATTGCTTTTTGCTCCAAAAGAGCATCGCGTAGGGCGTTGGCGCGGTTTTGTTCTAACAGATCGAACAAGCGGTTCAAGTTTGCTGCATCGCCTTTTTCGCGGTACATTGCCCAGAGGTTGAGGGCGGCTTCCCGTTTAAGGTCATACGTGCTTTGAGCAAAATAAATCTTCGTGTTAGCAGCGCCATAGGTCAGGCGCAGGCGTTCTGCCGCAGCGAAGGCGAGGCTAAAGCAGTCGGCAGCGAGGGCGCGATTTTGCGGCGTTGGGTTAAGTAGTAACAGACTGGCTTTTCGGGCCGGGGCATACATGGCCCATGTTTCGGTGGGGACTATTGCAGGTTTGGGGTTTACTGCCGGGTCGAGATCCTCAAAATCGGGGTACGCCTGCACGAGAGCCTGCTGGTACAGGTGTATGGCCTCCTTCGTTCGGCCTTGGCGGGAAAGGAAGTCACCCCATTCACAGTAGAACTTGGCGAGTTCACGACTTTTTTGATAACGTTGGGCAAAAATATTGGCTGTCTGCCTAGCTATCAAGTAAAACTGTTCGGCTTCAGTCATTTTGCCCATGCGCTCGGCAATGTATGCCAGCCCTGTAAAACACCGTATGATATGGTGTTGGTTTTCTTCTTTTTGATAAAATTCCAGTGCTTGCTGTATCAAGGTACGTGCTTCTTGCAGCCGCCCTTTTTTGATCAGAATATTCGCCCCTGCAGAACGGAGCGCGGCGAGGGAACTCTCTTCTCCTCGGCATTTTTTCCCCGCTTCAAAATAGTACAGCCCCAGATCGAAGCTGTCGCGCCAGTATGCATTGTTGGCCAACTGGCTGTAACTGGATAACCAGTATTCCTTAGCCGTATCAACCTCAATGGAAGATTTTAGGTACTCGTCGGCCTTGTCGTAATCGTTTCTGCGAATGTAAATTTGAGCAACACGGTTGTAACATAAGGCCAAATCAGAGCCAGTCTCGCCGTTTTTTTCGTATATACGGATTGCCATGAGATAGGCTTCAATCGCTTCGAAGAACTGCTCAAGGGTTTTGTGGTAGTGCGCCTTTAACCGCCAAAACCTGGCGATAGAGTCGGCTCGGCTTGTCCTTTGTAACTGGAAGATGGCGGTGTCCAAGATCGCGATGCCGAGCAGCGCAGAATCTTGAATGTAGGCCGAATCGAGTGTGGCTGTCTCAAAATCCTTCCATAGTGTGTCGCGGTCGGATTGGGGTTGTTTGTAAATCAGGGCGGCAGCGGCCGTGTACTTTTTTTCCTGAAGCAGCGAGTCGACCTGAAAGCGGGCCGTGCTGTTGGCATTGGTTTGCGCCCACAGCACGGCCCAGAAAAGCAGAAAAAAAAGAAACAGGGAGAAAAGGATACGTTTCATAATGCGAGCAGATTATGCCCGCAAGATTACGAATTATCTGCGCCTGCCAAGAAAGAAACGAGCGGCTGCAACCACGAGCACGATGCCTCCGAGTATTACTAAAACCCATCCCCAAGGAAAGTTAGGACTGGGGCAGGTATCCGGCAACCATACCCAGCCCTCGGCGACCTGATCCGTAAGTGTGTCCCAAACGCCAAAATAGGCCGTGTTTCCACCAGACACCGGGCCTATGCTTTGACTTCCGACATTGGAACCGCAAGGCTTCCAAAGCAAATCTGTGTTAGATCTGCTTGTTGGAGTTGCAGTGGCCGTGACATTCCATTTATCGCCGGAGGTGGTGCCTGTACACCACTTTTTAAAGGTTAACCCCAAGGGGGTAGGTGGCTTAACCAAAACATGAACCACTACTTTTACACAATCGGAATTATGCGAAGCCACCAAGGTGTACTTTCTGTTGACCGCCCGCGTCAGCGTTGGCATGGCAACAAGTGGATTGCTGAGGTGCAAGGCCGGGTACCACTTGTATGTCCAAGAGTTGGGCAGTTGTAGGTTGGCGAAAAAAGAGGCCAACTGCGCTGGCGTAATCAAGGCGACACCCGTATCAGCTGCCACAACAGGCAACGAGTCGAACACGAAGGTCGTGCAAGTGGGACAGGGCAGTGGTTGAGGAAGAGAATCAGTGGTACAAGGGAAATCCGCCAAGGCCACGTCTGTGAATACTGGAGGGTTGCAGCCAAAAATGATGCGTGCTGAGTTGGCAGCTGCGTTGCATTTGGGATGCGCCCGTTTTTTGACTCGGAATACGACGTGGCCTTTGGTTTCATCTTCCCGTACACCGGACTCTCCAAGGCCACGAAGAGCGACATTAGGCCCTGACATTACAAAGCGCCATTCTCGGTTTGCCGGGTTGTAACGCTCTGCGCTTACCTGAAATGTACACTGCCCCTGCAATACGGTCACAGATTCGTATTCAAAAAGTGTGTCAATCCAGTCGGACACGACGATCAGGGTCTCAGGCGCGGTCCCTTCATTTTGAAAATCAACGCGCCAGGTGACATAGTCGCCATTGCACAGGCCGTTTTGGACTACTGTCTTGAAGTTCGGGTCGTGAGAGTCGGAGATGGATTGATCGTGAATGGTGTCTCGGTGAATAGACGACGTGTGGGTGCAAGTTGTATACTCACTACTGGTAGGTTTATACTTAAACTCAACTTCGACATTTGGCTTTGAACCTAGTAGGGTGCCTACCTGTGCCGTGGTTTTTGTTTGGAGTGTAATAAATACACTTCGTTGTTCGCCAGATACGAGCTCTTTGTTGGTGTTATCAAAAGAAATTGTAACTAAACCGGCGGAATTATAATTAGCATCTTCTGAATTGAAGCGATCAGTGGATACATAATTGAATAAGACATCGTCAAATTGAAACTTAATCGTTCCCCCTAAATTGCCGCCATTGCAAGTAGCATCATGTTCATAGGTGATCATGTAAGTAATGATATCGCCCGGGACTGCTCTTGTCGTTTTTCGAAGCAGAATTTTTCTGCCGTTCATAGTTTGTAGGTCATCCGGCTGAGAGGGGTTAGTTAAGCCGCTAATATTTACAGGTACTGAGATAGCCCGCTTCGGAGGTTTTTTGTCATCGTCATAAGCTGCTACTACCTCTGCAAAAGCCGTATGATTTCCGTTCGAATAGGTGTGGCGATGTGCGCTAAGTTCAGCTAATGTGCCAAAAAAATAGGTGCCATCGCCATGGCTCAACATCACTTTCCATTTGGCGTTGGCTCCAGTCAGGCTCGGCAAACCCGTAAGATCGAACGAGAATTCGTTCGTGTTCGAAGAGTTAGGAGTAGCAACCAACGAAGGTTGCCAATAATAAAACGAATAAAACACCATCGCTCCCGCAATGATACTGGCCGTCAGGCCCCAAGAAATCTGCTTCTTCATAGGTAAGTGGTATTAGAGTGTGAAAAGTCAAAATTTGTACTCCAGCGCGACCTGCACGAACGCCTGTGCCCGCTCGCCCAGCAGGCTGCCCGCCCGAATGCCGAGGTTCGGCCCGGCGCGTACGCTGCCAAGCGTCAGGTCGGCAAAAACTGCGAACCGAATGCTCGTATCGCTCACGTCCTGCACAGTTTCCTCGACCGTAGTGGTCGGGGTGCCAAACTTCTCGTAATGGATAAAGCCGCCGATGTCCGTCAGCCGGTAAGGCGTGCCAATCGTCGTTACCCGCGTGCGATCCTCGCCGTTGTTGAAAAAAACACGTGCGCTGCCGCCGATGCCGACACCGAAAAAATTTGTGAAATTTTTGCGCAGCAACAGCGGCACTTCCACCGACACGAAACCCCTGTTCCCGGTTCGCAGGATTTCCTGCGAAGTCAGCGTATCTATGTCGCCCATGAGTTTGGTCGTGTCGGCCGGAATGATCGTCAGGAATTCCGGCAGCGCCGTTCGGCCCTTTAGCCCGGTGAGCAGTTCCACCTGCGGGTACAGTCGCCACGATTTGTACGGCGACAAACTGGCACCGAGGAAAAAGTAGCCGTCGCCCAGGCTGTCGGGCGCAAACCCGTAACCCACTTTCAACCCCGGCGAGATGCCCGTTTTGAAACTGGTTTTGGAAAAGTTGGTGAGCACGGGCGGGTTTTTGTCAAAAACAATGGCGGCCTGACTCTGGAAGGGGAGTTTCGGCATATCCTCGTCGGCCTCAATGCGGTAACGCACAAAACCCTTGGTGGAATCGTAGTCGGTCAGGCCCTTTTGGCGGCTGCCAGGCAGGTAAATGTCGCGAAAGGTGAATACCAGCCCCGCATCCGTCGTGGCCGTGTCGAGGCAGCTGCCCGGCGGGCGGGAAGGCAAACAGACAGGGCACTTCGGGTACCAGTCAAGCGGGCGCATGCGGCCCAGATTCAGCCCCTTGGGCATGCTGATCGTCACCTCCACTTTTTTCGCCGGGCCTTCGCCGTTGTTCTGAAAGCGCACCTGGTAATCCAGTTTTTTGCCTGTTATGCCCCGGTAACCGACCCGGTTGTCCGACACTGCTATGGCGTTGGGATCGTGCGAGCTGACTATTTCGATCTCCACGGTAAATGAATCGGGTGCGATGGCGGGATCGAACGGTGCCAGCACACCCAACAGGTGGATGAACGCGCTGGTGTCGCGCAGCATGTTGGCCGTGCCCTGCAGGCTGACGAATAAGTTGCGCTTTTCGCCCGGGGCGAGACTGGCAAAGCGCCAAACAGTTTCGTCGCGATAGGCTTTTCGGGCATTTTGGATCAGGTCATTTGCCGAAGGCAGAAACACCGTGTACTCCGGCGGTGACGAGGCTCCCGTTGCGGAAAACCCGGCTTCGATGGCACTCCAGTACGGAATCGTAGACGGCTCGACTTGCGAGTACGGGGCTTCACTTTGTTCGTTGTAGTGCGTGCGGGCTTCGAGAAAAGCAAAATGAGTGGTGGGAAATTTTTTTTCGTTGAAAAACAGGTGCAACCGCCCATCGGTGGTGTAGCTGCTCTTGTTGCGATAACTGACCACGCAAATCAACTCTTCCCCGGCTGCGGGTTGACGATGCGTTTTCACAGCAATTGTTTTGTCCTCATCGGGGAACACGTCACCCATACCCGGCCTGCCCGGAGCGCCCGCGCTGGCAAGCACCTGTTTGAACATTTTCTTGGGCGGTTTTTTGTCGTCGTCGTAGTGGGCTGTGCTGCTGAGTAACGCGTTGTAGGTGCCGGGTTTTTCGTAAGCCCGCCAGGGTTTTTCCTCAAAACTAAACCCGCCGTCGCCAAACTCCCAGTAGTGGGTGTAAAAAGCGGCAGGTGCCCCGGCAACCTGCCCCAGCGGCGGGTTTTGCGGTACAAAGCGCAGGCCCCCGTTTTCGGTAGTGGCCGTGAATTCGGATTGGCGCTCCGGCACCTCGGTCTGAGCCGAAACGGTACCGGCAACGAAAAGGAAAAATAGGCGAGCCAAAAAAGTTGATTTTATCATTCGAGCAGCGATTTTTCAAAAATTTGCAGAACGGGCAAATTTGCGAATTTTTCGGGAAAAGCATGTGCCACAGAGACCCAATAAGAGAATGATGAATCATGCATCATTCTTCAACGTTGATCCAGATAAACAGCCGCCGAAGCAATGGCCGATACGAGCGGCCCGCCCAACTCCAAACCGATTACGTCGGCCCAAACCCAGTCGGGGATGGATGCTGGCTGATCCGTGCCAGTGCCAAATTCGCGAGAAGAGATAGATTTCCAGAACCAGTAGTAGCGGCTGTACTTGAGCACCGAGATCATGGAGAGTACCATCTTGCGGTTGTTCAGATTGGTGGTACCGGATAGTTCATTTTCGAATGCCGTCATGCGGCTCACAAAATTGCTCAGTTCCTGGGGAGTTCGCACCGGCATGGAAGCGGCTTCATTGAATACCGCACGCAGCACGTTTTTGTCGTTGTCGCTCAGGCGGGTTTCCTCCAGCCGGGCAATGTAGTCACTGTAATCACGGTGTACGTTGGTCGTTTGGGCACGTTGCTGTTCGGTTGCGCTGGCGGGCAGTTGAGCCTCGGCAAGGAATTGGGCTGTTTTTTCGGTCAAGAGGGCCTGCACGGCGCTTTTATCCTGACCAAGCGTCCGCAAGGCACTCATGTTTTCGTTCAGGACGACCTGCACGGCGAGGTTGTGCAACTGGCCAATGTTGTCCTGCGGGTTGTTCGGATTCACAACAGATGCCACGGGTTGCACCGATTCCGGGCTGAAGTCCACCATACGCATGTTGGTTTCCATGCCTGTGGCATGTTTCCGAATGGGATAAAAACCCGCGCGGATCACCTGTTCCTTCAGACCCAATTCGGCGGCTTCGGATTTGGTCACCACATAGTCGGCAGTGAGAGGGAAATACTGACCGAAGTACTGTTCGGCGGCTGCTCCGTTTCCAAACTGCAAGCCGAAATTATCCATATAGTTTCGCTCCTTGGAGCCCCAACCGATCCAGATGCAGTTGCTGAAACTGTACAAACAGCCTTTGTAGGTGGACGTGCCGAAATGAATGATAATTCGATCTCCATCAGGAATTCTCGGGGCATCTTTGTCAATAGGCGCTGGCTCGGAGATGGTATCGCCTTTGGAACAGGCAAAAATGAAGAGGGCCGAAAAAGCCGTTGCAAGGGCAAAACCAAAAATTTGATGCTTTCTCATAATCGCAGTTTTTGATGATGACAAGTGTTTGTTCGTGTGATGAATTTCCTTGGTATCCACGAACGCCCCGCCTTGTTACCCTTCCAGCCCCAAAAAAACGATCCCCGTGGCGGTATGCCACAGGGATCGCTGGCGGCCAAACGGCCATGAAAATTCGGTGTAAACGCGTGTTTATACTTCGCGCTGCGAGGTTTTGTGCATGGCCTACGGCCTACTATTTTGATTAGCAGCGCTCAGTATGACAAAAGCGGCTTCGCACCTTGCGGTGCGAGGTATAAAAATCAGAGCCGCCCCATTGCACCTGCAAGGGAGGTAAACACAAACGGGAAACCGACCCATACCCACTCCGGCTTCCAGAATAAAATGGCAACCGTGCCGATCAAACTGACAATAAATAGGAGCCAGTCGCGGCCCTTGTTTTCGACGTATTCTTCGTTTTTGCGCATGACATTTACTGTTTTTTCTTGTGCGGCAAAGGTAAAAACCTTTTTCACACACCCAACCAGAAACCTTCTAACCAGCCCCTTGCGGAGTGACAAAAAACCAGAAACCTTCCAACACCAAACCTTCTAACCCCAAACCTTGCGTTTCTTTGCCCCGCGCAGTACCACCAAACAACATTGCGCCCTATCGAATCATGGTTCAAGTTTTTGTCACAGGCGGCACCTTCGACAAGGAGTACAACTACCTCACCGGCGAACTGTATTTTCGGGACTCCCACCTCAAAGAAATGTTCGAACGCGGCCGCTGCGAGGTCAAAATTGATGTCAAGACCCTCATGATGATTGACTCGTTGGACATGGGTGAAGACGAGCTCTCGATCATCGTGTACAACTGCCGCAAGGCTGAAGCCAGCCGCATTTTACTCACCCACGGTACCGACCGCATGGTGAATACCGCCCGCGTACTTGCCGAAGCCAACATCGAAAACAAAACCATTGTGCTGACCGGGGCCATGATCCCGTATGCATTCGGCACCTCCTCCGACGGTTTTTTCAACCTCGGCAGTGCCTTGGCGTTTGTACAAGTGCTCCCGCCCGGCGTGTACGTGGCCATGAACGGGCGCTATTTTCCATGGAATCGCGTCCAGAAAAACCGGCAAACCGGTATGTTCGAGGAAATCGAGGTGTGAGGCTATTCACCGAAGAGGTGCGGGGACGAGGAGGTTTTTCCAGTTATGATCTCTGCGTCTTTGCGGTGTTTATCCCTCGCAGAGCGAGGTATAAGAGCGTGTTTAAATTTCAGTCGCCGGGCTGCAAGCGGCAAATTTTGCTTCACACTGCATAAAAACTTTCGCCGTAGGCACCCGGCTACGACTGCAAATTTTGCCTTGTCTGAAACAAAATTTGCTCGCTTTTGCCTCGGCACTGAAATTTAAACACGCTCTAACGCTCACTGCAAAAACTCAAACCTGCCCCCGAAGATAACCACATACGCCCCCGCAGCCACCAAAGGTGCCAACACGCTGAGGCCCATGAGCCAAAAATACCAGCGCGGCACCTTGGAGCGCTCGATTGCCTCGGCCAAGAGGGCGATGATCAAAATGGCCGATACAATGGCCCCCACGATCAGCGTTAAGAGCGCCGCCGTGTAGTCGTTCAGCAGCCATAGCGCCAGCCAAACTGCCGTTTCCAATAAAAAAATTTCGAGCAGAGACAGGCGCAGGCCCGCTTTTCGTTCTTTCGCCATACGCCGCAAAACTGGCCAAAAAAATCCAATGCACAACCCACTCGCAGCATCTGCCATGACGTTCAGCAACACCGCTTTCGCTTTGTTTTTCTTTTTTTCAACTCCCATCGCGGTCTCTGCCCAGCAGTACAACCCACCGAATACCGATGCTGAGTTCGAACGCCAGTACCAGGAGCGTATCAAGAAAGATCGGCTCGGTGGTGTCTACATCCCTCGCAACCTCGACGACGCACTCGCCCAACTAAACAAACTGACCTCGGAAGAGGCCCGGCAAAAATTCAAGGCGCTGTCCGAAGACTCCGTTTGCCGAATCATGCACAACCGCCTCGGCCAGTGGATGGTCGTCAACTGGAGTTTTTACGAAGGCTCCCGTTTGTCCAACTACCTGCGTAGCGCAGGTGTGACCTACCCCGACGATATGGCCGATTTTCTCATCCTCGCCTTCCACCGGCAGGTCAATGGCCACCCGGTTTCCATCCGCGAAACCGCCATTTATTTCAAAGAAAAACGCAAACAAGAGTGGCTGCGAGAACAAAGCGACGGCGTAGTGCTTCGGGAAGAAGTGCGCAAACGCCCCCGGCCCGACTCCCTGTCCGTGCCCGCTGATGCCCCCGCCAAGCCGCCCGCGCCTGCGGCAAAACCCGCTCCCCAGGGCACGTATCGCAAGCAATAAATAGTGTTCTCGCACTTAGTTGTGAAATCCGTTTACTTTTGCGGCCAATTATGGGAAAAAAACTCCTCATCGTAGAGTCGCCGGCCAAAGCCAAAACTATTGAAAAGTTCCTCGGCAGCGACTTCTCAGTCAAATCTTCCTACGGGCACATCCGAGACCTCGAAAAAGGCAACGACCTCGGTGTTGACGTGGCCAACGACTACAAACCGAACTACGTCATTCCACCCGACAAATTCAAGACGGTCAAGGAATTGAGAGATGCCGCCGCTCGTGCCGACGAGGTCTGGCTCGCCACCGACGAAGACCGCGAGGGCGAGGCCATCTCTTGGCACCTGTGCGAAGTGCTCGGCCTTGATCCGCATCAGGCCAAACGCATCGTTTTTCACGAGATCACCAAACCGGCCATCCAGAACGCGGTGAAAAACCCGCGCCTGCTGGACCTCAACCTCGTCAATGCGCAGCAGGCCCGCCGGGTGCTTGACCGCCTCGTGGGCTGGGAACTCTCCGGGTTGTTGTGGAAAAAAATCAAGGGCCAGCTCTCTGCTGGCCGCGTGCAGTCCGTGGCGGTGAAACTGATCGTGGAGCGCGAGCGCGACATCCAGCGTTTCGAGACGACACCGTTTTTCCGAATCACCGCCGATTTTTTCGCACCCAATGCACAAGGCAAACCCGTCAGTTTCCGGGCCGACTGCCCCGAAAAGTTCGATGCCGCCGCTGGTGCCGAGGCGTTTTTGCAAAAGTGCATTGGCGCAGCCTACACCGTGCAGGCCGTGGACGTGCGCCCGACCCGCCGCCGACCCGCGCCGCCGTTCACCACCTCCACCCTCCAGCAGGAGGCCAGCCGCAAACTCGGCTACTCGGTGAACCGAACCATGTCTATCGCCCAGGGCCTGTACGAGCAGGGCTTCATTACCTACATGCGAACCGACTCCACCAACCTCAGCGAACTGGCCCTGCAAGCGATCAGCGATGAAGTCGGCAAGCAGTACGGTGCCCGCTACCAGCAAACCCGCCGCTACAAAACCAAAAACGACTCGGCTCAGGAAGCGCACGAGGCCATTCGCCCGACCTACGCCGAAAACCAAAGTGCTGGTGGTACCCGCGACGAACAACGCTTGTACGAACTGATCTGGAAACGCACCATGGCTTCCCAAATGGCCGATGCCGAATTAGAAAAAACCACCGTGGACATCGGCATCAGCACCCAGTCCGCAGCCAAACTCGTAGCTGAAGGCGAGGTGCTCAAGTTTGACGGCTTCCTCAAAGTGTACATGGAAAGCACCGACGACGACGACGAGGAAACGCAGGGCATCCTTCCGCCCCTGAAAAT
>JBEBHD010000180.1:0-11526 GCA_040080915.1 Saprospiraceae bacterium
AAAGGGGAGGGCTGGGCATTCTTTTTTTCGTATTTAACGTTGATTTCGGACGGCGAAGGTAAGCAGGATTGGTTTCACGCTCGGCGTGTAAAAAATGCGCGGCGGTAATTCTGCCACCGTGCCAAAATCGGCCTGCCATTTTTGCCAGCCGTGGCTGTACGTGCCATGCGCGGCGATCAGTAGATTTTTTCCCGTAAGTTTGCACAAAAAACAACACGCACATGGAAGCCACAGCACAAGCGGCCCTGACCACATCGGACACGGCGGTTCCGGCGAAAACACCGCCCAAAGCCGTGGTGCCGGGGGCATTGCCCACGCCGACAACAGCAAAAAAAGGCGAACAAAAGGTGGACACCTTGAAAAAATTTCGCGCTTGGACACCGCCCGAGGACGGATTCAAGTACGAATGGAACAATGGTGTCATCGAAAAATCGCCCAAAATGATCACGTTTCAAAACCTGCACATCGTCCAGCGGTTGAACCGTTTTTTTCAAACTACCGAGGCCTACCGCCAAGGCGGCGAACTCTTCACCGAGCCGGAATCCATGACTTCTGCCGCCCAGTTGCGCATCCCCGATATGGCCTACTACACCGCCGCGCAAATAGCCGACGGGGCCGCCGGGAAAACCCCCGCCGTGCCGGAATTCATCATCGAGTTTGTTTCCGACCACGACGTGCAGCAAAAAGTGTTGAAAAAATTGGACGAGTACTTCAGCGCCGGCGCGCGGGTGATCTGGTTAGTGCTGCCGCAACTGCAAGTGGTTTATGTGTACACCTCGCCCATTGACGTGTTCATCTGCAAGGGCGACCGCGTGTGCAGCGCCGAACCCGTATTGCCGGGCTTTTCGATGCGTGCTGAAAAGTTGTTTGCCGTAGATTAGTCTGTGCCAACACGAAGCAACAACATGGGAAAAGCAACGATTTTACTGATTTGTTTAACTCTGGCAGCCGGGTCTGGTATTTACCTCGTAACGAACTCAAATCGTTCGGTAGCACAGTCTGATCAAAATGCGCCGGTGATTGGCTCTTTTCGCCACTACGACGAATTGCGAGACGGTGATTTGATTTTTCAAATATCGCGTTCCAGTCAAAGTAAAGCCATACAATTGGCAACAAAGTCAAAATACTCCCACTGTGGTATTGTGTACAAACGAGGGAGCCGATTCTATGTGTTTGAAGCCGTACAGCCCGTAAAACAAACACCGCTCGAGGTCTGGATAGCACGCGGACAAGGGAAACATTACGTGGTCAAGCGCCTTAAAAATGCAGATCGGGTACTTACTCCTGAGGTGTTAACGGACATGAAAAGCGCGGGCAAAGCACTTCTGGGCAAAGACTATGATTCGACGTTTGAATGGTCGGATGATAAAATATACTGCTCCGAGCTCATCTGGAAAATTTATCAACGAGCCACAGGTCTTGAAATTGGAAAACTTGAAAAATTGGGGGGCTTCGATTTGTCTGACGGTCTCGTAAAGAAAAAAATGAAAGAACGGTATGGCTCAACAATTCCAGTTGACGAAACCGTAATATCGCCGGCGGCCATTTTTGACAGCGAACTGTTGAAAACAGTGCTGTCAAAATAGCTTTTTCGGCACCCTTGATCCTGTAATTCACAACCAAAATCCATGAACACCGACAACGAAACCATCCAGGCCTGGAACAGCGTAGCCGCGCAATACCAAACCATTTTCATGGACCTGGACCTGTACGACGACACCTACGACGCTTTTTGCCAGCGCGTCGAAAAGCCCGGTGCCAAAATCCTCGAGATCGGCTGCGGCCCCGGCAATATCACCCGGTACCTGCTGCGCAAACGACCTGATTTTGACATCCTCGCCACCGACGCAGCGCCCAACATGGTCGCGCTTGCCAGCCAGAACAACCCGACCGCCCGCTGCGAGGTGCTGGATTGCCGGGAAATGAAGCGACTGGAGGCCGGTTTTGACGGCATCGTGTGCGGGTTTTGCCTGCCGTATTTGTCCAAAACGGACTGTGAAAACCTGATTCGCGACTGCTCGCAGGTACTCAATGAGGGCGGTATCCTGTACCTGAGCGCCATCGAGGGCGATTACGACCGCTCGGGTTTCCAAACCAGTAGCGACCGCAAAACGAGGATGCACGTGTACCTCCACCAAGCGGACTACCTGCTCGAAAGCCTGAAAACCAATGGATTTGCTAACACGGAACTGATCCGAAAACCCTACACCAAAAGCGACGGCACGGCCTCAATACACCTGATTATTATCACTCAAAAACAGTAGCCCATGACACGTTTACTCACTGTTTTTTTTCTCCTCCTGCACCTCGCGTGCGCCAGCCAAATCCTGAACGGCTCCTTTGAAAACTGGACGTTCCGCCCCAATGCCGACATCAACGAGCAGAAATGGACCCTGGATGACTGGCAACACCGAAGCCCGTTGGGGGATACTTTGTTCAGTTTTTTTGGCACGTACAGGGATACAGCTCCCCAGTCGGGCAACTATGCCTTGGGCCTTTCCCGCTGGTACAACTATACCTTCGATGTGGCCGCGTTCCGAAATGCCTGCCCGACAAAACCCACCTGGTTGACGGGGTTTTTCAAATACGACGAAGGCCTATTGTCCCTAAACCTGACCGACACGGCGCGGGTGTCTGTTTACCTGACAAGATACAATACTGCAACCCATAAACCCGACACGATCGGCACCGGGCAATTGGACTTGGCGGGCGTGGACACGTTTTCGTTTTTCCAGTGCCCCATCACCTACGGGCAGCCCGGCGTTTTCCCCGACAGTGTTACGATCAATCTGGAGCCAACAAAATTCGGGTTCGGGTTCGGGGGCTGCGCGGGCAACTCCCTGTGCTCGTTTCTGACCGTGGACGCGCTCTCCTTAGACTTCGGCACCCCGGCACCCGAACCGCCCGGCGCGAAGCCGTTTTCGATTTTTCCAAATCCCGCCACAGACCGGGTGGAGATTTCCGGCCCAATCGCTGGCGAGCGCGTGCGGGTTTTTAACGCCCTCGGTGCAGTAGTTTTTGAAGAAAAGGCCGCTTCCGACCGGCTCCTCGTGGATTGGGCAGGGTTCCGGAGCGGGCTGTATTTTGTGACAATTGCTGGAAAGGCTAAAACGCTGGTCATAAAATAACCCTCGGAAGCCATTCAGTTTATATGTTTGCCCGACAGCGCATTTGCTGGAAAAACAAAAACACTACACCTGTTATGAAACAACTCGTTCTCCCCTTGTCAGCCTTCGTCTTGCTGGGCATTTCCTGCAATCAAAACACACCTGCCCCACCGAAGGAAATCAAGCAGTACACCATCGAACAATTTTACAAAAACGAGCAGATCGGCGGCGGTGCCTGGTCGCCCGACGATGCCAAACTGCTGGCCCACAGCAACAAAACCGGCATCTTTAACCTCGTCGAGATCAATGTGGCCGACGGCACGCAACGGCAGGTGACCAACTCCACGGAAGAGTCCTTCTTTGTCATAGACTACGTGCCGGGCACTGGCCAAATCCTGTACTCCGCAGACAAGGGCGGCAACGAGATTGACCATATCTACCTGCTCGACGCAAACGGCACGACCAAGGACCTGACTCCCGCCGAACGCGAAAAAGCCAACTTCGTCGGCTGGAGCCTCGACAAAAAGGCCCTGTTCTACACCTCCAACAAGCGCAACCCGCAGTTCTTCGACCTGTACAAAATGACCGTGGGCGACTGGAAAGCCAGCATGATGTATCAAAACGACGCGGGCATGGACGTGACCAGTATCTCCTGGGACGAGAAAACACTCGCCCTGCAAAAAACCAACACCACGAGTGAGAACCAACTTTTCCTGCACGACATAGCCTCGAAAAAGATGACCGAAATATCCGAGGCCGCAGCCCCGGGCAACTACGATGCCTCCGGCTTCAGCAAGGACGGCAAGTCGTTTTTCTACGTCACCAACGCTGGCAAGGAGTTCGCCTACTTGGTACAATACGACCTGGCTGGCAGCCAGCGGAAGACGCTGTTCGAGACCAACTGGGACGTGATGTACAGCTACGTCAGCGAAAATGAAAAGTACCGGGTCATCGCCATCAATGAGGACGGCAAGAATGCCCTGCGCATCCTCGACAATACCAGTGGCCAACCGGTGGCTTTCCCTGACATCCCCGACGGCGATATCCTGGCCGTTTCCATAGCGAGTAGCGAGAAAAAAATGCGCCTCACCGTGGGCACCTCCAAGGCGCCGAGCAACTTGTACGTGTACGATTTTGAAACAAAAGACCTGAAAAAACTGACCAACACGCTCAACCCGGAAATCAACGCCGATGACTTGGTCGCCGCCGAGGTGGTACGGTTCAAGTCGTTCGACGGGCTGGATGTGCCCGCCATTTACTACAAACCCATCACCGCCACGCCCGACCAAAAAGTGCCCGCACTCGTGTGGGTACACGGCGGCCCCGGCGGCCAATCCCGAACGGGTTATTTCGCCCTGCTCCAGTATTTCGTCAACCACGGGTACGCCGTGCTGGCCGTCAACAACCGCGGCAGCAGCGGCTACGGCAAGTCATTTCACAAAATGGACGACCGCAACCACGGCGACAAAGACCTCAAGGACTGCATCTGGGGCAAAAAATGGCTGCAAGCCCAAGGCTACGTGGACACGGCCAAGATCGGCATCATCGGCGGCAGCTATGGCGGGTACATGACCATGGCGGGCATGACGTTTACCCCCGCCGAATTCAAGGTGGGCGTAAATATTTTCGGCGTGACCAACTGGCTGCGCACGCTCAAGTCCATCCCGCCTTACTGGGAAAGTTTCCGTCAGGCGCTGTACGAGGAACTGGGCGACCCCAACACCGCCGATTCCGTGCGGCTGTACAACATCTCGCCGCTGTTCCACGCCGACCGGGTGAAAAACCCCGTCATGGTGCTGCAAGGAGCCAACGACCCGCGTGTGCTGCAGGTCGAATCCGACGAGATCGTGGCGGCCATGAAGAAAAACAAGGTACCGGTGGAGTACGTCATTTTCCCCGACGAGGGCCACGGTTTTGTGAAAAAAGAAAACGAGATCAAAGGCTACGGCGCTATTCTGGCCTTCCTCGACAAACACCTGAAGGGAAATTTAGCACCGAATTAAGCGGGTGAGCGAGGTGAGCGGGTGAGAGGGTGAGCGAGGTGAGCGGGTGAGAGAGGTGAGCGGGTGTGAGAGGTGAGCGGGTGTGAGAGGTGAGCGGGTGTGAGAGGTGAGCGGGTGAGCGAGGTGAGCGGGTGAGAGGGGTGCATAATCAGTATTTGGAGATGATAACATTGCAACGAACGGATTCGAGCAACGGCGACTTTGCCGCGTTGGTCAAACTGCTCGACCTTGATCTCGCCGTGCGGGACGGGGACGACCACGCCTTTTATTCCCAGTTCAACAAAATTGACCACATCCGGCACGCCTTGGTCGCTTACGCGGATGGCCGACCCGTGGGCTGCGGGGCGCTCCGGGAATTCGGGCCGAAAGTCGTGGAAATAAAGCGTATGTACACCCAGCCAGAGGCACGGGGCAGGGGCATCGCCTCTCAGGTTTTGGCCGAATTAGAGGCCTGGGCGGCCGAGTTGTCCTTTGAAAAATGTGTGCTGGAAACGGGAATCAACCAGCCGGAAGCCATTGCCTTGTACTTCAAGAATGGCTTCCGGCAGATTCCGAACTACGGGCAGTACGCTGGGGTGGAGACGAGCGTGTGTTTTGAAAAGGAGTTGGAAAATGAAGGGGCAGTCAGTCTGCGCCTCCGCGGTGAATTTGAAAAAAACCAGTAGTGCAATTTTTCATACGTTTGCGCACTGCCCCCGATGATCCAGCACCAAATCGGACACCCGCATGGACACAAACTCGATTCGCGAACTGCTTAGCCAAGGCCAAACAGGCCAGGCGCTGGAGGCCCTGCTAAACCTGATCCGGCAAGATGCCCGCTACAAAAACAACCTGACACGCACACTGGAAGTGCTCCAAGCCGGCTACGAGCGTACGCGCCAGCAGGAGCAAAAAGGCATCGTGTCATTTCAGGAAGCCCAGCGGGAGTACAGCCGCGTGGCCGATGCCGTGCTGTCCATCCTCGGCGACGTGGAAGCCGGGCGCGTGCCTGCCGAAGTGCTCCGCCGCAACCGGATGCCCCTGTGGATCGGGGCGGTTGCGCTGGTGGTGGTCGGCTTGGCGGCTTGGTTGTATTTTGGGAAAAATGACGAGCCAAAAGTGCCCGATTGTCCCTTGTTCGCTCAGAGCGCACCCCTGCGGATATTGATCATCCCCTTCGACACCCTTGGCGGCAAGCAAATTCAGGTGGAGGTGCTGGTCCAGAAAGAAATCCAAAAACTAACGACCAAGGCCAAAATTACCGCCGACGTTAAACTGATTGCCCGGGGCGAGGGGGAGCTGTCGTCCTTGCAAGTGGCCGAGCAGCGCGGCGCAGCCTGCGGCGCTGGTCTTGTGGTGTTCGGGGGGTACAAATTGTTTGAAGGCGATTCGCTGCGCCTCAACTTGGGCTACAAATTCTTAAAAGGCGATATGCAAACGGCCGATTTCCCCTTTGCCACCTTCCGCGACATCACCGACGTGGAGGTGCCTCGCGATTTTCAGGACGCGCTCTTCTCCATGTGCGCCGTGCTGGCCATGCGCGAGCATAACTGGGAGTACGCCCAACGCTGGATGGACAAGATCAAGGAAAAAGACGCGCAAGAAATCGCGATGGCCGAGTGGATGGCCAAGCAGCCGAAAAATTAGCAGACTGCCCGGCCTGATGCCAAAGGACGGTTTGATTGAGCGTCTTTTTCTGTGATCGTACTTCCCAAGCAATTACTTCTTCCCGCCTTTCGAGACCGGTTGTTCTTTGCTGCGCACCTCACCGGTGATTTCGAGGTGAGTGTCCGTGGGCGTAGTGTTGGCCGTGACGGTCACGCTTTTGGTCTGGCGGTTGGGCTTGCCCTTGGTGTCGAATTCGACGGAGATTTCCCCTTTGCCGCCAGGCGGGATAGGCTGTTTGGGCCATGTAGGCACGGTGCAGCCGCAAGAGCCTTTGGCATTGGAGATGATGAGCGGTTCCGAACCTGTGTTAGTGAACGCGAACAAATGCTTGACCACAGTGCCCTCGTTGACCACGCCAAAATCGTAGGTTGATTCTACGTACTTGATTTGGGTCATGGGTACTTCAGGCAGTTGGGTCGCGTTGGCGTTGGTGCCGGGAATGTTGCCGGTGCTAAAAGCCTCAGGGCGTTCAGCGGTGCCTGCGTCGGACATGGCCGCTGCCTCGCGAATTTTGTCGCCTTCGGATTGGCCGAACCAGTTTTTGAAACCGCCGCCAAATAGGTTGGCTATCAGCAGCAGCGCGAGCACTGCCAATAAACCGATCTGGATTTGCTTGCTTTTTTCCATTGCTTTTCCTGTATTTTTTTTTGTGAAACGAAAACTAAAAAAGGAGTTGAAAACGGCGGCGAAGGTACACTTTCCCTAACGGCGTACTTTTGGCAGCCAATTTTTTTGCAAATGATTAACAGCAGCCTTTGCGTACTTTAGCGCCCTATTTCAACAAACACCACCACCATGTCCAGTTTTTTCCGCAAAGCCATCAGCCTTTTTGTGATTCCCGATGACGAAGCCACCCAAAAAACCACGAGCGAGGGCACACCTGTAGCCTCTGTCAGCGAACCGACTTCAGCCCAAATAAACCGCCCGGGCGATGCCCAAACAACCCTGTCTGGTACGGATATTGCCAAATTCGAGCAGCACTTTGCCCAACTGTTCGAAAAGGCCAACCTGCCGGGGCCGGACTACTTCGAGTTCTGGAAAACCATGGACACGCTCGAGTCCCACATACCCGACGAGACCGCCCGCATGAAGGCCGTGTACGCTTCCCTGAAAATCCAGGGGCTGAACAAAAAAACGCTGATCAGCACGGCAGGCCAATACCGCGAGGCCGTGTTGGCGGACAAGGCCAGTTTTGAGGCCGCCGTGCAGAAAAAATCGGAAGCAGAGATCGCCGGGCGGCAGGCAGAGACAAAAAAGATCGAAAAAGAACGCGAGGATAAGCAGCGCATGATCGAGACGCTACGGCAGGAAATCGAGGCAGCAGCCGTGCGTTTGGCCAAATTGCAGGAGGAAATCGGCGACGAACAGCGCAAGATCGAGGTGGCCCAACGCGGTTACCTGGCAGCCTGTAATGCTATGGTGAGCAAGATCGAAGCCGATATCGAGCAGTTCCAGCAAATCATTGAGTAGTTTTCAATTCACCCAATTCGTTCATCTTTAATTCTTTTGGTTATGCAAAAACCGTTTTCCGCACTTCTGTTGCTCTTCGCCCTGCTGGCCTTTGGCTGCGGCAAATCCAATGACACGCCCGATAACGCCGACACGTGGATCGTCACCAAGTTCGTTGACCTCGCCCCACCCACCGGCCAGGTTGATCTCACGGACGACACCGCTCGTTTCACCGGGTACTCCTTCGACTTTGCCGCCAGCGACCTGCTGACGATCCGTTTCCCGAACGGCACCACCCGGGATGGCAAATGGCACCTGTTACCAGGCAATACCTCGCTGGCCGTCAGTGTGGAAACCCCGCCAGCCCTCATCGAGGAAATCATCGGCACCTGGACCGTGGTGGAGTACAGCGCCACCAAAATCAAACTGCAAAACCCAAACCCGGTCGGCAGCGTGGATTTTTCCAAGCAGGCCGTGACCATTGAGTTTGAGAAGATTTGATTTTGTTGCACCGCAGAGACGCGGAGTTTTATGGCTTGATCATCAAAAACTCCGCATCTCTGCACCTCTGCGGTGGATAAAGTAGGCCCTCAATACCGCTCTTTTCCGCGCCGCTCAATCCGGTGCGCAACCGCTCGCACAACAATCCACAGGTGAGCGAAGAGGGCGGACAAAAGTCCAAAGTGTTCGCGCATGACCCGAAAGCGGTCGAGCAGGCTTTGGCGGTGGCGTTTTTTCGACATGCCGCCCATCAGGTAGTCGCTCAGCACGAGGTTCGTATGTGCGTTTTGGCGGCTTTTTTTCAAAATTTTGATGCACCAATCGTAGTCTGCGCAGAGGTTGTCGCCCCGGTATTCCGGTGCCAGCGAGCGTCGGGCGACGAAGGATTGGTGTACAACCAACATGCCGCCGAGGTAGTCGCGCCATGCGAGCCGGGTTGGCAACGGTCGTGTGCCGAGTTGGCTCATCAGGCCGGCAGGCTCGCGGGCATCGTTCACCAAAAGGGTGTCGCCGTAGAGCACGTCGGTTTCGGGGCCGACGAGTGCGGCTGTTTTTTCCACGGTATCGGGGGCGTGCAGGTGGTCGCCACAGTTGATAAACCACACGAAATCGCCGGTGGCCATGCGCAACCCCTTGTTCATGGCATCGTACAGCCCGTTGTCTTTTTCCGAAATCCAGCGCAGGTTTGGCATTTCAGCGGCGTACTGCCGCACGAGGTCAACGGTGCCGTCGGTGGAGCCGCCGTCCACGATGATGTACTCGATGCCGGTGAATGTTTGTCGGCGCACGCTCTCGACGGTGCCAGGCAGCAGGGAGCGGCCATTAAAAACGACGGTAATGATGGAAAACAAGGGTAGTAAGGTTAGAGGGTTTCTGGTTTGGGCACAAAAATAGGGCGAGCATCTCTTTTTTTGGCTCTTTACCGCCAAGGCTTTTGTGTACGCCCAATTGTCATTCCGCAGGAATCCGTCCACGCCACAAGGGAAACCCCGCTCGGCTTGTCATCTCGCGGAGAACCGTCCACGCCACAAGGGAAACCCCGGCGCTGGGTGCAAACCCGTCACAACAACGACAACTGCTTCCCAACCTCTGGTACCGCCAGGCCCGAATCGCGCTCCAGTTCCAAAAGCCATTTTTTGCGCCAAAGACCACCGCCGTAACCGATCAGGCTGCCAGTGCCGCCTATCACGCGGTGGCAGGGCACCACCACAGCGATAGGGTTGCGACCGTTCGCCCCGGCCACGGCGCGTATCGCCAAGGGAGCGTTTAGTGCGAGCGACTGCTGCTTGTACGAGCGCGTGGTTCCATACGGGATGCGGAGCAGTTCCTGCCAAACTGTTTTTTGAAAATCGGTGCCCACAAGCACCAGTGGCACACCGAACACCGCACTTTTTCCGGAAAAAAACGCGTGCAGTTCAGCGTGCAATTGGTTCAGGTGCGGATGCTCGCCCTCGACCGGGGTACAACCCAACTCGTTGGCCAAGGCTTGCAGTTGCTCTTCCTTGTGGCCGGGGGCATCCTCAAATTCCAGCAGGCAAACCCCCAGCTCAACAGCAGCCGCAAGCAGCGTGCCCAGTGGCGATTCGATACGGTTGTAAGTCAGCAAGGAAAACTGGGCAGCGGTTGGCATTTTTTTACAATTGTTCAGGAAAGGTGATGCCCTTCACGACAAACAGTGCCGCAAAGGCTCATGGAGTTTTTTGAGGCTAACAGAGTTTTACGCCACGTCGGGCAAACTCTGTAAGCCTCAAAAAACTCCATGAGCCTCTGTGACACGCTTCGTCACGACGGGCAAGTAACCCACAAAACTACAACTGAATCCGGTTCACCAAGTTCTCTACCACATACCGTTTCATTCCGGTGTGCAGGTCGTCCACGCGGGTCTCCAATTTTTTCATCATCACGTTCACCAGAATGCCGAGTACGATAGCGACGATGGTGGTGAAAAATGCCGTGCCGAGGTTGTCAATCAGCACCTGGATGTCGCCGCTGCTGATGGCAGCCTGCGGCACGGCGGAAGTAGCAGTACCGGTCGAACCGGTGGGGGAGGCGAGGGCAGTGGGCTGGGCCTTGCCCATGTTCAGGATGGCCGCAGCCATGCCCAGCACCGTGCCCAAAAACCCGAAAGCGGGGATTAGATTTTGGCAGGTATTGATCATCCAGAATTCCTTTTCGATGGTGCGGCGGTTCATGTCGCTCACGGTTTCCACCATCGCCAGCGCCTCGGAGGGTGAGTGGCTGGAGCGAAACTTGGTAGCAGCCTGCTTGATCAGGTCGGTGAGCAACGTCGGGCCGAGGTGGCGCTCCACTTCTATGGTGTTGAGTTTCACCTGATTCACATCCTCCGGGTAGAGCACAAACTGCTCGGTCTGGGGCAACAACTTGGCCGTGTAGGCGACCTCCTCGCGCTGCACGCGCTTGTTCAGGGAACCGATGCCGAACAGGCAAACAAAGAAGCAAAAAAACGTGGCCGCCTGGATGATACCGTCCGGCATTTTGCCGCCGAGAGCAAAGAACAGCGTTTGCAATGGCGAACCTTGGGGCGAAAACGCGTAACCGGCGACGGTGATCAACATGACTACGACCGTGAGGCCAAAACTATAAGCGAGGTGGCTATTTTTTTGAGAAAACATGGCGATTCGAATGATGAATGATGAATGATGAATGATGAATGATGAAGGGTACCCAGACTTTCCAGGTTTAAACAACCTGGAAAGCCTATGGCCAAGTAGTGTTTCACCTGCCCCATTTGCCCACTTTTTTAGGCTCGGGCTTGGGGGCTGGCACGGGGGAATTTCGTAGTTCGTCCGTGGGTGTGG
>JBEBHD010000016.1:0-39058 GCA_040080915.1 Saprospiraceae bacterium
TTGCAGCCCGGCACTGAAATTTAAACACGCTCTTAGGTCGCCAAAAACTCACCGGCCGCTTGAATATTTTGTATCGCAAAAAGGAACAGTGCTTGGGGTGGGGCCACAGCCGAGCGAGATATTCCACAAGGCACCACAAGGTCGTTCCTTGTTCCGTCAGCACATGGATGATCCGCAAGACGGAATCGAGAACGCAGTCGCTTGGCTCCTGTCCTCCCTTTCCCCCGACGGGGCTTGGCGCAGCGCAGCGTATGTACCGGGTTTTGTTCCCAGTTACTATACCTACGCCGTTTGGAGTTTGATCGAGACGAGCACAAGATTGGGATTGCCCGAAGTTCCTGATCGGATGCGAGCGGCCCTGCACTACTACGCCCGGCGTTTTCGGCCAGACGGTACGGTGGCAGACTGGGGCCTGAAACCTGGTCCGTGGGCCTTTACACATACCATCGCCTACACGTTGCAGGGTTTTTTGGAAAGTGCGTTGCTGCTCGGCGAGGCGGGTGTTTTGGAAAAAACCGCCCGTTGCGCCGAGGGCCTATTGGCCGAACTGGGGCGCAGCGGGCAAGCCGCAGGCCGGTACGGAGCCAATTGGCAGGGCGATTACTCGTTCACCTGCCCGGTCGGAAATGCCCAGTTGAGCATTTTTTTCCGAAGGTTGTGGGAGGTTACCGGGGAAGGTAAAATTGAACAGGCCGCCGAGTTTTTTTTAGCAGAGGCACTTCGTTTTCAAAATTTTGGGAATAATCCGAACACACACGGGGCACTGCCTGGTTCAGCACCGTTTTGGGGGCCGTACCTGCGCTGGCGCTACCCCAACTGGGGCGTGAAATTTTTGTTGGATGCGCTCAATTCGCCTCTTCTAATTCGCGAAGGCACGCTTTGAGTTCCGAGACGTGCTTGCCGTAACTGACCCGGATCGAAATCCAAACGAACAGAATGGAGGCCATGGACAATCCAATGACCCACGCTACAATTTCGAGCCAAGTCATTTTGTCGGTCAATTTGAACAAATATTTACCGCCGAGGCAGTTGACAAACCAGACCGCTGACAACAAAAAAGTAGGGATCAACGCTGCACCGCCCCAAAAGTACAGGCGCAAAACTTGCTCCCAGTGGGCAATGGTCCGTTGGAGGGCGGGAACAAGCCGCGAGTCCGAGGCCATGCCCCTGCCCAGGTACCGAAAGCCTTCGTAGTAGAAAAAAGAGAGTGGAAGCACAGTCAACAGAGTCATTTGAAGGGCAGCCAAGTATGCCTCTCCGTTGCCCGGGACAATCCGGCTGACAAAATACCCCCAACCAATCATGGCCAATATCCCAAGAACCACCTCAAACAAGAGGTTGCGGCGTATTTTGGAAAAAACAGTCTGCGTTTGCTGCCGGACCAACGGTAGCAGGTCTTCCCGATTGAGTGTTTTTTGCCCGCTGGTGGCGGCATCCCAAGCGAACTTCAGGTCGTTCAATTCATCGTTTTTCATAGCGTATCGTGTTGTTGTTGAATAAGCGTGCGCAGTTTTTCGCGAATGCGAAACATTTTCACCCGCAAGTGGTCGGTAGTGAGGCCGGTGACCTGGGCCATTTCCTCGTAGGAATAATCGTCGAGGAACAGGATCGCGAAGGATTTTTCGACCTTGTTCAGGCCGTCTAATGCAGCGTACAGTCGGGCCACCTCATCGGGTGTTTCCGATTCTGTTTGTGGAAGGCGGTACTGTTCTTCCGTGAGTGTTTCGGTGGGCAACGTTGACTTACGCAGGCCGGAAATAGCCACGTTCAGCGCAATGCGGTACATCCACGTGCTTACCTTGCTGCCATGGCGGAAGTTGGGCCATGCCCGCCACATCTGAGCGACGATGTCCTGAAACAGGTCGCGACGGGCCTCGTCCGTGCGGGCATACATCCGACAGACCTTGTGCAGGATGGCCTGATTGACCTCCAACCGGGCAATGAACTCCGACTCGTTTGTAGTGGCTGGCTTGGACACGTTGTGCGGGTGCGTTTGCCGTATTTGTCGCCGGGAGCGGCGGTGGCGTTACGCGGGCAAGGGAAAATTTTCAGGCAATTTTTGAAGACATGACAATGGACTGGAGCAGAATCAGTCAATTGTGATAATGGAAGTCCTCGTGACTTCCACGACGTTGTAGTACTCTATTTCAGAAATGATCTGAGGCAAGTTCTTCTCAAACAGAGCGAGCAATTCATCTGTTGACAAATTCCCGATGGTGAGATAAATCAATTAATATGGCTCTAACCGAAGCAAAAAGCGGTTGTAAAAATCAGAATCTTTGGAAATCACAATTCGCTTCTCCCGGATCGAAAGAGCATTGATAAAATCATCCGATGTTCTGTTTTTATCAGGCAAATCAAGCGTGTGCAACGCGTCAAAACCCTGTGTTGCTAACCAGCGAGCCAGTTTTTTAGGCAATTGGGCATCCACCAGCAATTTCATGCTACCAAGTTTTCGATGTGTTTGACTTGTACCATTTTCTTCGCAAAGTACAAGCACGCCAGCAGGTCGTCTTCTTCAAGGTCTTCGTAGTCATTCAAAATTTGGGCTTGCGTCATTTTGGAAGCCAACAAGTCTAGTATGTCCTCCACAGGGTAGCGCAGACCACGGATGGTTGGTTTCCCATGGCAAATCTTTGGGTTGACCGTAATTCGGTTAAGCAAAGATTCTTTCATTATTTGTTCCTCTTTTTCTTTTTGGGAACAAATGTAGAAACTAACACCTTCAAAAACAAACCCTTTGCTTCCAACATTCTCAAGAACGCCCTTCCGTCCGAAGCGCCCACCACGTCCACATAGCACCCAAAAAATCTATGACACCAAAAACGAGGATCGGCATTTCGGCAAAGCCGAGCCAGACGAACAACCCAAGGAGCAGTACTACGCTTGACCGCAGGTTGACCGTCATGCGAATAAGAACAGCCATTTCATGCCGGGCGGCCATTATGTAGTAGGAACCAATTGCTCCAGCGAGCATACCAACGACACGTATCCAAACTTCGTCCGTTCGGGTCATGCCAAGAAGGTCGAGGACGGTATTGGGGGTGGCGGCCAATAAAAGTCCGATTACGGAGAGGTAAATGCCGAAGTAGAAAACGGTACGTGCGCTGTACGACATAACAAAAACTGATTGGTGAACGGTATTTTGTTTACTCAAAAAGGGTTCCCGCCTGCATCGGCGGTACAGCCCCGACGTGTCGGTATGCTTTTTCGGTGGCCGTCCGCCCGCGCGGTGTGCGCTGGAGGTAGCCTTCCATGATCAGAAATGGTTCGTGTACTTCCTCGATGGTTCCCGGCTCTTCACCCACTGCGGTGGCAATGGTCGTGAGGCCGACGGGGCCGCCCTTGAACTTGTGGATCACGGCGTTGAGGATTCGGTTGTCCATCTCGTCGAGGCCATGTTCGTCCACGTCGAGGGCGGCGAGGCCGTAGTGAGCGATGGCTTTGTCCACCACACCGGTGCCCTTGATCTGGGCAAAATCGCGGATGCGGCGCAGCAGGGCGTTGGCAATGCGGGGTGTGCCGCGGCTGCGCCGGGCAATCTCATGAGCGCCCTCCTCCGTGATCGGGATATCGAGGATGGAAGCCGAGCGGTGGAGGATGCCTTCGAGGGTGGGCACGTCGTAGTAATCGAGCAGGCAATTGATGCCGAAACGGGCACGCAATGGCGAGGTGAGCAGGCCCATGCGTGTGGTGGCACCCACAAGGGTGAATGGGTTGAGCGTGATCTGGATACTCCGGGCGTTGGGGCCGGAGTCAATCATGATGTCAATGCGGTAGTCCTCCATTGCGGAGTACAGGTACTCTTCCACCACGGTATTTAGGCGGTGAATCTCGTCAATAAACAGCACGTCGCCGGGATCAAGGTTGGTGAGCAGGCCTGCGAGGTCGCCCGCTTTTTCGAGCACGGGACCGGAGCTCATTTTCAGGGAAGCGCCCAGTTCGTTGGCAATGATGTGGGAGAGCGTGGTTTTGCCCAAGCCGGGCGGCCCGTGCAGCAGGACATGGTCGAGCGCCTCGCCGCGCTGTTTGGCCGCAGAAATGAAAACCTGTAGGTTGTCCACTAATTTTCGCTGCCCACGGAAGTCGTCAAGCAGTTGGGGGCGGAGCGCCTTTTCGATGATTTTATCGTCGCCCGGTATTGGGTCGTTGGTTAGTTCTTTGCTCATTTTCGGCGCTCGAGCTTACGCAACCGCGTAATCTGTGAATGGACGCATTTCCGGGGCATGGAAAGCCAACACGATGTCAGTCTTGGGAACCCCTTTCGTTTCTATATCCCCAATGAGGTCGTAGTCGGAGATATTGCGGCGCACCCATATCTTGCCATTGATGATGTCAAAATGAAAAACCACGGTAAATATTTGCTTACCGTTTCGCCACCCGGTATGTAACACTTGGTAGTGGTCATTCTGGGTGTCTGCCACTACGAGTGTTTGCATATCGTCAGGTGCGTATCTCGTCACCTTTCCATCGTTTGTGTATGCCTCCAATACTTCCATCAAAATGTTTCGATACTTCAATGCTCTTTCCATAATGTAATGCTATTTTCGAGCGGGTTGAAAACAATGATTTTGGCCATTTCGGTTCAAAGTTCAGCACAAAAATACAATTCGGGTTCAATTATTCCCCCCACACCAACCGCCCCACCACCACTCCCCCAAGCCGCGCCACGTACACCCCGGCCGGCAGCGGCCCGGAAACGATATCACAACGGTTCGGTCCGGATTCGAGCAGCAGTTTTTTTTCAAAAACAACCTTGCCCTGCACGTCAATCAACTGGAGCACTGCCGGGCCGGGCGCGGCATTTTCCAAGGAAATGGCGAAAAAACCATTGGCCGGATTTGGGGCCAAAACAGCGCCGGTATTGGGTGGCGCGGTTTGCACATCCATCGAATACACCTTGCCGTCGGCACCGTACACCTCGGCGGGCATGGAATTTCCTTCCGGCTGCAAACAAGCCGCCTGCGGGCCGTCGAGCAGAGGTAGTAGGTCAATTTCCAGAAAAGTGGCCCCGGCAGGTACCGAAACCGGCTCGCCGGGAGCAAACCAACTCAGCGCCAACCGCCCATCGGAAACACGCCATGCATTTTCATCGAAGCCGGAAAGCGCACGGGAGTACACGCCGAGGATTTGCACGGCACGGGCATCGTACCGGAACGCCGCTTGAAACCCCGCCCATTCGCCAGTGGCCCCTGCCTGCAGCCGAACCGTGCGGGTTTGTCCCGCCGTCAAGTTGGTTTTTTCCCAAAAAAACGGCCACCTCTCGGTGCCGCGGTCGGTCACGGTTTGCAGCCCCTTGGGATCAGCGGTGCCGTTCACGTCGCCTTTTTTTATGGCCAAAAACTCGGAGCACTGCTGCGGCCAGATGGTATCTTTGGGTGGCAAAAACACCCACGAAGGCACTTGGGGCAAGGTGTCGTAAATGCCAAGAATGAGTTTGCGCAGCTCCACGATATCGTAGGTGGATACGGTGTTGGAGCTGTTCGCATCGGCGGCCACGTGCTGCCAAGGGTGCTGAAACGGTTCCACGCCGAGCACATGCCGGTTGATCAGCACCAGATCAAAGGTGCTTACCCCGTTGAGCGGGTTGTCGTTTTTGGCCGCCACGGCCTCGCAATACGGCAGCGGAGGCAGTCCGTGGAAATCGCCGAGCCGATAGGCACCGTTGGTCACCTGTTGAGTGGAAGGCGAGCCGCCGCCGGGTGGCGAGAGGGTGATTTGGTATTTTTGCAGGGTATCGCCTGAAGGTGTAAGGATGCGACAGGCTGGGAGCAGGTCGGCTATTTTTTGAGCGATGAGGCCAGTCGTGGCTGTTGGGCTGGCACCCCGGATGTCAAAAAACACCTGGCCGGAGTTGGGCGCGATGACTATAAATGTAGGTGTGCCGAGGAAGGTGCCGAACTGGCCATTTTTGTAGGGTTGCACCGCCGACACGCTGCCGCCATCGGAGCCTGCGGCTGGCATGGTGAGCGACTTGCTGGTGCGGTACTGCGCTACGAGCGGATTGGTGTCGGCGCTTTTGTCGCTGAGCAGGAGTAACTCCACGCTGCTTCCGTACTGGCTTTTCATCTGCTGGTAGAGAGCCTGGACGTGCGGTGCGTAGGTGGCACATGGCGGACAGTTGATGAAAAAAACTTCGAGCACCACCACTTTGCCCTTGTTTACATAGTCAGCGTACAACGCATGGGTTTTACCGCCGGAATCGGTGATGGTAAAATCGGGTGCCTGGGCGGTGACCCATCCGAGCGCCGTTGCGAGCAATAATAATACGAGAATAGATTTGTGCATACCATGCAATATGAATTACCCTTCACGCCAACTCCACCAGCGTCACCCCGTCGCCACCGTTTTCCGGCTCGGGATGGTACACGCGGGCTATGTTGCCGCCGTACTCGCGCAGTTTGCCTTTCACGATTTTGCGTAGCACGCCCACGCCTTTGCCGTGCAAGATACGCAACACGGCTGCATTGGACAGCAGGGAGTTGTCCACAAATTTTTCCAACACCATCAATGCCTCGTCGGGGGCCATGCCGCGTATGTCAATTTTCGATTCAAATGCAGCGGCTTGCTGGATGTCGGTGCCGGGGGCCGGGGCGGTCTTTTGCACAGGCGGTGCCACGGGCAACAGGTCGGCAGTTTTCACGGTCACGGTAATGCCGCCCATGGCCAATTGGGCTTTCCCTCCCTTTAGCGTTTCGATTCGGCCAGTGGCTCCGCCCGCCCGCAGTCGTGCATGGTCGCCTACTTGAAATGGTCGGACAACGGCGGTGTTGGTTTTTTCTTCCAATTTGACCACATCGGCGTTGATATCGTCCACCTGACGGGCCTTTTCTGCGCGTTCCTGTTTGAGTTGTTGGGCCACCTGCTGTACACGTTCCAAGTTTTTTTCTTCCTTGAGCTGGCGCACGAGTTTGTCCACCTCCCGGCTGGTATTGGCGTTCAGGCGCAATTCAAACTCTTTTTGGTCCAGTTTCAAGCGCTTGCGCTTCATTTCAAGGTCGTTGTGCAGGCTGTCGTAGGTTTTGATCAAACGTTCCAGCGACTGTTCTTTTTCCTGCACGGTGCGCAAGGTTTCTTCCAAGTCCTGTTTTTCACGTTGGAGTTCGATCAGGATGTCGTCCACGGCGGTCTCGCTGCCGGTTCGTTTTCGGGCGTAGTCAATGATGTCTCTTGGCAGCCCGCTCTTGGCCGCGATCTCGAAGGCGTAGCTGCTGCCGGGGCGGCCCACTTTGAGTTCGTACGTGGGCGAGAGGGTATCCTTGTCGAAGTGCATATTGGCATTCAGGATACCTGTATTTCGGAAGGCGAACACCTTGAGATTGGAGTAGTGGGTGGTCAGCACGGCAAATACGCCCTTGCGGTGCAGCCCCTGCAAAATGGACTCGGCGATGGCTCCGCCGGGTTTGGGATCGGTGCCGCTGCCCATTTCGTCTATGAGCACGAGGGTTTTCGGTGTGGCTTTTTCCAAAAAAACCCGCGCGTTTTGCAGGCGTGATGAGTAGGTGCTGAGGTCGTCATCAAGGCTTTGCTGGTCGCCGATGTCGGCAAAAACACGCTGAAAAATGCCGAACTCGCTGAGTTCGTGTACCGGGACGAGCAGGCCGCTCTGCACCATCAACTGGAGCAGGCCAATTGATTTCATGGCTACAGACTTGCCACCAGCATTGGGGCCGGACAGGACAAGGATGTGGTTTTCGGGCGTGAGACGCAGCTCGAAGGGCACAGTTTTGCGCCCCTGCGCTTTGTTTTTCAAAAAAAGCAGCGGGTGGTAGCCTTTTCGGATACCGATGAGCGTGCTTTCTTTCAATACCGGCATCCCGCCCCGCATGGCCATTGCCAAGCGTGCCTTAGCCTGCACCGTTTCCAAACCGACGAGGGCTTCCTGATACTGGCCGAGCAGTGGGCCGTATGGTCGGATCGTGGCGCTGAGTTTTTTCAGGATGCGGAAAATTTCACGACGCTCTTCGCCCTCAAGATCGAAGATGTCGTTGTTGACTTCGATGACCGGTTCCGGCTCGATAAAAACGGTGCGCCCGGTGTCGCTCTCGTCGTGGATGATGCCTCGAATCTTGCGTTTGTGCTCGGCAGGCACAGACAGCACCCGGCGGCCGTTGCGGAAACTTTCGGGCGCGTCCGACAGCCAGCCCTTGTTGCGGTACTCGGCGATAACCTGGCGGAAACGCTGGTCGAGCTCGCGCACCTTGTGCTGCATCTCGCGGCGGATGCGCACCAGCTCGGGAGAGGCATCAGCCCGTACCTCGCCTTTTTCGTCGAATACGGCCGTGATGGCCCGGATCAGGTCTTCGTCGTAGCGCAGGAGCCGGATGCGGTCGTAGAGTTTTGGGTAAATTTCCTTTTTCAGGGTGGAAAAAAACCGGAACACATCGCGCACCACAAACAGGATGCGCAGGATGTTTTGGAACGCTTCCGCAGGCAGGGTGTAGTCGTCAATGGCCAGCATCCGCAGGTCGGGTCGGATGTCGGAGAATGTTTCTAATGGGAAGCGGTCGTTTTTTTCGAGGGTCAACTTGAACTCCCGTGTTTCGCGCAGCCAAATATCAATTTCCTGAAAATTGGTGGACGGTGTCAGTTCGCGGAGGCGTTCGGCGGCCATGGGGGTCATGGCCTCTTTTTCGAGCAGGTCCAGCACCTTGTCGAACTCTAACTTTTTGAACACGTCGCGCGGTTCGAAGAGCATGTCTTGCGGTTTCATCGGCGCAAAAGTACGGCTACTTGTTTGCTCAACGATTGCTTTGCGCTGTATTCACAAATCCTCAAAACTGTATAAAATTATCATTTTTTTACAAAAGGCGGTAGACTGCCAGTGAATAGCTACTTTTGCCAGACATTTCACATCAAATGCTTTAAATCATGAACAAAAATCTACTTTTTGCTGCTCTTTTTCTGCTTATAGGAGCATCTGCCTCTGCTCAGGGCACTGTTGTGTGGTCTGAGAATTTTGACGGTGTAGCCAGCGGCCTTCCTGCTGGCTGGTCGCAGCTCACTTCTGCTACCGATGGTGGCTGGAAATCGGGCACGACCGCTTCCCACACGTCGCAGTATTTCGCCCCGCCAGCCCGTGCTGGCAACGTCCTCGGTACCAACGACGACAAGTGCAACTGCGTCAAAGCCAACGAAATTCTTTACCTGCCCACTTTAGATCTCAGCGGCCAGACGCAGCTCCGCATGCTGTTTGACCTGTTCTACTTCCGTGGAACGTACAATGGCAAAACCGAATCCCTTCGGTTCCTTGCTTCGGACAACAACGGCTCCACGTGGACAGAACTTGTCAACTTTACTGGTGGTGGCGGATGGCGCGGCCCTGTTCAGGTTGACATTTCGGCATACGCTGGCAAACCTGCCGTGCGTTTCGCCTTCCGCTATGATGACGCGGGCGATTGGATGTGGGGAGCCATGCTGGACAACATGCGCATTGTAGTTCCCGACAACATCGTTCGCGCCAGCTTGGGCGGCGTGACTGCTGGCAAGTACATTGATGCCGTTCCGGCCATCTCCACTGTTTATGACAAAGTTTTGCCTGGCGGCGAAGTGGCCGTGCGCGGCACCGTTACCAACCCCGGCTTCCCGGCCATTACGTCGTTCGACGTGGCTGTGACCCGTGGCGGCAACACACAAACGGTCAGCTACACCGGCATGAACCTGCAACTGGGCCAGTCCACGAACTTCTTCGTGCCCTACCCCACCGTGGCGGGTGCCAATACATTTGACTTCAATGTCGAAATCAAAAACGTGAACGGCGTGGGCGACAACGACCCCGCCGACAATGTCGGCACGGCTTCATACAGCATCAATGTTGTACAGCCCCAGCCGAACCGCAAGGTTGTGGTTGAGGAAGGTACGGGCACATGGTGTACCTGGTGCCCGCGCGGTGCCGTAATGATGGACTACATAGCCGAGAACTATCCCAACCTGGCCATTCCGATCGCCGTACACAATGCCCAGGCAAGCTACCCCGACCCCATGCAAAATTCTACGTACAACGCAGGCATGGTCGGTCTCATCGCTGGTTTCCCCGGCGGTCGCGTGGAGCGCGAGGCCGATATTGACCCGCTGTTGGGCAACCCGAACTTCGAAAAGGCGCTGATTGAGCATCTGACCCAGCCCGCCCAGGCAATCGTTTCGCAAAACGTGGACCTGGATGTAGCTGCACGCAAAGTGGACGTGACTACCTCCATTCAGTTTGTTGGAGCCATGAGCGGCGACCTGCGTATCGCAGTGGTTTACATTGAGGACGATGTCAAAGGCTCGACCCAGTACTACAACCAGATCAATGCCTACTCCGGTGGCGCTCAAGGCCCGATGGGCGGCTTCGAAGCCATGCCCAGCCCGGTTCTTGCTGCTCAAATGGTGTACAACCACGTCGGTCGCGAGATCGTCGGCGGCTTCACCGGCGCTGCTGGCAGCGTACCTGCCACGAATGCCGCTGGTTCGGTCATGTCGTACAAAAGCACGTACACGGTGCCTCCTACCTACGATATCAACAAAATGCACGCTGTCTCGATGTTGATTAATGCCACCACCAACCGCATCATCAACGCCGAGATCACACCGATCCCGTTTGTTTCCACTTCCGCCCCGACGCTGGACGTTGAGGCCGTTCAGGTGTCTATCTTCCCGAACCCCGTTCAGGACGAGGCTATGCTGACGATCAAAGTGGAAGAGACCGCCGATGTCCAACTCCGCGTGGTGGATGCACTGGGCCGCGTTATGTCCGAGCGCAACTTCGCCAACATCTCCGGCAAGCAGCTCCTGCCCTTCCGCGCCGACAACCTGCCCAACGGCATGTACACACTGGTAGCTACGGCCAACGGCCAAGTGGCATCCAAGGCATTCGTCGTGCAGCGGTAGTTGGGGGCTATTAGCTTCCGAATAAGCGTACACCGCTCTAAGTTTGGCGTTGCGCTCGGAAGCTGTTGGCTTATTGGCCAATGGTGAGTGGCCTTGACAAGATGCTGTTTATTCAAATAATTCGTCCGAATTTCGCGGCGGCGAGCGCTTGGCTCGCCGCCGCTTTTTTTTGCCAACAGCTAAGCCTCCGATCACATCGCCAAGCCTCTGCGGTGTACGCTTATTCGGAAGCCAATAGCCAATGGCTAACAGCCAACAGCCAACATGCACGAGAGTCCGCTGATCCGCACCCTGCAAATGCTTACCGAGGAAGAGTTCGACATGCTGGAAAAGTTTGTCGAGTCGCCTATTTTTAACGAGGCCAACCGGTTCAACGACACGGTGCGGTTGTTCGAATACTTACAGGGGCACTATCCGGTGTTTGCCGACCCGGCATTGGAAAAGTCCGCTGTCGGGCGGGCGCTTTTTTCCTCTCGTAGCAACCCCGAAAACGAGGTGGAGCGCACCATGGCACAATTGATGCACATCGTTAAGCAATTCATCAATTTCCGCTACTCGGCCGTCAAGGGCGGGCGGGCGGTACGCAGCGGGCGCAAGTCCAACATCACACAAGACCCCGTCGCCCTGCTCAATTTCGCCCGCCAGCAACTGGCACTCATGCGGTTTTACAGCGAACGCCTGCGACAAAAGCCGCCCGAAATGCCAGCCGCTGCCCCTGTTCCGTCCGAGGGCGGAAAAAAACGACGGGTAAAACGTGCCGAGCACTTTTTCCAAAATCTGCACCAGGAATTGGAAGAGGTTTTCCGCGAACAGCAGCGTTTCGATACGTTCGAGGAGTACGAGTTCAGCGATTTTTTCTACTTCCTGTACTTGTCCGCCCATGAAAAAGTCGTCTACGAAAGCCTGAGCGAATGGTCGGCCCAAGACGGTTTCGTCAACCTGCTGGTAGCCTCCGAAAACCTCGACCGGTTTTACCTGCTGAGCAAATTGGACCAGATGTGCAAACTTGTACACTTGCAGCAGATTGCCATGCCGTTCAACGAGGACTCCGACGAATTCCGCCGCCTGACCACCAACCAGAAACTGACCGTACAAATGACCGAGCTGCTCATGCAGCACGACTACGATTACAACGACCCCAGTATCGCGCTTTACTTCACCCTGCTCCAGATGCTCACAAAGAAAAAACCTGAAAAGACGGATCCACTCGCGGAACAATTTTTCCGCCTGCTGCGCGAGCACCGCGACTTGGTGCCCGCCAAGCGTTTTCGCGATTTCAACGTGATCGTTCGCTCGTACTGGACGCGGCGCTACCGCCAAACCCGCGACCGACTATTTTTAGAGCAGATTTTTCAGTCGCATCAGGAAGACGTAGAGCAAATACGCCGCAAAGGCGAGGACATCCAGAGCACACATTTTCAGAGTATCCTGTTCAACGCCATCCGGTTGGGGCACTTGGATTGGGCCTCGGCTTTTCTCGATGAATTTTCGGCCAAACTGATCGCTACGCCCGAGCCCGAGATCGTGGCCGATGTGATTCGTGCCATGCTGCTTTTTGCACAAGGGCACTACACAGAGGCCGCCCGCCGTCTCCCGCACTATTTTTACTACGGCACCACCGACGACCCCAACCTGTACTCCCTCGCCGCCACACTTGACATGCGCATCCGCTACGAACTCGGCACCCTGCTCGACGAGGAGGGCGTGAACATGAAACGCGCCACGCACAAACGCATCAAGGAAAACAGGGCATTGCGGCCCGAACGCCGCGACAGCATCTTCGGTTTTTATGAAGCCACCGTGCAACTCTTCCGGCAGAAAGAAAAACTCGAACTGCGCGGGGCCAACCTGCCGGCCATCCGCCAGGAGGTTGGCCGCATCGCCCAAGTCATGGAGGAAAAACCGGTGGTGGATACGGAATGGCTTCGAGAAAAGTGCCGGGAGCTGCTGGCTTCGATGAAGTGATATTTTGCCGATTTGGCAGGATGAGACACGGGTACCACGGATGAAAGGCAGATTTTTAAGTGTGCCCAGCAAAAACACCGGTTTGGGTGGAAACGAATACCACTTAAAAAAATCTATGAAAATCCGTGTCCCATCCGTGGCTTCCATGAGCCATCCTGCCGAAATGCCGTAAGTTTGTAAAAATTTCAAGTATATTCGATACCGTCGCTGCTACCGCTTACGAAATAGACCGAAACAAACCTAAGCCTTCGCTCAACCACAGTATCATTCAAGCCAATCTCATCATTCAGATGGGGCTGCTTTACAAAAAAAAGTACCGTGTTGCTTCCGAACTGAGCCTCGACCTGTCCGACTGGCTGTCTGTTCCCGACATCTGCATTTTCCCAAAAATGCCGCTCGACCTGCAAAACGACGAGGTGGCCATGATGCAGGCACCGCTTTGCACGGTGGAAATCATTTCGCCATCCCAATCACTGACTGAATTAGTGGCCAAGGCCCGCGACTATTTCGGCCACGGCGTCAAGTCCTGCTGGATCGTGTTGCCTCCCTTGGGCAATATTTACGTGTTCCGCTCGCCCGACGAGTACGATATTTTCCGCGCTACCGAAACGCTGTATGACAGCGTGCTGGATATTTCGATCCCGTTGAGCGAGGTGTTCGAATAATATTTTAAAACCTGGAAGATCTCGCCCACGCCTCAAAACTGAAAATAAATAAACGGCTGCACGTCCGACGATTTCACTTGCATGACCAGTACAACGAACAATGTGATCAGAACTGCTTTGGCGGGCAAAGGCAATCCCGTCACCCGGCGCTCAGCCGCCAGCTCCCACGTAGCGGGCAACAGATGCAGCCCATACCCGATCGTCATCCAGAACACCACCGCGCCGTAGCCCGCCAAAAAGTCCGGCAGCACCTGCGGATTAAAGGCATAAGCGATCTGCCCGAGCATGGCCTGCACAGCGGCCAAATCTGGTGCCCGAAAAAATATCCAGCAAAAACACACAAAGTGGAAGGTCCACAACCCGCCGAAAAAGCGCCGCCCCCAACCCGGGCTGCCGGGAAAAACCTCCTTCCACCAGCGTTCCACTGCCAATGCCACACCATGCAGCCCGCCCCAGATGACAAAGCGGGTAGCGGCACCATGCCACAAGCCACCGAGCAACATGGTAATCAGCAGGTTCAGGTATGTGCGGGCACGCCCGTGGCGATTTCCACCGAGGGAAATGTAGAGGTAGTCGCGTAGCCAAGTGGACAACGAAATGTGCCAGCGCCTCCAAAATTCGGTGATACTGCGCGACTGATACGGAGAGTTGAAATTGATCGGAAACGTAAAGCCCAGCAGCAACCCGATGCCGATGGCCATGTCGGAGTAGCCGCTGAAATCACAGTAGATTTGGAGGGCATAGCCGTAAATGCCAAATAGGTTTTCCAGCCCGGTGTACTGCGCTGGCGACTCGAACACGCGATCCACAAAATTCAGGCTGATGTAGTCCGAAATGACGGCTTTTTTGAACAACCCCACACAAAGCAGGTACACCCCCCGCCCGAACTGCTCTTTTGAAACGTGCAACGGGCGGTGAATTTGGGGCAAAAAATCCGCTGCACGTACGATCGGGCCAGCCACCATCTGGGGAAAAAAGGTGACAAAAAAAGCGTAGTCCCAGATGTCATCAAGCGCTTTTAGTTCGCCGCGATACACATCAATCGTGTAACTCAGTGATTGAAAGGTAAAAAACGAGATGCCAACCGGCAGAAAAATATCGAAGTGCAGCGGCTGTTCGCCAGTCATACCCGCCCATAGTTCAAGGAAATAGTTGGTGTATTTGAAATAGGCCAGCATGCCGAGATTGGCCGCGAGGCTCAGTACCAACAATTGGTACTTCGCCCGCTTGGTCGCCGCCGCTGCGATCCAACGAGCAAGATGGAAGTCCACCACCACGCTGCCGACTAACAGAAGAAAAAAAATGCCGCTGCTTTTGTAATAGAAATAAACTGAAAAAAGGGTACACCAGAGGATACGCGCCCTTTCGTACGGCTGCAGGAAACGATAAACGAGTAAAAAGCCAAAAAAAAGAAACAAAAAAAGCCCACTGCTGAACAACAGCGGCGACTCGGGGTGGTACAAGAACTGATCGAGAATCCTGGCGGAATCGAACTGGAACATGATTATGGCACCGTATGGCCGGGCAAAAGTAGGAAAAAATTATCCCCAAGCCGCCCCCACCATTCTATCCGCGCCCGACAGGTCTTTTCGCAATTCAATTTGAGTAAACCCCATCTCCTGCAGCAGAGGGGCTACCGCTGCGGCATTGAATTCGTTGCACTCGAAAAAAAGCCGCCCGCCGGGCTGAAGTTTTTGCTGCGCAAACCGTGCGATGGCCCTGTAAAAAAGCAACGGATCGTCGCCTTCGACAAACAATGCCTCTTCCGGCTCATGGGCCTGCACGTGCTCAGGTACCCGACTCCGTTCGTGCGCGGGGATGTAGGGTGGGTTGCTGACGATCACATCCAACGGCGGAAAAAACGTGGCGGTTACAGGGTCAAAAATGTCGGCTAGAAAAAATTGAGTCGAAGTTTCACCCACTAACCTTCGGGCATTTTCTTCGGCCACTGCCAGTGCCGCCGCGCTTTTTTCCAGCCCAAACAATTGAATCTCCTTCCGTTTTCGCTTAAGTGCCAAGGCGATGCAGCCGCTACCCAAGCCGATATCCAACACGACGGGCGAGGCGATGCCACAAGCCCGAAGGTATTCCAACACCCAAGCGACCAATTCTTCCGTCTCTTGCCGGGGGATCAGTACAGCGGGATTGACGCAAAATTTCAATCCAAAAAAATCTGCTTCGCCGAGCACGTACTGCACCGGCTCGCCCGATATCAACCGTTGTTTAATCTGGCCAAACCGGTCATTTTCCTCCGACGACAACAACCTGCCCGACGGTTTTTTTTCCCCGAAAGCATCCTCTAAAACGATACGGGCGATGCTGAGTGCTTCACCAAGGCCATAGCGCGGAGTGAGGCTTTGGGCCAGTTGTTCAAAAGCGGTTGCTGATGAAGTTGTGTACATCGGGCGTGTTTTGCAATCACTCCTCACCCGCCTTCGGCGGCAGTAAAAGGCATAATTTCACCACAGATTCACAGATTAACACAGATTTATCTGTGAAAAATCTGTGTTAATCTGTGAATCTGTGGTGAAAAATGGTGCGCTGCGGGTGGGCGTAAAGTAGTTGCGTTTTTTGCAAAGGTACGAGCCTCGGCGAATGGATCAGGCATACACAACCGGCTCTTCCCAACCGCGCAGTTTTTTCAGTAATTTGTACAGTTTCAGATTAAGCGATGGGTTGGCCGTGAAAAAATGGTCGTTCACGGTCAGCCATTCCTTCGTCCGTTGCACTGCATGAATTTCCCGGTAGGTTACCCGCCGCGCCTTGTCGAAGGGTGCCCGCCAGTAAATGGCCTTGTCGGTCATAGCAAAACCTTCCTTTCCGTTGCTCTTGAACGAAAGGTCGCAGATGAAAAAAACCTTTTCGCGGCGTTCGGCGGTCAGAAAATGCTTGCAGGCATTGGCCAGTATGGTTTCCGGCATGGCCAGGAAGTCGAAGTAAACCACCTCCTCTTCCATATCGAAGTCGAGAAAGTCGCGGATCATACGCCACAAATCGGTCTTGCCCGGCTCAGCGTGCTCATGTTTGAGAATGGAGCCGGGCAGCAGCACTCCGTTCAAGTCGGGGCAGTACTGAATCGTGAAATAATCGAGTAGGCCCTCGAACGAGCGGTCGAGGTGCCGGTCAATATCGGGCAGAGCCTCCGTTCCGAACCGCTCCCAGCGCAGCATGACATCCTCGGCGATCTGTTCGGAGCGCACGGCGTAGATTTCGCGAAATCGCGACTCGTAAAACCGTTCGACATAAAAAGTAAAGCGCTGGGGGTCGTGTTCTTCTTCAACACGCTCCCGCAAACTGCGAAAGAACAAAGCCTTGACCTGCTCCGTGATCGTTTGCGGGTCAAAATCAAGAGGGTAGCGCGGTTCGTACGAACGAGCCTTGTACTGCTTCCCCTCAAAATGAAAGCCGCAGCTGTGACAAAAAACGGAAGCCAACGGGTTTGCCTCGTGGCATACGGGGCATGGCTTGGTTTTTTCCAGCACATGATCCCCGCAGCGGTGGCAAAACTTAGCACCGGGGATCAGTTCGGCGGCACAATTCGGACAACGTGGCATGGCACGACGGATTGAGTTGTTTAACTCAATTGGTTTGAACGGTTCAATTCGGGCCACAAAAATACAACTTTTTGTTTTTAAAACATTTTTTGTTTTTTTTAGCCGCAGTAGCCTTGGAAAAGGGGGGCTTATGCTATCCCACTTTGCCAATGATACGACGGGTAAACCAGAAATCTTCTAACCAGAAACCCCGAAACCTACTTCTCCAATTTCCACCTACTTTTGCCCGCGCTTTCAACCAACACACATTACTATCGAACGCACGCCCATGGATGCAAACAGTCGCATTTACGTAGATTCCGAAATCGGTCGCTTGAAAAAAGTCATTGTACACCGGCCCGACGAGGGCATTGCACGCATCACTCCCAAGCGGGCGGGCGAGTTACTGTTTGACGACATCGTACATCTGCCCAACATGCAGGACGAGCACGATATATTTATAGGTGTGCTCAAGGCTTTCCTTGGAAAGGAAAACGTACTCGAAGTACGCGACCTCCTCGCTGAAAGCACCCGCGACGAGGAAAGCAAATACGAGGTCATCAACAAAATAACCGATTTCGAGGAACTGCCCTATTCCTTCATTCCAAGACTGGCCGGGTTATCGTCGGAACAACTGGCCGACACCCTGATCACCGGCTACCTCGAGCCTGAAGACCGTATCCTCTTCGACCCTATCCCGAACCTGATCTTCACCCGCGACATTGCCGTGACGGTCAAAGACTACGTGCTCATCACCAAGGCAAACAAATCGGCCCGGTTCCGCGAAAACTTCCTCACGCGCCTCATTTTCAGCAGCCACCCTGTCTTCCGCCGCCTGAAAGCCGACGGAAAAACGATCAACCTGAACCGCGTGGACAAGTTTCCGCCCTCCAAAAAAGGCGAGACAATCAGCATCGAAGGCGGCGACGTGATGATGCTAAACAAGGACTACTTGCTCATCGGCTGCTCGGAACGCACGAACAATTACGCCTTTCACTCCATCAAAGACACGCTTTTTGACCGTGGCATTGTGAAAAACGTGGTACAGGTAAACATCCCCGCCGAGCGCACGTACATGCACATTGACACGATTTTTACCCAAATCAACCACAACCACCTCGTGGGGTACAAACCCATCGTGCAGGACGGCCTCGGCTCGTACGTGGACGTTTACCGCTCCAATGGCGAGGAAATCGAATACCCCAGCCTGAAAGATTTTCTGCTCGCCGAGGTCAATCCCAAGATGGAATTCATATGGGCTGGCCAGGGCGAAAGTCCCTACCAAGAGCGCGAACAATGGACTGACGGGTGCAACCTCGTCGCCCTAAAGCCCGGCGTAGCCATCACCTACGACCGAAATCCCGTAACCGAAAAGGCGTTCAAGGCATTCGGGTACAAAGTCATAGGTGCCGAAAAACTGCTGCGAGACATCGAAAACGGAAAGATTTCGCCCGACAAAGTCGAGAACACCATCATCACTATCCCATCCAACGAACTCTCCCGTGCACGCGGCGGAAGCCACTGCATGACTTGCCCCATCGAACGAGAAGAAATCTAATTTTAATGATGAATGATGAATGATGAATTTTCCTACTGCACGTCAAATTCATCATTAATTCAAGCCTATGTACAGCCACGACCTTCAACTCCGTGTCCGCTACGGCGAGACCGATCAAATGGGCTACCTCTACTACGGTCGCTATGCCGAGTATTTTGAGGTGGGTCGGGTCGAGACCATCCGATCGCTGGGACTGTCGTACAAAGAATTGGAAGACACTTTTGGCATTTGGCTGCCTGTGGTGAGCATGGAAATGCGCTTTGTGCGCCCGGCGTACTACGACGACCTGCTAACCGTCCACACGGAAATTCGGCGGCTTCCCGACGAGTATGTCACTTTTCACACCGAGATCAAAAACGAGCAGCGTCAATTGCTGAATGCGGGCACTGTGCGGCTGTGTTTTTTTTCGCCGGAGCAAAAAAAAGTGGTGCATGCGCCAGAGCATCTTTTGGAAAAACTGCGCCCGCATTTTTGAAATCCTGACATGCAAACATTCTGGAAACGAGAATCCGTGCTTTGGCTGACCTATTTGCTGGTGGCGCTGGTCGTCAGCGTACACACCGTTTTTAAAGGCCCGAACGCCTACGGCTACACCTCGTACGAGAACTACGTCATTTTCAAAAACTCGTTTTCCCACCTCACCCAAGGGCTGAACCCCTACGCACCCTACCCTGCCGTTCAGTGGGATTTGTTTAAATACAGCCCGGCGTTTTCACTGTCCATGGCCCCTTTTTCGGTGCTCCCTGACGTGGTCGGTCTCGCGTTGTGGAACCTCGTGAATACCATCCCCTTGCTGTGGGGCGTGTTGCGCTTGCCGGTCTTGGCACCTGCGCAACGGTATTTTGTGGCCTGGTTCGTCTTGCCCGAACTGATCGTTTCGCTGCAAAACAGCCAAAGCAACGGCCTCACAGTAGCATTGGTGCTATGGGCTTGGATTGCGCTGGAGCGCAAAAGCCCCGTGCAAGGTGCCTGGTGGTCGGTGGCGGGCGGCTTCCTCAAAATCTTCGGTATTTTTGCCGCCGTCCCGGCGCTGATCTACCCGCGGCAGGCCCGATTTGCCTTGGCGACGGTAGCCTGGACGGCCCTCATGGTTGCTGTGCCGCTGGTAGTAGTTTCGCCTGAACAACTCTGGCAAGTGTACGGCTGGTGGATTGAACTGCTACGCAGCGACCATAATGCATCAGTGGGCTTGTCGGTCATGGGTTGGCTGCAAACCTGGTTTGGGTTGATTGCACCAAAAACGGCGATCATGCTCATCGGTCTGGGACTGTTGCTGGCTTGCACCTGGTCGGTTTTTCGGCGTGGACGGGCGGCTCCCGACGGCCTGCCACCGGAAACGGATCGAATACGCCTCTGGTCGGCCTTGCTCCTGTGGATGGTTGTTTTCAACCACAAAGCCGAGTCGCCTACTTTTGTCATCGCCTTGTGCGGCGTGGCGCTGTGGTACCAAAGCCTGCAAAAACCAGTGATATGGGAAAGAATACTGCTCTGGACGGCCTTTGTGCTAGCCTCGGTTTCGCCTACGGATATTTTTCCGAGAGCATTGCGCGAAGCGCTCGTTCAGCCGTACGTGTTGAAGGCCGTGCCCTGCATTGCCATCTGGGCCGTTCTCACGGCAACATTGCTGCGCTCCAAAAACCAACAGCAAGCATTTGACGACAAATGAACAACGACCTGTTTTGGAAGTTTCTGAAGTTCGGTGCCGTGGGGCTTTCCGGCGTTATTGTGGATTTTGGCGTGACCTGGCTCTGTCGCGAGAAACTTCGACTGAACCAGTATGTGGCCAACAGCACGGGCTTCCTTTGCGCCGTAGTAAGCAACTACACTCTGAACCGAATGTGGACATTTCAGAGTGCAGATCCTGCTGTGGCTACGCAGTTTTCGAAGTTTTTCCTGGCCTCTCTCGTCGGTTTGGCCCTGAACAACGGCATCATCTACCTGCTCAACGAGCGGCTGAAAATCAATTTTTACGCCGCCAAACTGATTGCCACGGCAGTGGTCACGGTCTGGAATTTCTGGGCCAATTACACTTTTACGTTTACGGGGAAATAGTCGTTACGTTCTGGACGTAGACCTTCCAGGTTTTTAAAACCTGGAAGGTCTGGGCCGGATCAAGGGTGATGCCCCCCGTCTCCGTGGATGTGGCCGTGCTCCAGTTCGGAGGGGTCGGCATCGCGCACCATTTCCACATGGCCGGTGAAAAAGAGATCAATGCCGGCCATTGGGTGATTGAAGTCGAGTTTGACTTTTTCGAGACCGATCCACACGACCTTTCCCTGAAAACGGTTGCCGTCCTGGTCGGAGAGCGGAATGATGTTGCCGATTTCGAGCAGGCCGTCGGGAATTTTGCCATCGGTTTCAAAAATGCCTTTGGGGACTTCCACGATAGCATTTTCGTCCAATTCGCCGTAAGCGTTGGCGGCTTTGATGCCAAAAGCGAACGTGTCGCCGGTTTTTAGGCCGTTGAGGTTTGCCTCAAAATCGGGAATCATCATGCCGACACCAAAAATAAAGCCGAGCGGTTCGCGGCCTTGTGTGGTCTCGATCATTTCGCCTTCGGCGTTGCCTTCGGTCAGGGTGTAATGCACCAGCACTACTTTGTTTTCTGCTACAAGCATTGGGTGTGGAATGGTAAAAAAAGTGAGAAAATGAAAAAAACGCCGCGAAGGTAGCTCTATTAACCGACCATCCTTGCCTTCATCTGCTTTTTGTAGCGGAAATAATCCCGAACGATTTGGAAGGCCTCCCGGTACGGGGTCGGGTACACGCCTTTGCGTGCCAACGCCCGGTGCAGGTCGAACAAAATGCGCCAGTGGCGGGCAAAATCCCGATAGGCTCGCCACGCGCCGTAATCCGGGTCGTATACGTGGGCCGGCTCGCCCAAAACGCCGTTCAGTTCCATCACGCACACCTCCCCCCTGCACAAGGCCTCCGTGGAGGCGCACTTCAGGTCGAAACGGCCATAGTGAAAGCCCTTGATCTGCGAACAAATCGGCTCGAAGGTGCGCAGCAGTTCGGGGCCGATCAGATGGTTGGCGTTCAGAAACGTGGTGCCCCGCGAATGGTTTCCGATTGGTTCCAACAGCACAACCTCGCCCGCAGGCGGTACGCGCCGGAGCAGTTCGGGCTGATCGCGTTGCAGTCGTTCGATCTGAAAAGCGGCCCTCATCGAGCGGTTCATGAGCGCCCGGATGTCGGAAGTGCCGTCGCCCGTCACGCTCAAAAATGCTTTGACGCACACGGAGGTGATACCGAAAGGGCCGCCGTCGGGGAAGCGATGAAAAAGCACTGTCGCCTCCATCGGATGGGTCAAAAATTCTTGAACCAGAAAATTTACGGGAAAGCGTTGCAGGTGCCTGCCGAGTGTTTCGGCATCTCCGATTTTTTGTATCAAAAATCCGCGCTCACCTACGTCGGGCTTGGCTACCACAGGAAATGAAATGTCCGCTGCAGCCAATTTTCCCTCCACTTCAGCGAGCGGCGTTCCGGCCAAAACCAGTACGGATTTGGGTTTGTAACGAGCAGGCACTAATTCCAAAATCGCGTGCTTGGACTCGCCAAAAGCACCGCCCAAGGGCATAGCCGGGTTGACATTGCTGAAAAAAAAGAAATGCCGCGCCCGCGCGGCATACCACAGGAACATGCCATACACTGGCATGTTGGCGAACCACCAGGGCAGGTACTCCCAAACCGTCCATTTCGTGAGCCAAAGCCTCATGCCTGCGGGTCAAAATCGGATTTCGCGCTGAAAAACCTGCCCGTTGGCCATGAGCCGGTACTGGTAGGTGCCGGGCGGCAGGTACCAGTTTGCCGGGCGGAAAACGAAGGTGTGGCTGCCCTTGGGCACAAAATCGCTGACCAAGGTGCGCAGGGCATGCCCGGCCTTGTCCAACAGTTGCAGCCGCACGGCACTGCCGTGGGTCAGGGCGTATTTGATAGCGAAAGCTCCCGGCTCGGTGGCGTGCGGATTGTGGCCGAGGAGTGCGGCTTTGCCATTGTCGCCAAGGGCTGGCGGTGTAGTCGGCAGCAGGCCACCGATGGTGGGTCGGGGCTTGCCGAGCACGAAATTGACCAATTCGGGCGGATTACCGAGCCAGTCTTGGAGCACGCTGGCATACACGTCGCGGAAGTCCACACTGAACGGCGGGTCGCCCACCGGGTCGGGGTTGCTTAGGTCTTGGTAGTCGCCGACAAATCCGTTGCCGATGCCGCCGCCGAACAGGAGCGTGTGCGTTCCGGCCCCGTGATCGGTGCCGCGAGAACCGTTTTCGTAGATGGTGCGGCCAAATTCGGAGAATGTCATGGTCAACACCTTTTTTTCGAGGCCGCTATTGCCGTGGGCGAGGTCGTCGTAAAACGCCCGAACGGACGTAGCCAGTTGGGTGAGCAGGCTGAGGTGGTTGTTTTTTTGGTTGACGTGGGTATCAAAATCGCCGATGTCAACGAGGAAAATCCGGGTTCCCATGTTGCCCTTGATAACGCGGGCGATGATAGACATGGGTGCCGACAGGGAGTTGGGCGCTGCTGGGTAAGTCACGTCGTTTTTGCCCGCGTTGAACGCTTCTTTGATCGTTTCGGCGTATCGAAAGGCTGCGTTGGCCGTTTGGCGCACAAATGCCAGTTCCTGGTCGCGGTTGGAGGCCGTGAGTGTTTCAGTTTCAAACAGTTGGCCAGTCTGGGCGATCTGGTAAAATTCTTGGGGGCTGCTGACGGCGAGAGCCATATTGGCCTCTTCGGCGGTGAACAGCAGGTTGGTTTGAACGCCGATCTGGAGGGCAGGCGGCACAGAGGGCGGTGCTTCGAGGAAGGCGGCGTACTCGTTTTCGAGGAAACGCCCGATCCAGCCAGTTTCGACCACCTCGTTGCGATCGCTGGCCGACACGATGATGTCGCCCGAACGGAAATGGCTGTAATTGGGACTGGGGTAGCCCACGTTGAAGATGCACTTCATCATGCCCTCAGTCCATAGGGGTTGCAGGCTGTTGGTCTCCTGAGGCATACCGTACTGGGTGCTCAAGGCCCAGAGCTTGTTGTCGGGTATGGCGAGCGTGGGGCGGAGGTTGTAGTACTCCGAGCTGCCGCGTTTGACTACGGTATTGAGGCCGTCGTTTCCGCCGTCAAGGCGGATAAGGACGAGGATGTGGTCGTTGTCGTCCCAATTGGCGGCAGTGAGGGCGGCCAGCAGGGGTGTGGGCTGAAATGCACGCACCGGCAAGCCGCCGAGCAGCATGCTGCCCGCGCCGAGCAGGCCGGAAGCGGAGAGGAAATCGCGGCGCGACCACAGGCGGTGTTCCTGCTCGTGGGCGGGGCCGTGTTCAAGGGCGGAGCCGTGGCGTGGTTTGTGTTTCATGTTTTTCAACGTTGTGATCCAGATCGGTTTATAGACTTTTCTGGTTTAAAAACCTGGAAAGTTTGAGGCGCACTTCACATCAACTGAAACTCCGGCTGTTTGGCCAAATACTGCACCAGGGCAATCACTTGGTACGGTGCCTCATCCCAGCCGAGGTTCCAGGAACCGTCGGTGAAGTAGCCTTCCGGGATGCCGTTTTTGAAATACTCGACAGCGGCGGCGAAGTGGATCGCGTCCAATTCCTGGCCACAGAAAAAATCAACGAGCGTCCGGACGATCACGGCCGGGTCGTTGCTGTTGTTGGTCAGGTTTTGAGCCAGCGAGCGCAAGTTGGTGCGCAAGGCTTCATTTTTGGAAATATGGTTTGACATGAGCAGGCTGGCAAACTTCCACCGGTTGGTGAGCGTGCTCTCGTTGATCCACTTGCGATGCCCGGGCCAGCCAGCCACGTTGGGGGGATCAAGCGGCACCTGCCCGAGCCTGTCCATCCAGAACGTGGTATCGTCCCACCAAATCGGTAGTGCGTGCGTGGTTGAGTTGGCGCCGATTGTTTTCATGATTGGGATGAGCAGTTCCATCGGGCTTTTGATCCGGGAGTTGATGAACCGCTCCTCAAAAAAATGCTCGCTTTTGAGCAGTTGTTTGATCATGGGCAGGAGTTCCCAATTGTTGGCGCGCAGCGTGGCTGCCAGCCCTTGCACGATCGCGGGGTCAATATCATGAAAAACAAAGTGGCGGTACAGTTTGCCAGCGACGAACTCCGAAACTTGCGCGGGGCGTTCCTGAAAAATCAGGTTGTGGGCGCTGTCGGTGTCGAAGTTGCCGGTCACGCCAAAGATCGTCTTGGGGTTGTTGTCAAATTTTGTCGAGTCAAAGAAATGCGGTGTGCAGTCGTTGAAGGAAGCCTTCCAGCCCGTGAGCGCCCGGGCCATTTCCACCACATCGTTCTGGGTGTAGCCGTTGCCCTCACCCATCGTGAACAGCTCCATAAGCTCGCGGGCATAATTCTCGTTGGGTTCGCCCGCTTCGTTGACATTTCCGTTGAGGAAAACAAGCATGGCCGGGTTTTTGCCCATAGCCAGCACGAACTCCCGAAAGTTGCCGAAGGCATACTGGTGCAACAGCACGAAATATTTCCACGTGTAGGCGTTGCAGCCGACGATGTACAGTTTGGTGACAAAGTGGTTGTGCCAAAACAGCGTCATTTTGGCCCGCACGCTCTCGTCGAGCATGTCCGAAAACCAGCGGTGACGCAGGTAGCGGCGGTGCTCCTCCATCTTGCCGACGTTGTTGGCGTACTGGGCGGTAGTCCACTGCGACCAGTCTTCCGGCTGCGGCACCGGCGGCATTGGCAAGGCAGCAGCGGCATCGAGCAACTGGTCCACCAATGCAGACGGGTGAAGTGCGAGGCCTTGGTTGATCTGCTCAAAGGTAGCACCAAAGCCTATGCGTCGGTACAGATGCGCAACGCGGCGGGCGTTCCAAGGCTTACCGGGCGAAGGCTGGTACGGGTCGAGCGAATCGGCAAGGGCGGGCGTGGCCGAAGCAAGTCGGCTCTTGTTTTCGATCAAAGAAAAAGTAGCGGCGGGCATGACTTTTCAACGATGGGTGTCAGAAGCGCGGTCAGAAAATCCGTGTCCGATTTTTTCAAAAGCCAAAATTAGGAAAGGTTTGAGCAAACTCGTTTGGCGCAGGCCGTTTACCTTTACATTTGCTAAAAAAAAGCCTGAAATCTGCCATTTAATCCCTGTACAAAAAAAGTAGCCATGTTTTCACGTACTCTCATACTGGTATTGACATTCCTAGCCGCCGGGGCCGGTGCCCAGACGGTCTTGCTTGATGAAAATTTCAACACTTGCGCCCTGCCCGCCGGATGGCAGGTACGTATCATGGGCGACAACCTCAGCCCGATTTGGTACGTCGGGCTGGCCCAAAATGCCTCCGCGCTGGGCCAGAGCATAGACGGCAGTTGTTTCCTGTTCATTGACGACGAGTCAGGCGGTGTCACCGCGCCCGGGTATATGCTCGAGTTCGTTTCGCCGGCTTTCAATGCTGCGCCGTATACCACCGTGATGTGCAGCATGGACGTGCATTTCCGCTTCGGGGCCAACGATTTCCTGCAAATTTTTGTCTCCGACGGCATGACCGAAACGCTTTTGGCCCGCTTCGACAATTACTCCACCAACTACGAGGGCCTTGACAAGGGCGATTATTTCAAACTCCGGCACGACTTGGCGTTCGTATCGCAGTCGCCCCAAACCAAACTGATTTTCCGTTACTCCAGCCCCAACGGCAGCAAAGGCAAGTATGCCGGCATAGACAATGTGCGCGTGACCGGCTCCGGTGCTGGCACCAACGTGCTGCTGGAGGATTTCGACCTTTGCCAAAAACCTCCAGGTTGGACAACTCAGGTCGTTGCGGGCCAGCAAGACTGGTCGTTCGGATTTGTCCCGATCGGATCGTCCGCATTTTACGAGGGCAGTTCGATGAACGGTACCTGTTTTGTTTTTTTTGACGACAACAAGCAGGGCGATACCGCCCCCGCATCCACCATCCGCTTGCGCTCGCCCTGGTTTTCCGGCACTCAGTTTTTTGAATATAAACTAACCTACGACGCGATCATGCGTTACTCAGGCTATGAGTCATTCGCCGTTTTTGTGGAAAACGAAAAGGGCGAAACGACGCAGCTCGCCAAAACGGAAGGCCATGTAGCCGGGCCGTTTTTCCCCAATTACGGCAGTTTTGATTACGATTTGTCGCCTTACCGGTCCCAGCAACTGCGCATCATTTTTGAATACGCCGATGGCGGAGTACATGGCTATTGGAGTGGAATTGACAATGTAAAAGTCACCGGCAGCGGGCCTGCGCTGGATTTTTGCGCTAATGCCGTCGCCATCACCACCGCCGCTCCGTGCTTGCCAGCCAACAATACCAACGCTTTGTTCAACGGCCCGACAAGCACGTGTGCTGACCGATCCGCAGGCAGCCTTTGGTTCCGCTGGACGGCCGATTTCACCGGAGTTGCCAAACTGACTACCCGTGCCGATTTCAACGACGTGGTCAACGTGTTCACCGGCGGCTGCGCCAATCCGCAGCCATTGGTGTGCGACAACCGCGACGAACACGGCTTTGCCGGAGAAACCACTTATTTCCCGGCACAAACGGGCACCCAATATTTTTTCCGTGTTTCGGGCGTAGAAGGGGGTTTTGGTTTGACGCGTGGGCAAGTTTGCATCGGCTTGGAGCAGGCGGCTAATTTCCCCGTGCGGCCAGCCAATGACGATTGCGCCACCGCACATGTAATCGCCGTGGGCGGCCCGTGCAAACCGGGCAACAACCGTAACGCCGCCATGTCGCCCTTCCAGCCCTCGCACAACCGATTGGCCCGTGCCGACGTGTGGTACCGGTTTGTCGCCCCCGCGCTTACCCCCGGCCAAACGCTTGAACTGACTGCCGATGCCGACTTTTCCCATATCATTACGCTGTACAGCGGTACCTGTACCAGCCTGACCGAACTGGCCACCAACCACAACGGCGGCGCATTAACCATGCCGGCCTTGACTGCTGGGCAAACCTACTCGGTGCAGATCGCGGGCGTTTTTGCCACCGTAGAGGGCGTTGTTTGCCCCGAATTGCATATCCGGCAGGCCGTTGTTCCGGCCAACGATGCCTGTACATCGGCCACGGCTGTCGTGCTCAATGCGGGCTGCCTGCCCGCCACCAACCTTGGCGCGGCGTTTTCCGGGGTCAAGCCATCCTGTGCCGTGGCAGTGGATCGCGACGTGTGGTTCCAGTTCACGGCACCGGGTTTTGGTTCGGTGCAGGTAAATACCGGAGCACGATTCGAGCACACGCTGGCTGTTTGGGAGGGTGATTGCAACGACCTGAAACAGGTTTTTTGCACTGTCAATCCGTTGCCATGCAACGGCTACGTCACAGTGCCCAACCTGAACAACGGCCAAACCTACTACCTTCAAATCGCTTCGCTGAACGGAGCCTCCGGGGTAGGTTCGGGCGATATTTGCCTAAAAATCCGCAACGCGGCACTGCCCTCCGATTTTAAGCCATTGGGTCTCACGGTGCAGGAATTGTGTGTTGGAAAGGATAGTGTCAAATTGCTCACCACGGTTACCGGAGGCACGCTGCCCTATTCTTTTTTGGCCGATACCGCCGGGCAAATCGTAAGCAGCGGGGTTCCTTGGGCCGTGCAGGTACGGGATGCCATCGGCTGCCAAACCTACCAAGCCGATACCGCCAAAACGTGTTTGGCCAACGCCTGTACAGCCAATGTGGAAATCGTGCCTACGCCGCCCACCTGTTTTGGCAAAACCGACGGAGTTTTGAGCGCCGCCGTGCTTAGCGGCGGCACAGGGCCGTTTTTCTTCGAGTGGTCCAACCATATTTTTACCGCCAACAACGCCAATCTCGCTCCCGGCACTTATTCGCTGACCATTTCGGAAACCACCGGCTGCACCTATGTTCTGGAAGCCGAATTGGGTGACCATGACTCGTTGCGGATCGAAATAGCCGCCGTGCCGCCGACGTGCTTCGGTGATTCCGATGGCGTGTTGAGCGCATTGGTCGTCAACGGCGGGATATGGCCGGTGACGTTCAGTTGGTCCAACCAAGCGACTACCGCCGAAAACGCCAACCTGACTGCCGGGACGTACACCTTGACTGTGACGGAAAGCACCGGCTGCACCCACGTCGTTGAAACAATACTGGAGCAATTCGACTCGCTGCTGTTCGGGATTGACATGGTACACCCCTCGTGTTTCGGCACCTCCGACGGTTCGTTGAGCGTTTCGATTGTCGGCGGCGGCGCAGTGCCGCTCCTATTCGAGTGGTCCAACCAGGTTTTTTCGCCCGACAACCCCAACCTGCCTGCAGGTACGTACACCCTGACTATTACAGAAAACACCGGGTGTACCCATATTTATGAAGCCGCGCTGGAGCAGCCCGATTCCCTGCGACTTGATGTCGTCACCGTTCAGCCCTCGTGCTTTGGTGATACCGATGGCTCGTTGAGCGTGTCGGTCGCTGGCGGCGGCGGAGGGCCGTTTTCATTCAAGTGGTCCAACCAGGTCCTCTCTCCTGACAACCCCAACTTGGCCGCCGGGACCTACTCCTTGACTATTACAGAAAACAACGGCTGTACCTATGTTTCTGAAGCCATGTTGGTGCAGCCCGACTCCTTATACCTCCTGTTCGAAAGCCTCCAACACCCCGTGCAAGGGGCCAGCAACGGCAGCATCCATGTCTCCCAGTTTGGCGGCACGCCGCCGGTTGCGTACTCGTGGTTTTTGAACAACACCGTTTTCATTACCGCAACCCAAGACCTCGACGGCGTGCCCGGCGGAACGTATATCCTGTACGTCATGGACGCAAACGGCTGCTGGGACAGCCTTTCCCGCACCCTTGTCGAAACCGTGGGCACCCACTGGCCAGATGATGAGCCATTTGGCGTGCGCGTGTTTCCCAATCCGGCTTCCGAGCAGCTAATCGTGGCGGTTTCATCGGAAGCACCGTTGGCGCTGGAGGTCACTTTAACCGACATGCTGGGCCGAACCTGCCTGAGGCAAACAGCACAACCCGGCAGCGAAATTCTGCTCGATCTTGATGTGCGCGCCTTGTCCCCAGGCATGTACGCACTGCGCCTCCAAGCAAGCGGGTATCGGGTAACACGACGGGTTCTAATCGGGCGGTGACGCATCACAATTTTTGCTTTTCCGTTTGAATTGTTTGCCTACCTTTGGCCCCGAAAAAAGTGCCTGAGGCGTTTTTGCAAACGACCACTTCCCTATGGGTTGGCATGACTTTTGTCTTCCCCCGTCTCGTGTAATATTTATTGGTTATCCAACCATTGAGCACGGGAGTAATTTGAATTTCCAGACAGTCCAACAGATTGATAATTAACGAAAAACAAAATCTTGAGCGTGTCGCAATCAGCCTACTACGCCCATCCCAGCGCCATAGTGGATGACGGCTGCGAGATTGGCTCCGGAAGCAAAATTTGGCATTTTTGCCACATTATGTCCGGTGCCAAAATCGGCAAAAACTGTTCACTGGGCCAGAACGTATTTGTAGCCAATGGAGTCGTTTTGGGCGACAACGTGAAGGTGCAAAACAACGTCTCGCTGTACACGGGAGTCGAGTGTGCCGACGACGTTTTTCTCGGCCCTTCGATGGTCTTCACCAACGTGCTCAACCCCCGCAGTGCCGTGGAACGCAAGAATGAATACCGCAAAACGCATGTGGGACAAGGTGCCTCCATTGGTGCCAATGCGACCATCGTTTGCGGGCATGATATCGGTGCCTTTGCCTTCATCGGAGCAGGTGCTGTGGTCACCAAAAATGTCCCCCCCTACGCCCTCGTCGTGGGCAACCCCAGCCGCCAGATCGGTTGGATGAGCGAACACGGCGAACGCCTGCACTTCGACGAAAACGGTCAAGCCACCTGCCCCGGCAGCGGCGAGCGATACACACTGCAAAACAACACTGTAAATAGAATGTGCTAATTACCACTACGATCCAACCAGAAACCTACAAACCCAAAACCCTTTAACCTTTTCTACTCAGAAACCTTTTTCTAATCTTCTTCTTCAACAATGAAACGATTTGTACTCATTGGTGCCGCCGGTTATGTAGCCCCCCGCCACATGCGCGCGATTCGCGACACAGGAAATACGATGGTCGCCGCGTTGGACCCCAACGATTCGGTTGGGATTATTGACAGTTATTTCCCCGAATCCGCCTTTTTTACCGAATTTGAACGCTTCGACCGGTATGTGAGCAAGCTCAAGCGCGGCGGGTTACCGATAGATTATGTGAGTGTGTGCTCACCCAACTACCTGCACGACGCGCACATACGTTTCGGCTTGCGCAACGGTGCCGATGTGATCTGCGAAAAACCGCTCGTACTCAACCCTTGGAACGTGGAAGGCCTGCAAGAAATCGAAAAAGATACAGGTCAACGCGTGTACACGATACTGCAATTGCGCTTGCACCCGGCCCTGCAAGAACTCAAGCGCCAAGTGGATGCAGCCCCGCCAGGCAAGGTGTTCGATGTAAACCTGACGTATATCACGTCGCGTGGCAACTGGTATTTCGCCAGTTGGAAGGGCGATATCGAAAAGTCGGGCGGCATAGCCACCAATATCGGCATCCACTTTTTTGACATGCTGCACTGGATATTTGGGGATGTGATGGAAAACCACGTTTACGTGCGTTCTCACGACCGCGCCTCCGGTTATCTGCGCCTTGAGAAAGCACGGGTCAACTGGTTTTTGAGCATCAACTCCGATACGATCGCCGATGCGCTGCGCAACAATGGTTCCCGAACCTACCGCTCCATTACCGTGGAGGGCAAGGAAATCGAGTTCAGCGAGGGTTTCACCGACTTGCATACCCTGAGCTACAAAAGCGTGCTGGAGGGCAAAGGATTTCGATTGGAGGAGGCCGCGCAAGCCGTGGAAATCGCCTACTCGATCCGAAATGCACAGCCGATCGGCCTAAACGGCCACGAGCACCACCCGCTGGCCAATCTGCCGCTCAGCCCGCATCCGTTTGAGCGGGAATAAAAAGGAATGGTTCTTGCAAGCAAGGCAAAGGGGGCTTTTTGCAAGGACAGCAAAGCACTTTCGTCAAAATCAAAACCGAGATAATACTATGGGAGATAATCAATTCAACCTAAAACAGGTACTCTACAAAGGTTTAGGGTACTGGTACTTTTTTGCCATCGCGCTCATGCTCACCGTCACGGGGGCATATTTTTACCTGCAGTACACCATGCCTGTGTACAAATCGGAGGGCTTGATCCTGATCAAGGACGACGAAAACTCCGGCCAGCCTACCGAGGAATTGTTCTTTTCCGAATTAGGTATGGGCAAAAAGAGCAAGACGCTCGAAAACGAGACACTGGTGCTTACCTCCACCCCGCTCATGGCGGAAGTGGTGAAAAAACTCAACCTGCAATACCAGTACACCAGTATTGACGGGATGAAAAAACGCGCCCTGTACAAAAATTCGCCCGTTCAGGTACTTGATTGGCAGCCCACCAACGATCAGGTGGAAATCGAAGCCATACTGACTGACAATGGCCGGGGCGGTTACCAATTCGAGATCGATGAACAGGTTTTCAACGGCGAGTTTGGCAAGGAACTCAAATTGCCGATGGGCACCATAACCCTTTCACACAAGCCCGGCGAATACGCCAACACCCAAATCGGGATACTGATCCTGACCGAATACGGCACGGCCCGCGGCCTGACGGACGCGCTAAAAGTCGAGATCATGGGTGAACAGTCCAGTACGCTCAAACTGTCCATCAAGGACAACTCCGCCGAGCGCGCACACGACATCATCGCCGAACTGATGGAGGCATACAACTCCAACAGTGTCGCCCTGCGAAACAAAGCGCACGAAAGCACCATCGAGATGGTCAATGAGCGCATTGACATGATCGCCTCTAACCTCTCAGAAGCAGAGCGAAACCTGCAAGTTTATCAACAAAACAACGCCCCGGTCGCAATGAGCGCTGAGGGTGCGCAGCTGATGGCCGAGATGTCCCAGTCCAACAAAGAGATCACGGCCACGGAAGTCCAGCTCCAGATTCTGGGCACAGTGGAGGATTTTTTAGTGCGCAACAAAAACAACTTTGAGTTCGTCCCAACCAACCTGAACCTCAACAACCTCACGCTTACTACCCAGTTGCAGCGGTTCAACCAGCTGCTTGACGATCGGGGGCGCATGGAAGCCTCTCACGGCGCAGCCCACCCCGACCTGCTGCTCACCCAAAAAGAAATCCAGAACCTACGGCAAACGATCATCGAGAGCATTCGCAGTATCAAGAACGACCTGCTCGTCGCCAGCAACGCCAACAAAGGCGTGCGGTCCAGCCTCGAAGGCCGCTTGTACAGCTTGCCCCGCCGCGAGCGTGAACAATTGGAAATGGTACGGCAAAAAGACGTGAAGGAAAACCTGTACCTCTACCTGCTCCAAAAACGGGAAGAGGCCGCTGTTTCGCTAGCCGTTACCGCCCCCAAAGGCCGCGTGGTAGAACCGGCTACGTTGAGTTTTACCAAGCTCAGCCCCAAAGGTGCCCAAATTTGGATGATTGCCCTGTTCCTCGGCCTTGCCATCCCGATCGGCCTTATTTTCTTCATGGAAAACCTCAACGACAAGGTGCAAAAAGAGGAAGATATCACACAAAGCACCTCGGTGCCCTTGGGCGGCACCCTCGGCCAGAGCAACAGCAAGGAAAAACTCGTGGTACGCGAAAACAGCCGCACAGCTATCGCCGAAATGTTCCGCCTGCTGCGGGCCAACCTCGCGTACATCGCCCCCGGAGCCGACCTAAAAACCCTGCTCATGACCTCCAGCACGTCTGGCGAAGGCAAGTCGTTCATCGCCCTCAACCTCGGCATGAGCCTCGCCCTGTCTGGCAAGCGCGTACTCATCGTCGAACTCGACCTGCGCAAACCCAAACAGGAAGCGTACATGAGCATCGAACCCGCCGAGGACGGCATCGTCAACTACCTCATTGATCACTCAATGAAGCCGTCCAGGATACTGCGCAATACCGGCCTGCACCTCAACCTCGACTTCATCGCCAGTGGCCCCGTACCACCCAATCCCAGCGAACTCATCCTTTCCAGCCGCCTGCGCGATCTGCTCACCGAAATGCGCGACCGCTACGATTTCATCATCCTGGATGCCCCGCCCGTGGGCCTCGTGGCCGATGCCCTGCAAATGAAGGACATCGCCGATGCCACCATGTACGTCGTGCGCATGAACTATACCCGCCGCGGACAGCTCCAGATCGTGGAGGACATTGCTCAAAAGGACAAACTGCCGCGCCCCTTCATCGTGCTCAACGGCGTGCCACTGAACAAGCCCGGCCAGACCGGTGCCTATGCCTACGGCTATGGCTACGGAAACAGCAAAAACGGCTACTACGAACCTGAAAGGCGGTCGAAACACAACAACAACAAGGCAAAGGTCAAGCCCAAGACCGTCCACCTGAACTGACCAGCAGCCATGTCGAAAAGCCTGAGCGACCGCTCCATTTCGGCCATCGGTTGGGCGGTCATGGACAAGCTGAGCGGAAGTGTCGTCAGCTTTGTCGTGACCATCCTGTTGGCCCGCCTGTTGTCACCGGAGGATTTTGGTTTGGTGGCCATGGTCATGATTTTTTTCGAGTTCTCCGCCGTTTTTGTCGAGAGCGGTTTTTCCACGGCGCTTATCCGGGAAAAGCATATTTCGGAAGCTGACAAGTCCACGACGTTCATTTTCAACCTTGTGGCCGCTGTGGCCCTGTACGGGGCGCTGTTCGTCAGCGCCCCGTACATCGCCACATTTTTCCAGCAACCCTCCCTGACGCTGATCGTGCGCATCATGGGCATCAGCCTGATCGTGAACGCGCTGTCGCTGGTGCAGCACAGCGTGCTCATCCAGCAAATTGATTTCAAAACCCAGACCATTGTCCGAACGGCATCCGTGCTCGTTTCCGGCGGTGTGGCGGTGGTTTTGGCGTTTCAGGGCTGGGGCGTGTGGAGCCTCGTAGCCCGCTATGCTCTGCTTGATCTGATGACTACCGCCCTGTTTTGGGCGCTGAGCGGCTGGCGGCCCACGATGCAGTTCAGCCGGGAGTCGTTTCGGCGGCTGTTCGGTTTTGGCTCCAAAATCCTGGCCGCCGCCGTGCTCGACAAATTTTTTGTCCACATTTACAAGCTGCTCATCGGCAAGTTTTTCGCCGCAGCCACACTAGGCTTTTACACCCAAGCGGGCACGTTCACGAATATGGTCATCAACACGCTCTTCCGAACGGTGCAGAGCGTGACCTACCCGGTGCTGGCCAAACTTCAGGACGACCGCGAAAAACTCAAATTGGGCTACCGGAAAATGCTGCAGCTCAGTTCGTTCATCATCGTGCCTGCCATGACGGTGTTGGGAGTGCTGGCCGAACCTGTCCTGATCACTTTGGTCGGCGAAAAATGGCTACCCGCTGCGCCCATGCTCCAGTTGCTTTGTCTGTCGGGCGTGACCTACCATTTCAGCACGGTCAACCTGAACATGCTGCTTGTTTTGGGCCGCTCCGACCTGAGCCTCAAACTCGAAATCATAAAAAAGGTCAATATCGCCATCGCCATCGTGGTCGGTATTCGATACGGCATTTACGGCCTCATCGTGGGCGAAGTGGTAGCCACCTACGTCAACCTCGTCATCAATGCGTACTACTCCAAAAAATTCCTGCGCTATTCCCTCGGCGAGCAAGTGCGCGATATCCTACCCACCGTTGCGTTCAGCCTGCTCGTGGGCGGCATGTTATTTTTTCTGAAAAACCTGCCCTCAATAACGGGCGGGCTGCAACTCGTGCTCTTGCCCGGGTTCGCTGGATTGGCCTACCTCGGTCTACACGTTGTGACCAAAACCGAAGAAATGCAGTTTATCCGGCAAACGATCATCCCCAAAGCCATGAAATTGGTGGGTAAAAAGGCGTGATTTTTGAAAGCGAGACCAAACATGGAACAACGTCAACCTGTAACTCTGCACGTGCTCATGCTCGCCTACAACGTGGCACCCTACATCACTGAGGCCATCGAAGGAGTGCTCGCACAGGAGACGGATTTTCCCGTCCAATTGGTCATCGGCGAAGACTGCTCGACGGATAGCACCCGTGATATTTGCCAAAAATATGCCGATCAATACCCTGAGCGTATCCTGTTTTTGCCCGGCGACAAAAATCTCGGCATCGCCGGAAACGCCGCACGGGCGCTTCAGCATTGCACGGCAAAGTACTTGGCCATCTGCGACGGCGACGATATTTGGACCGACCCCGCCAAACTGCGCAAACAAGTGGCTTTTCTGGAAAACAACCCCGATCACGGCCTGTCGTATTCCGATGTACACATCATTTCCGAAACCGGCTCCCCGGTGCAGGGCGATGAGCACGACACGCTGCGCGACAGTTACGAGGGCGGTGTTATTTTCATGAAACTGTTGGGCGGTAATTTTATCAACAACTCCACCACCGTAGTGCGCCGTGCCCTCCTGTGCGACCACGTCATTGACACCGACCGAAAATACTACATCCACGACTACCTGATGTGGCTGCACGTGGCCTTGCGCTCCAAGGTGCATTTCCTGCCCGAAACCACTACCGCCTACCGCAAACACTCCGGTGGTGTGACAAATTCGGCAGAAAAAGCCCGATACAACGGCCAAAAACTTCAAACGGCCCTGTTTGGCATCCTGCACGATTTTGACCGCCTCTACACCCGCCCGCTCAGTTCCGGGGAAAAATCCCGCCTTTCCAGAAAAATGTTGTCGCTGCTGTACCGAAACGCCGGAACTTGGCGGCAGCGCCTCGGCCTGCTCCCACTCCTCGTGAAATACTTCCCCGGCCTCGCAGCCCTGAAAAAACCGCAATAGCCATCAACCTGATCATGCAACCACTCCCGTGTGCCTTGAACGGAATGGCCCTCGCCGGGCATTCATCATTCACCATTCATCATTCATCATTATGAAAGTAATGATCCTCGCCGGGGGCTATGGCTCCCGCCTCAGCGAAGAAACCGGCGTACGCCCCAAGCCCATGGTCGAGATCGGCGGCAAGCCTATCTTGTGGCACATCATGAAAATTTATGCCCACCACGGCTATTCCGATTTTATCATCCTGTGCGGCTACAAGGCCTACGCAATCAAGGAGTACTTCGCCCAGTATTTTTTGCACCACTCGGATGTCACGTTCGATCTGGCGAACAACAGAATGGAGGTACACAACAACGTGAGCGAGCCGTGGAAAGTGACCCTGCTCGACACCGGCCTCGACACCATGACCGGTGGGCGCGTGCTACGGGCCAAGCAATTCCTCGACCCCGGCGAACCATTCATGCTCACCTACGGCGACGGTGTTTCCAACGTGGACATCGGTGCTTTAGTCCGGTTCCACCAAAACCACGGCAAGGCAATAACTATGACCTCCAGCCAACCGGAGGGCCGTTTCGGCGCGCTCGACATCGGTCAGGGCGGACAGGTGAGCAAGTTTGTGGAAAAACCCAAGGGCGAGGGCGGCTGGATCAACGCCGGCTTTTTTGTGTGCGAAAACCGCGTGTTCGACTATATTGCCGAGGGAGACAGCACCATTTTCGAGCGCAGCCCGCTCGAAAAATTAGCCGCCGACGGCGAACTGTTCACCTACAAACACACAGGTTTCTGGCACCCCATGGACACCCTGCGCGACAAAATGACTTTGGAAAGCCTGTGGAAAAACGAGGAAGCGCCGTGGCGGGTTTGGAAGAAGAAATAAAGCCTGCTCTTCAATACGCTTTTCGGCCAGTTTCCGTCATCTGGAGGTGCCTGATTGCCCGGTCAGGCAACTAGGTTGTGCGAATCCCAGAAATCCGGCTCGCTGGAGACTTTAGTACCGTTGATTCGTGGTCTGCCTGGAATTATGGTGCGGCATGACTATTCCCAGCCTTTTTTATTGCTGCATGTTTCATAATTGGGCGTTATCACGCACCGCCCCAGCCAGATGGCGCTTCGCTTCGAGTCTGGCCCTCCGCTCCCAAAAATCCCCGCTTTTCTCGCCCACCCGACATTTTCCCAAAGAATCACCACATGACAATACGAAACGGTACGGTTGTTGAATAGCCCGGTTGTGGTACAATTCACCTGTGCCAGGCACCCAAAATCGAATCAATCAACCTAATCGTAACAATCTAAAACCCGATGTGCGGAATATCCGGAATAATCCAACTCAACGGCCAACCAGTGCCGGAGCAGGCGCTCCGAACCATGATGCTGGCCATGAAACACCGTGGCCCGAACGATGACGGGCTGTTCTCCGAAAACGGGGCCGGGCTTGGTTTTGTGCGCCTCAGCATCCTCGACTTGAGCGCCGCCGGACACCAGCCCATGTTCTCGCACGATGAGCGCTATGTGCTCATTTTCAACGGAGAAGTGTACAACTACCTCGAACTCCGCGAAGAACTTCGAGCCAAAGGCCACCACTTCCGATCCGGTTCCGATACGGAAGTGGTACTCGCCGCCTACCAAGAATGGGGCGAGGACATGTTACACCGGTTCAACGGAATGTGGGCTTTGGTGCTCTTCGACCGCCAGGACAAAAAAGTGTTCGCCGCCCGCGACCGCTTTGGTGTGAAACCGTTTTTTTATGCCGTGGACGGCGACCGTATCCTCTTCGGTTCCGACATCCGGTCCATCACCGCCGTTTTGGGCCGCAAACCCACGCCCGACCAGGAGACCCTGTTCAATTTCCTCGCCTTCAACCGGACGGATCAGAACGACGGGACATTTTTGCAGGAGGTAAAAAAACTGGATCACGGGCATTGTTTTACCCTGAACCTCGCCCCCGGCGCCCCGGCTGCGGAAAAAATCCTGCGCCCCCGCAAATGGTACGACATCCGCAAGCAAATCAAGGAACCGTTCAAAAACCCGGAAGAATACCGCGAGATGTTCAACTCCGCTGTCGGCTTGCGACTGCGCAGCGACGTGCCCGTGGGCGTGTGCCTGAGCGGTGGGCTTGACTCGTCGAGTATCGTTTCGGTGTTGCTGCAAGACTACCAAAAACGTGATTTGAACACTTTTTCCGCCATTTACGGTAGCGGACAAAAAGGCGATGAGTCGGCATTCATTGACTTGTACAAAGGCCAGGTGCAAAATATGTACTTCACCCGACCCGACGAAAACAGCCTGCTGGCCGACCTCGACGACCTCGCTCTGGCGCAGTACGAACCGGTACCCAGCAGCTCCACCTACGCCCAGTACCGCGTGATGAAACTCGCTGCCGAGCACGTGGTGGTTACCCTCGACGGACAGGGTGCCGACGAAGCGCTCGCGGGCTACCACTATTTTTTTGGTTTTCATTTCAAAAATCTCCTGCGTTCCGGGCGGCTCGCCGCGCTGGTCCACCAGCTGTTCGCGGTGATCTGACCCACGGGCGCACGACTGGAGATCAGGGCCGGACGGGAGTGGCGGCAGGTTCAGCCCGCGCGGCCCTCACCCCCACCCGCGTCCGCCGCAGCGGACACGAGCTCGGGGCCGGTGCTGGGTGGGGCACCTGGTTCCTCCCGGCGGCGGATCCGCACCACACCCT